>CAZWPY010000004.1:46543-64447 GCA_964635475.1 uncultured Acidimicrobiia bacterium
GGTCGTTGCCCGTCGGATCGATCGACTGAGTTCAGCAGCGCTTGTCGCGATCGCTCTGGCCGCGATCGCTGAGGCCGGTTCGCTACTTGGTTGAGTTCTTCGACTCGGCCGATTCGCGGCGATGTTTGACGAACTCGAGCACCACGGGCAGCAGCGACACGGCGACGATCGCGATGATGGCCACTTCGATGTTGTTCTTCACGAACTCGATCTCGCCAAGGAAGTAGCCAAGGGCGGTGACACCCGCGCCCCACAGCACGCCACCGACGATGTTGTAACGAAGAAACGTCGGGTAGTCCATGTTGGCAACGCCGGCGACGATCGGGGCGAAGGTGCGCACGATCGGTACGAAGCGGGCGAGCACGATCGTTTTCGGACCGTTCTTCTCGTAGAAGTCATGGGCCTTTTTCACATTGGCCTGTTTGAAGAGCCGAGAGTCGGGTCGATTGAAGATCGACGGCCCCACCCGCTTGCCAAACAGATAACCCACTTGGTCACCGGCAATCGCGGCCACAACGGTCACCAACATGACCAACGGCAACGCGGGTAGGACGTTTCCGCCAGCGTCAGAGGAAAGAAATCCCGCGATGAACAGCAGGGAATCGCCCGGGAGGAAAAAGCCGATCAACAGGCCAGACTCGGCAAAAACGATGAGGGCCAAGACGGCGAGGCCGCCCTTTTCGAGCCAAGACTCTGGATCAATCCCCAAAATGGCGGTGACGGCGTTTCGCATCGCAGCGACGCTAGTGGGGGTGCCCGGCGCGTTAGGGCCAACTGCGGAAGGGGCTTCCTCGATTGACTGTATGCGCGCCACGGAGCTCGTGCGGCGGACGACGCGGACAGGTCGCAACGCGGCTGCGTTTGACAGAAGCCCCGCAGCCGCCGAACCTAGATGCCCGTGTCCAAGCCCCTGGTGATAGTCGAGTCTCCGGCCAAGGCGCGGACGATCAGCCGCTTCTTGGGCGATGGTTTCCACGTTGAGTCCTCTATTGGCCACGTCCGCGACCTCCCGCAGGGCGCCGCCGCGGTGCCCGAGGCGTACAAGAAGGAGAAGTGGGCTCGACTAGGCGTCGATGTCGACAACGACTTCAAACCGCTTTATGTAGTGAATCCCGACAAAAAGGCCCAGATATCAAAACTCAAGGGCCTGCTGAAGGATGCCACCGAGCTGTACCTGGCAACAGACGAGGATCGTGAGGGCGAGTCGATCGCGTGGCACCTGCTCGAGGTGTTGAACCCCCGGGTCCCGGTGCGCCGGATGGTGTTTCACGAGATCACCAAGGAGGCGATCGAACGAGCGATCTCGGCGCCTCGTGAACTCGATCGTCGTCTGGTCGACGCGCAGGAGGCCCGCCGAATCCTCGATCGCCTGTACGGCTACGAGGTTTCTCCCGTGTTGTGGCGCAAGGTTTTGCCCCGGCTCTCGGCTGGCCGAGTGCAGTCCGTCGCCACTCGGATCTTGGTGGCTCGTGAACGTGAGCGGATGGCGTTTCGTTCGGCGGGCTGGTGGGACATCGAGGGGAGGTTCGCCAAGCCGGGCGACGACCAGGAGTTCACCGCAACGCTGAGCGCCATCGACCACAAACGTGTGGCGACGGGGAAGGACTTCACCTCCACGGGAGCGCTCAACGCCGAGGTGGTCCGGCTCGACGAAACGCAGGCACGGTCGCTTCAAGAGCTGTGTGAGCGTGGCGAATTCACTGTTCGGACAGTGGAGGAGAAGCCGTACTCGCGTAAGCCGTCGCCGCCGTTCATCACCTCGACGCTGCAGCAAGAGGCCGGTCGAAAGCTGCGTTTCTCCGCGGCGCGTGCGATGCAAGTCGCTCAGCGCCTTTACGAAAACGGCTTCATCACCTACATGCGGACCGACTCAACCACGTTGTCCGAACAAGCCATCAACGCGGCTCGGGATCAGGCCCGGCGGTTGTACGGCGCTGAGTACGTGCCGAACCAGCCGCGGCTCTATCAGCGGAAGGTCAAAAACGCACAGGAGGCGCACGAGGCGATCCGCCCAGCGGGCGATACGTTCCGCACCCCCGAGCAGGTGGCTGGCTCGCTCAATGCCGACGAGCTGCGCCTCTATGAGCTGATCTGGATGCGGACGGTGGCCTCGCAGATGGCCGACGCCCGCGGCCAGTCGTTGCAGGTTCGGCTGGGAGCGACCGTGTCGGACGGGCGCGACGTGGAGTTCGCCACCTCGGGTCGAACAATCACTTTTCCCGGCTTCTTGCGGGCCTATGTCGAAGGTTCCGACGATCCCGACGCGGCGCTCGAGGATCGAGAGGTGCGGCTGCCAGCGCTCGCGGTCGGTGACCGGCTCGACTCGATGGCGCAGGTCGCAAAAGAGCACGCGACCCAGCCGCCGGCGCGTTTCACCGAGGCGTCGTTGGTAAAGGCGCTCGAGGATCTCGGCGTCGGTCGGCCCTCGACCTACGCGCAAGTGATCTCCACCGTGCTCGACCGTGGGTACGTGTGGAAAAAAGGAACGGCGCTGGTGCCGTCCTTCACCGCTTTTGCCGTGGTGGCTTTGTTGGAGCAGTTCTTTGGCGACTTGGTCGACTACGAGTTCACGGCCCGTATGGAGGACGACCTCGATCGGATCGCGGGCGGCACGCAGGACGCGACGCCGTGGTTGCGCCACTTCTATTTCGGCGACGAGGCGCCGGGTCTGAAGACGAAGGTCTCTGAACAGCTGGATCTCATCGACCCGCGGGAAATCAACTCGATCCGTCTCGGCGCTGATGAAAATGGCGAACTTGTCGTGGTGCGTGTGGGTCGTTTCGGCCCGTACGTCGCTCGTGGCGAGGACACTGCCTCGGTGCCGGAGGGAACGGCCCCCGACGAGCTCACCGTCCAGCGTGCGTTGGAGTTGTTGTCAGCACCGAGCGAAAACCGGGTGTTGGGAGTCGATCCGGCCACTGGGTTGGAGGTGCGAGCGCAACCGGGTCGGTTTGGCCCGTACGTGCAACTGGGAGACAACGACGGCAAGACCAAGGCTCGCACCGCGTCGTTGTTTGCCTCGATGGACCTGGCGACTCTGACTCTGGAGCAAGCGTTGTCGTTGTTGTCGATCCCCCGGGTTGTTGGGCAGATCGACGGCGTAGATGTCGTTGCGCGAAACGGCCGTTTTGGCCCGTACATCGAGCGCGACGGCGACAGCCGCAGCATCGAGTCAGAAGAGGCGTTGCTGACGATCACGATCGAAGAAGCGGCCGCATTGTTGGCTCAGCCCAAGCAGCGCCGCGCTCGTGGCGAGGCCAAGCCACCGCTTGCTGAGTTCGGACCCGACCCGGTATCTAATCGGCCAATCGTGCTGAAAGATGGCCGGTTTGGGCCGTACGTGACCGACGGTGAGACCAATGCCTCGTTGCCTCGTGGCGAGGAGATCGCAGAGCTGACGGCCAGTCGAGCGGCGGAGTTGTTGCAGGAGCGACGCGAGAAGGGTCCGGCGGTCAAGAAAACCCGTGCGCGTGCAACCGCGGTGAAAAAGACCACGGCTCGGGTGGTCAAGAAGTCGGCCTCGCGGTCGCGAGCCAAGGGCTAAACCGAGGGCGCGTCTCAACGGTGGGCTTTGGCCATTGCGCCAGCCCGCGAGTGTGAGCGCCCGCGAGTGTGAGCGCCCGCGGCGAGGGATGGAACAATGCCGTGGTGACATCGATCCGCGGACCGTTCGCCGTTCTGGTCGCGGCCACCTTGGCGCTGGGCAGTTGTGCAAACGATGCCGGTTCCGATTCGGCCGAGTCCAGTTCCACGGAGCTTGCGGGCGCCGACGGGGCGACGCGCCTCGGGGTCGTCGCGCCCGATCCGAGGTGGCTGACGGGTCCGACAGTCGACCTGTGGTCTGCCGACGAGGAGCCGCCCGCGGCCGTGCGTGTCGACGGCGCCAGCCATGAAGTCACGGTGATGGCTCGGCGCGCGATGGGCCTAACCGAGCGCCGCACGGTGCTTCGGGTGTCTGAGCTGGGAAGTGGTGCGCACGAGATCGAGCCGCTCGACGGCGCCGGTGACCCGTTGCACATAGTGGTTCACGATCCTGACGAGCCGTTGTTCGCCGGTCCTCGGGCGCCGATCCTCGCGTGTTCCACAGCGGCCTACGGCTTGGCCGCGTCGAGTCCACCGGATTGTCGAGCCGATATGGAGCTGCACTGGGACGCGTTGCTCACCGACGGCTCGCGCACCACACTGCCCAGCCGCGACTCGGCGCTCCCGGACAACGTGCAACGCCTCGAGGGAGGCGTGCCCGCGCTGGTGCGAGTCGAGACGGCGGTCATCAATCGTGGCGTGGCCACGATCCAAGTGCTGGATCCGAAGCGCTCTGCTGATCCCTACGACGCGACCGACTGGAATCGCAGGGTTGTCTACGAGTTCGGCGGCGGGTGCGGGGCGGGCTACACCCAAGGCACCGATTTGATGGGCGGCGTCAGCTCCGAGTTGCTGCTGGACGGCTACCTCGTTGCCCGCAACACGATGACGACGTTTCAGACGACGTGTAACGACGTCATTTCGGCCGAAACAGCGCTGCGGATGCGCGAGCACATCACGACGGTGTACGGCGTGCCCGACTTTGTGATCGGCTCCGGCGGCTCCGGCGGCGCGATCCAGCAGTACCTGATCACGCAGAACTATCCCGGCATCCTCGATGCTGTTGGGGCCTCGCTGCCATTTCCGGATGCGGTGTCGATCGCCGGCGGCGTGCTCGACTGCACGCTGCTGAACCGTTTCACCGCTCGCGACCCACAGCGGTGGGATGAAGCAAAACGCGTCGCTGTGTACGGCCACCTCACCACAGGGACGTGTGGCTTTTGGGAACGGACGTTCGCGCAGAACATCGACCCGCACGCTGCCTGTTTTCTCAACCTCACCGGCGCCGCTGCGGGTGGCCTCGATGGCGTCAAAGCTGGTACGGGCACGATAGGGCCCGACGATGCGTACGACGCGGCGTCGAACCCGCGCGGCGTTCGTTGCACGTTGCAGGACTCTGCGGTGAACATCTTCGGACGTGATCCGACCACAGGTTTCGCGCCGCGCCCGACCGACAACGTCGGAGTCCAGTACGGGCTCGGCGCGCTGAACTCCGGAGCGATTTCGGTCGACGAGTTCCTCGACCTCAACGAGGGGATCGGCGGGTTCGACATTGACGGGCAGTGGCAGCCCGAGCGGATGCAGGCCTCGGCAGCCGTCGTTCGACGAGCGTACGAAACAGGCCGGGTTATCGACGGCAGCGGCGACTTGCGCTCGATCCCGGTGGTCACGGTCAACGTGTACACCGATCCAACGGGCGACATTCACGATCGTTTCCGAGCGTTTTCCGTACGAGAGCGGCTGAGCGTCGACGGCGTGGTGCCCGACTCGGCTCCGCTGTGGACTGTCGAGATTCCCCGCGGCGACGGCCTGATTCAGACCCTCGCGGGCGCCGTCGACGTCGGGCCACGGCTCGTGCGGGTGCTCGATGAGTGGTTGACCACGTCGCAACGACCGTCCGACGCGGGCGACCAGTGTGTTGTCGATGGCACGACTATTTCGGGCGACGACATATACAACGAGCCGGGCCCATGCCGTGACCGCTTTCCTGTCAAAGGGGATCCGCGGACGGTGTCGGGCCAAGGAATCCGCAACGACATCATCAAGTGCGCGACGAAGCCAGTCGAGGAGGCACGCGGGGATGGCACCTACGACGTGTCGTTCACTGCCGAGCAGGCCACTCGCCTGGCGGCCGTCTTTGCCGACGGTGTCTGCGATTACTCGCAGCCCGGTGTCGGCCAAGTACCAGTGAAAGGGACGTGGTTGTCCTACGGGAGCTAGACGCCCGTAGTCGCAGCGAGCGCGTTGTGACGATCGGCTGCGATGAGTCAACGCGTGAAACCCGGGACGATCAACGTCGTTCAGTAGGCTGAGTCGTAGTGGAGGTCCCTGCCGACGTACCGACCGTGGCCGGCGCCACCCCCCGGCCTAGCTGGGTCCACCGCATCTTTGGCTCGTCGTCGTACTTACGACTGTGGTTGGCGCAAGTCGCGTCCTCGTTGGGCGACTGGATCGGGCTGTTTGCCACGATCACCAAAGCCGACCAGCTCAGTGGTGGATCGTCGGGCGCGTCGACGGGATTCGTGTTGTCGGCGCGGATGATTCCCGGCTTCTTTTTTGGTCAGTTCGCCGGCGTGATGGTTGATCGGTGGGACCGGAAACGCACGATGGTCGTGTGCGACGTAGCCCGCGGTTTGGTGTTGGCCACCTTCCCGTTTTTGCAAAACATTTGGCAGCTCTTCATCGCGTCGTTCGTGCTCGAGATGTTGACGATGATGTGGACGCCGGCAAAGGAAGCGACGATCCCCAACATCGTGCCGCCCGACAAGCTGCAGACGGTCAATTCCTTTGGCCTCGCCGCGGCCTATGGGACCTTCCCCTTTGCCGCGGCCGTGTCGGCGGGTTTGTACAAGGTTGCCGAGGTTCTCAGTAGGCACGACCCCTGGCGATTCCTCGCAACTGACCACGAGACGATCGCCATCTACTTCGACGTGTTGACGTTCTTCTTGTCGGCCGCATTGATCACGACGCTGGTCATCAACGCAGAGAAGGTTCGTCCGACCCAGACGGAAAAGGGTCCGTCTGCAAAAGCGTTTACCGAACTGAAGGAGGGCTGGCGCTACATCTCCGCGTCGCCGGCAATTCGTTCGATCATGGTCGGCCTTGCCACGGGTCTGTTTGGCGGCGCGATGGTGATCCCGCTCGGTTTGCCCTTTGCACGCACCGTTCTTGATGCGGGTGAGGCCGGCTATTCGTTGCTGCTGACGGCGCTGGGTTGTGGCGTCGCGGTCGGCGTCATCGCTTTGGGTGCCTTGCAGCGGCGCTTGCCGAGGGAGCGGATCTTCACCTCGTCGGTCTTGATTGCCGGCGGATCGTTGATTGGCGCGGCGGGCTCGAACAGCTTGAACTCGGCGATGGTCTTCACAGCGATGCTGGGCGTGTGCGCGGGAGCGGCGTACGTGACGGGTTACACCGTGTTGCACGAGCGAGTCGATGACGCTTTACGCGGTCGAACGTTTGCCGCGTTGTACACGTTGGTGCGCCTGTCGGTCGTGATGTCGATGGCCGTCGCGCCGGCGCTTTCGGGCCTCGCTCATCGGGTGTCGCGCAACCTGGCCGGCGCCGATCGGTCGGTGAGTTTGGGCACCTTCGACTTACGACTGCCGGGCCCGCGTATCACCTTGTGGTTGGGGGGGTTGGTCATGGTCGGCGCCGGAGTGTTGGCGTTGTTGTCGTTGCGCGGACCCGCGGCGCAACGGCCAGGCGACGACTCAAGCAACGGCGACGACTCAAGCAACGGCGCTGACTCAAGTAACGGCGGCGACAGCACAGGTCCCGGATCGCCCGGGGCCACTGGTCGTGGACCATCAGACAGCGCAGGTCGTGGATCGTCAGGCGGCACTACCGAACCCGAGGGGGTCGGCAACCCTCCCGCGAGCCCGATACCGGGCGCCGCGCCCCCGGCGTGAACGAACAGGAGGCCCCGGTCGTCAACGAACAGCGCACCGCGGGCTGGCGGGCGCTGTTCGTCGCCTTGGAAGGTGGTGAGGCGGCGGGCAAGTCCACCCAAGCCGCGATGCTCGCAGAGACGTTGGGCGCGGTGTTGACCCGAGAGCCCGGTGGCACGGCGTTGGGCCGGGCGATTCGTGCGTTGGTGCTCGACGGCGGTGATTGTGACGTGCGCACCGAAGCATTGCTCATGGCCGCGGATCGAGCCGAACACCTGGCCACCGTCGTGCGGCCGGCGTTGCGTGACGGCCGCGACGTGGTCACGGATCGATCGAGCGGATCGTTTTGGGCCTACCAAGGGTGGGGTCGTTCGTTAGGGCTCGACATTGCGCGTGAGATCGATCGGTTTGCCACCCAGGGGCTTGAGCCCGACGTGTTTGTTTTGCTCGACGCGTCGGCGTCGGTTCGTCGCGCCCGCCGTGAAGCAGCCTCGGATCGCATGGAACGCGAGTCGGTGGAGTTTCACGAACGCGTCGCCGAGGGCTTTCGTTGTTTGGCTGCCGCCGATCCCGCCCGGTGGTGCGTGGTCGACGGGACCGGGGCTGCCGCGGAGGTACACACGCGGGTCCTCGCGGCAGTCGCGCGGGTTCGCAGTGGCGAGCCCGCGGCGGAGCCGGCCCCCGATCCCGACGACCTGAGGCGACATGCAGACTGAGCCTGTGCTGATGGATGAGCCTGGGTCGCGGGATGAGGCTGGCGGTCCGAGCGAACCCCTAGGCGCGGTGAGGGAGCTATTCGCTCGCGGTGCGGCGAGCGCAGTGCACGCGTATGCGGTCGTCGGATCGTCCGGCGCGCCGGTTCGTGCGGCCACCACACGTGCCGCGCAGACACTCGTGTGCGCGTGGGCTGATCAACGTCGTGGCGACCTGCGGCCCGGTTGTGGCCAGTGTCCGGCGTGCGTTCGCGTCGAGCGAGGTGTGCACCCCGACGTCGTCGTCTTCGAGCGGGTTGGTCCCTACCTCACGGTCGAGCAGATCAACGAAGCAATCCGGGTCGCACAACGTTCGGCAGTGGAGCTCGATCGTAAAGTCGTCGTGCTGATCGACGTCCACCTGTTGCCCGCAACGACGGCACCGATGTTGCTGAAGACCCTGGAGGAGCCGCCGCCATCGACGGTCTTCGTCTTGAGCGCTCAGCAACTGGACGGTCCGCTCGCGACGTTGGCCTCCCGTTGTGTCGTGGTCCCGATCCCGGCGCTGCCGTTCGCGGATTTGGTTCGTGAGGCGGTCGCGAACGGGCGTGATGCCAACGACGCCGAGTTGCTCGCGATTGTCGCTGGTGGCGATCAAACTCGTTTGCGGGCGCTACTCGCCGATCCGGGTGCAGTGGGTCGAGCACGCTTTTGGCACGGCATAGCCGATCGGGTCGACGGAACCGCCGCTCAAGCAATGGCTCTTACCCGCGAAGCACTTGCCTTGTGCGATACGGCGCCGGCTGCCGGGGACGCCGATGTGACGGCGGTCGACGGCGACGATGTCGCCGCCGAGGAAACTTCCGGCAAGGGCCGCGGTTCGGCCGCGGTCGCAGCCCGGCGACGCGAGGCCCGGCGAGCTCGAACCGATGAGTTGCGAGCCGGACTCGCGCTGTTGGCCCACCGGGTACGAGAACGGTTGGCGGACCCAGACCGCCGTGTGAGTGACGCGGCAGTCGAGGCGCTGTCTCGTATGGAGCGATTCCATCGTGAGTTGGTGCGAAACCCCAACGAGTCCGCGCAACTGCTGGGAATCATCGTTTCGTTGCCCGATGTCCGCGGCAAGGGTTCGGTGCTGAACTAGCGTTTGCGTCCTTCGCCCGAGTAGCTCAGTCGGCAGAGCAACGCACTCGTAATGCGTAGGTCGTCGGTTCAATTCCGACCTCGGGCTCTGGCTTAGTGGCCGTGTTGCGCTACTGCGCGCAACAGAAATACGCGACATGGCGCCCCGGGCACGAGCGGTAGCCTGCCTGGCAATGGCCGATCAAGCGCAATTTGCCGAGCTGGTGCTCCCCTTGATGGACCAGCTTTACGCGCAAGCGCTACGTCTCACCCGCAAGCCGGCTGACGCCGAGGACATCTTGCAAGACACGTACTTGAAGGCGTACCGCAGCTTCGCCACGTTCGAGGCCGGTACAAACCTGCGGGCGTGGATGGGTCGGATCCTGGTCAACACGTACATCAATCGGTTCAACAAACTCAACCGTGAGCCGACTAAGTCTGAGCTCGGCGACGTCGAGGAGCTCTATCTGTATCGGCGGCTCGGCTCGATCGATCCGTCATTTCGCAGTGCGGAGGATCTGGTCTTTGATCGCTTCACCTCCGACGAGGTCAACGAGGCTGTGCAGTCCATGCCCGACACGTACCGCGTGCCGGTTCTACTCGCGGATGTCGACGGCTACTCATACCGCGAGATCGCTGCCATGCTGGACGTACCGATCGGAACGGTGATGAGCCGCCTGCACAGAGGGAGACGACTGTTGCAACGCAATCTTTACGACTTCGCTGTGGCGCAAGGGCTGGTAAGTGAGTCTGCGGCGGCAGGCGTCGAGGGGAACGACGCGCGTGCGGCTTTGGAGCCGTTGGCGCCGTGAACGGGCCCGATTTCGAGCAGCCGTTGCGAATCGGCCAGTCGTGTCAAGAGTCGTTGGCGGCGTTGTACTTCTTCCTCGACGGCGAGCTCACCCCCGAACGCTCCTCGCAGATTCGCCACCACGTCGACGAGTGTCAGCCGTGTTTGGAGGCCTTCGATTTCGAGGCCGAGTTGCGCCAGGCAGTGCGCGCTGCGTGTGGAAACAGCGGCCGGGTCCCGGCGGAGTTGCGGATGCGTATCGCTGGTGCCTTGGGGCTTGTGGCAGACCAGTTGCCGACCAATTTCGGTCCGTCCAACCAGTCACATCCGGGTCCAGCCCGACCCAGCTGACCCTGGCGCGGGCGGCCCTGGCGCGGCGGGCCGCGTCTATCGGCGTGTCGTCAGGCGCTGCCGCGGCCGTTGCTCGTGCGCAAACGAGCTTGTCTGCGCCGTGTGCCGCAAAAGGTTTCCCGCTGCGGGAATACCGTGACGGGTTGCCGGGTTGACGCTGACATGTCCGATTCAGTTGGTGGTCAGTCCCTGTTCCGGGCGGCCTCGCGGCCTTCGCGCCGCTACAGGGCCGGTCGGACCTGCGCCGAGGCCGGGTGTCGCACCCAGCTCTCGATTTACAACAGCGGCAAGCACTGCGCGTTGCATGCGCCGATGCTGGTGCCGCGCACCCGCGGTCGCAAGATCGCATAGCCAGTCCAGTCGCAAGAGCGTCGGGCTCCGGCCCGGCGTGGAGTCACGGCGCTCGTGCGTGATCTGCACGTTTCGTGGGTGCGCCGGTGCCGAAGCGCTGGTTAGCGGCCGAGGCGCTGGTTAGCCGACCGCTACGAGCGGGCCCGGTTTTCCGTTGCCGGCGTTGCGCCCCATAACATGGCTCCATGCTTGCGGCCAAGGTGTGGACCTACTGGATCTCGGTCTTTCTGGTTCTCGGGGTGCTACTTGCGATCGTGGCGACGTTCGTCGGCTACTTGGTCAAGGTGACCTCCCGCAAGTACCCGCGCCAGTAGGGCTCGGTCGGGTCGTGGGACCCTGGCAACCGTCGCCGTCCTGTCGCGACTTTGCTCGCGAACTATTGGCGAGGTCGGCATTTCCCGGCCGGGGACCGTGGGACCTCGCCGTGTCGGGAGGCCCCGACTCGTTGGCGATGACGTTGCTGGCGCATCGGGCGTGGTACGACGGCCAGGCGGAACGTCCCGTGGTGTGGACTGTCGATCACGGCCTACGTGACGAATCGAGTGCCGACGCGCGTTTCGTCGTGGACCTCGGTGCGCAACTCGGTGTGGTCGTCCACGTCCGTGCGGCGCGGGTCGCGCCGGGCGCGAACGTCGAGGACCGAGCGCGAGCGGCGCGGCGAGCTGTCCTGCCCGCCGGCGCGCTGCGAGCCCACAGCGCGGACGATCAGGCCGAGACCGTGTTGCTCGCGTTGGGGCGAGGAACCGGCATCGCGGGTGCGCGTGGCATCGACTCACGCACCGCACCCCTGCTGGGTCTGCGGCGAGTCGAGTTGGCGCGCTTGTGTGAGCTGAGCGGTTTCCCGCCTCGCCACGACTCGATGAACCACGACCGTCGGTTTGCGCGAGTGGCGATCCGCACTGATGTGTTGCCCCAGTTCAGTGCAGCCATGGGCCGAGACGTGGTCCCCTTGTTGGCGAGGTTTGCCCGACTCGCCGGTGAGCTTGGCGAGATCATCGAGATCGACGAGATCGTCGACGACGAGCGCGCCGCGCTGGCGCCACAGACAACCCGGATCGGCGCGGCGCAGCTGCGTGAGTGGCGCGCTAGTCCGGCCGCTGTCTTGGCCCGTCGGGTGCGGGCGTTTTGTTCGCCCGCGCGGCGGATCGACTTCGCGACGACGCAACGAGTTGTCGCTGTCGTAAATGGCTCACGGCGTGCGTGTCAGATTGGCGGCGGCTGGACCGTGCGCCGAGCGCGCGGATCGCTTGAGCTGGTCCGAGACGTCCCCGCGGCTGCGGATAGCTTGAGCTGATGCCTGCTCCCGAGCGTTCGACCGTTTCGATCACCGCTGAGCAGATAGCCGCGCGGATTTCCGAACTTGGCGCCGCGATCACCCAGGATTACGCGGGACAGCGGCCGCTGCTGGTCGGAGTGCTCAAGGGCGCCTTCATTTTTATGGCTGATTTGTGTCGGGCCATCGACCTCGATTTAGAGATCGACTTCATGGCTGTGTCGTCGTATGGCGCTGGAACGCGCTCCAGTGGGGTCGTGCGAATCGTCAAAGACCTCGACATCGACCTGACCAATCGGCACGTGATTGTGGTGGAGGACGTCGTCGACTCAGGGCTCACGTTGGCATGGTTACGGCGCAACCTGCACGCTCGTGGGGCCGCCAGCATCGAGGTGTGCGCTTTGCTCCACAAGGACGGGCTGCAAGCCGCCGACCCCGACCTCAAGTACGTCGGTTTCACGATCGCCCCCGATTTCGTGGTCGGTTACGGCCTCGACCACGCCGAGCTCTACCGCAATCTGCCAGGGATCTCAATCGTCGGAGTCGACTGATCCCGGGCTGACAAAGCTGACTTTTCCGCCGGTGGCGGCCAGGAGAGTGCAAGACCGGCAGTAACCTGGAGCTTTGTTCGTCGGCGCCCGGAAAGAGCCCGCGTGAAGAAGTACCTCCGTCATCCTGCCGTCTTGCTGGTCGCGCTCCTTGCCGCGGTCGGCATCTACGCGGCTGTGGCCAACTCCGACGAGCCGCCGCGCAAGATCTCGTTGGTCGAGTTCCGTGACGCACTCGACGACGGCGAGGTCGCCAAGGTCGAGATGCTCGACCGGTCGAGCAAACTCAAGGGCGAGTTCGACAGTGGTGAGGAGTTCAGGGTCACCTATCCGCTGCAATACGGCGACGAGATGACCGACCTGATCCTCGACTCGGACAATCCACCCGAGCTGAAGGTCAACTCGCAGGCTGAGCCGTTCTGGAAGACGTTGCTCCTCAACTTCTTGCCATTCCTGCTGCTCATCGGCGTCTTCTTGTTTGCGATGAACTCGATGCAAGGCGGCGGCAAGGTCACGCAGTTCGGAAAGGCGCGGCCGCGGCGTGTGAACAAGGACATGCCGCAGGTCACCTTTGCCGACGTTGCGGGGGCCGACGAGGCGGTGGAGGAGTTGCGCGAGATCGAGCAGTTCCTCGAGAACCCGGCCAAGTTTCAGTCTTTGGGCGCCAAGATCCCGAAGGGTGTTTTGTTGTTCGGCCCGCCGGGCACGGGAAAGACGCTGCTTGCCCGGGCGGTTGCCGGCGAGGCCGGTGTGCCGTTTTTCTCGATCTCGGGCTCGGACTTCGTCGAGATGTTCGTTGGGGTCGGCGCGAGCCGGGTTCGCGACTTGTTCGAGCAGGCCAAAACCGCCGCCCCGGCGATCATCTTCGTCGACGAAATCGACGCCGTTGGCCGCCAGCGCGGCGCCGGACTCGGTGGCGGCCACGACGAACGCGAGCAGACTCTCAACCAGTTGCTCGTGGAGATGGACGGTTTCGACGCGAAGACCGGCGTCATCATGATCGCGGCGACCAACCGGCCCGACATTTTGGACCCGGCGCTTCTTCGGCCCGGTCGTTTCGATCGTCAGATCGTGGTCGACGCGCCCGACATCGCGGGTCGGCGGCAGATCCTCAAGGTCCACGCGAAGGACAAGCCGCTCGCCGACGGCGTCGACCTCGATGTGATCGCGCGCCGTACGCCCGGATTCACCGGCGCCGACTTGGCCAACCTGATGAACGAGGCAGCGTTGTTGACCGCGCGCAACGGGCTGACGCAGATCGGCACAATGCAGCTGGAATCGGCGATCGACCGTGTCATCGGCGGACCCGAGCGTAAGACCCGGGTGATGTCGGAGTCCGAACGTAAGGTGATTGCGTTTCACGAGTCGGGCCATGCCCTTGTCGGGCACTTGCTGCCGCACGCCGACCCGGTGCACAAGGTGTCGATCATTCCTCGTGGCCAAGCGTTGGGCTGGACCTTGCAGCTTCCCGAGGAGGACCGTCACATCACCACACGGTCCGCCTTGTGCGACCGATTGGCCGTTTTGCTCGGCGGTCGCACGGCCGAGGAGCTCATTTACGGCGATCCCAGCACGGGCGCGTCCAACGACATCGAACGTGCCACCGAGATTGCCCGGGCGATGGTTACCCAATACGGCATGAGCGACTCGCTCGGGCCCTTGCAGCTCGGCCAGCGGTCCGCTGAGGTGTTCCTCGGGCGTGATCTGTCGACGCAGCCGAACTACTCGGAGTCGGTCGCGTCTCGTATCGACGAAGAAATCCGGCGATTGATGGACGAAGCCCACGAACGTGCGCATGGGATCCTCACGACACACAGGGCTGTGCTCGACCGCATGGCGGAGCTGCTGATGGAGAAGGAGACGCTGGAACCCGATGAGGTTCGAGCCCTACTCGACCCGCTGCCGAAGTGGACCTCAGCCGCGGCGTTCTCCAGTCGAGGCACTCGATGACCGCCGCCGAGAGCACGCCGACCTCGCCGGGCGTGGACTTGCCCAGGATTGAAGGCGCTGTGCGCGAGCTGCTGGCCGCGATCGGCGAGGACGTCGAGCGCGACGGTTTGCGTGAGACGCCGGCGCGTGTGGCGCGGATGTTCGCCGAGATCTGTGCCGGACTGCACGAGGAGCCCGGCGAACACCTCGAGCGTGTCTTCGAAGCGAGCCACGACGAGATGGTCATGGTGAAGGACATCCCGTTTTATTCCTTGTGCGAGCACCACCTCGTCCCCTTCATCGGCCGTGCGCACGTGGCGTATATCCCGGGGAAGGACGGCAACATCACCGGCCTGTCGAAACTCGCCCGTTTGGTCGACGGTTTCTCCCGGCGACCTCAGGTACAAGAGCGCCTCACCACCCAAGTCGCCGACGAGATCGACCGGCGACTCAATCCCCGTGGGGTTTTGGTGGTCGTTGAGGCCGAACACCTCTGCATGTCGATGCGTGGCGTGCGTAAGCCGGGCGCGGTCACCGTCACCTCCGCGGTGCGCGGCCAGTTCAGCGAGGTCGCCACTCGTGCCGAAGCGATGTCGTTCCTGCAGGCGCGGTGACCGACGTGCCCGACGCGCCCAACGTGCCCGACTTGCCCGACGTGGTTGTCAGACCGCTCGTCATGGGAATCCTCAACGTCACCCCGGATTCATTCTCCGACGGGGGCCTGTTCGCTGATCCGGCGGCAGCGATCACTCACGGGCGGCAGATGTTTGCCGACGGCGCCGACATCGTCGACGTCGGTGGTGAGTCCACTCGCCCCGGGGCGACTCCTGTGGGAACCGAAGCCGAGTTGTCTCGGGTGCTGGATGTGGTCGAGGCGTTGTCGGAGTGGGGCACCGTGTCGATCGACACCCGCAGTGAAAGCGTCGCACGCTCGGCGGTGAACGCCGGGGCGTCGATCATCAACGACGTGTCGGCCTCCCTTGAGCAGGTCGCCGCCGAGCTGGGCGTCGGCTGGGTCGCGATGCATATGTCGGGTGACCCGGCGACCATGCAAGTTGCCCCCGTCTACGACGACGTGGTCGGTGAGGTCCTGGAGTACCTCGTGGGTCGCGCCGAGGCCGCTGTGGCTCAAGGTGTTGACCGGGAGCGGCTGTGGATCGATCCGGGGATCGGATTTGGCAAGACCTCGGCGCACAATCTCGCGATCATCGGAGCGCTCGATGAGTTTGTGTTGAGCGGCTGGCGCGTTGCTGTTGGGGCGAGTCGAAAGTCGTTTATTGGTGCGATCACGGGCGCGTCTGTGCCACACGATCGTTTAGAGGGCTCGCTCGCGGTGGCGATGTGGGCCATGCGTTGTGGGGTTGGACTCGTCCGAGTGCACGACGTGCACGACACCGTTGCTGCCCGCGAGATTCTGGTGGCTGAAATAGAGGAGGCAGCGTGAAGGGTCGTTGGGCGTCGGGGATAGAACCGCGGAACTTCACGTGGATCATCAAGGGCCGCCTCGCCGTGTGCGAGCGGCCGGGTGGGTATGCGCGTAATCACCGCAAGATCCGTCGGACCGAGGAAATCACTTGGATTCGTGAGCATGGCTTTCGCCGCGTCGTGTCGTTGCTTGCGAGTCCGCACAACTTGCACGCGTACGAGGAGTTGGGTGTGCAGGCCGAGCATCGACCGCTGCGGCAGGCCGACAACGAGGATGCGTTTTTGGTCGAACTGCTGCCCGAACTTCACGGCTGGCTAAACGGCGGCGAGATGCTCGTCGTGCATCACGAAGAGTTCGGCGACGTAATCATGGGCGTGTTGGCGTCGTACTTGCTCTACAGCCGGCTGCTGCCCGATGCGCCGCAAGTGATCGTTGCGGCCGAGCGTTTGGCCGGAAAGCCGTTGGGACCGATGGGCCGCGAGTTCGTCGGTCGGACCGCGGCGCTGATTCAGCGCGGGGCCCTCGTCCCGCCAGCCGCCCGCAGCTAGCAGCTCGTGCTGTGGCAGCCGTCGACCGCATCGAACTAATTGGCCTTCGGGTCATGGGGACACACGGCTTGCTGCCTGAAGAGCTCGGACGGGCCCAGCCCTTCGAGGTTGATGTGTTGGTTGGATGTGACTTGGCGCCGGCTGGCGATTCCGACGACGTCAACGACACGATCAACTACGCGGCCATCGTCGACGCGGCCGTTGCGGTCGTGACAGGTCCACGCCGTGATCTGCTTGAGACGCTGGCTGCCGAGATCGCCCGCAACGTGTTGCTGTTCGACGCCGTGACGTCAGTCGAGGTCGCGATCCGCAAACTTCGACCCCCGGTGCCGGCCGACTTGGCGACCGCCGGGGTGAGGATTGTGCGCAGTCGGTGAGACGGCGGGCCTTTTTGAGCCTCGGCTCGAACCTGGGCGACCGGGTGGCGACACTTCGTGAGGCGATCGGGTCGCTCAACGACGTTGTCGGGGTGTCGACGGTGTACGAGACCGACCCGGTGGGCGGTCCGCCACAAGCTCCGTTCCTAAACGTGGTGGTCGAGCTGTCGACGCCGCTGTCGGCTCGCGAATTGCTCGGCGAGGTGCGCCGACTCGAAGACGCTGCGCAGCGAGTTCGACGGATTCGTTGGGGGCCGCGCACGCTCGATGTCGACATCATTTGGATCGACGGGCAAACAGTGGCCGAGCCCGACTTGGAAGTGCCACACCCGCGGTGGACGCAGCGGGGTTTTGTTGTCGAGCCGCTGCGTGAGCTGGCACCCGAGCTGGTCGATCGTTACGACGTGTCGGCGGCTGTCGGCGACGTGCACTCGCTCGGCCCGCTCGCCGAACTACCCGACGAGTTTGATCACGCGCTGCGGGCGGCCGGGCCGGTCGTGCGGGTGATCGGCGCCGGGCGGGCCGGCACGTCCTTTGCCGCCGCACTGTCGCGTCGAGGTTGGGTGGTCGAGCTGCTCGCCCGCGACGACTCGTGGCGTGATGCCGCAACCGGTGCGACCTTGGTCTTGTTGTGCGTTCCCGATATGAACGTTGCCGAGGTGGCCGAGCAGCTTGTCCCCGATGCGAGTTGTGTCGTCGCACACGTGAGTGGGTCGCTCACCCTCGAACCGCTCCGGGCCCATCACGCGGTCGCGTCGATTCACCCGTTGGCCTCGTTGCCCGACGGCTCCGCCGGGATGCGCCGGCTGCTGGCTGGCGGCTACTTCGCCGTCGCGGGCACGCCGGGACGTGCCCGGGAGGTCGCTTCGGCGGTGGTCGCTTCACTCGGCGGCACCGCGCTGGCGGTGGACGACTCCGATCGAGCGCTGTACCACGCCGCCGCGTGTGTCGCAGCCAATCACCTCGTCGGCCTGCTCGGCCAAGTGGAACGACTCGCCGCGTTGATCGGGGTGCCATTAGAGGCGTAC
>CAZWPY010000004.1:64547-69880 GCA_964635475.1 uncultured Acidimicrobiia bacterium
GTGGGCCTGGTGCCGACAATGGGTGCGCTACACGATGGTCACGCGTCGTTAGTAGCGCGCGCCGCGGCGGACAACGACGTGGTGATCGCGACCGTTTTTGTGAATCCGTTGCAGTTTGCGCCAACCGAGGACTTGTCGGCCTATCCCCGAACGCTGGCTGCCGACGTCGAGCTGTGTGCTCACCACGGTGCAACTCACGTGTTTGCTCCGTCGAACGACGAGATGTACCCGGGGCCGATGTATACGACCGTGAGCGTCGTGGGCGTGTCCGAGCGGCTGGAAGGGGCCAGTCGACCGACGCACTTCGCGGGTGTGGCCACCGTTGTCGCGAAGCTGTTTGCCCTCGCGGGGCCGTGCCGGGCCTACTTCGGCGAAAAGGACTATCAACAACTTGCGGTGATCTCCACGATGGCGGCAAACCTCTCGTTTCCCGTCGAGGTGATCGGTTGTGCGACGGTGCGGGCCGCGGATGGGCTCGCGCTGTCGAGTCGAAACGCCTATCTCACCGACGAACAACGTCACGCGGCCCCGGTGTTGTATCGGGCGTTGTGCGCGGGGCGCGACGTTGTCGCGGCGGGCGAGCGTTCGCCCGCGGCGGTGGAGGCAGTGTTGGCCGAGGTGATTGGCCACGAACCCCTCGCTGAGCTCGACTACGTTGCCGTGGTTCGGGCGAGCGATTTGGCGCGAATCGACCCGCTCGCGGGCACCCTTCGGCTGCTCGTCGCCGCACGGATCGGCCGTGCACGATTGATCGACAACATGGGAGCCGAGGCGTGAGTCCGCAAGACAAGGTGGCGCTCGATCTACTGGTGCTGGGCTCAGGTGTTGGCGGGCTGACGGCCGCGATCCAAGCGGCGCAACTTGGGTTGTCGGTCGGGGTCTTGACCAAAAGCGAATTGATCCAATCGGCCACGCGTTGGGCTCAAGGCGGCGTTGCGGCCGCGCTGCCCGGCGACCCCGACGATGTCGACCGTCACTTGGCCGACACACTGCGCGCCGGCGCGGGGCTCTGTGATGTCGACGCGGTGTCGCTTCTGGTCGAGGAAGGTCCGAGCGCGGTCAATCAATTGATCGGACTTGGCGCGGCATTCGACCGCGACGCGAGCGGCGAGCTCCTGCGCGCCCGCGAGGGTGGACACTCGGTTGCGCGCATCGTCCACGCGGGTGGGTCGGCCACGGGCGCCGAGATCGAACGTGCGCTGGTGGACTCTGTTCGAGCAACTGCGGCTCGTGTGTGGGAGAACTGGTTTGCCCTCGAGTTCATTGTCGAGGGCGGCGAGTGTCAGGGAGTGCTCGCGATCAGTCCCGCCGGTGAGGTCGTGGAAGTGCGTTCGACACACACGCTGTTGGCCACCGGCGGCTTGGGTCAGCTTTTCGCGGTCACCACGAACCCGATCCAAGCAACCGGCGACGGGCTGGCGATGGCGTTGCGTGCCGGCGTGACTGTTGCTGATGTCGAGTTCGTGCAGTTCCACCCGACGGCGTTGCACCACAAGTCGATGCCGCGCCCGCTGCTGTCAGAAGCGTTGCGTGGTCATGGCGCGATCCTTCGTGACACAACGGGCGAACGATTTGTCGATGAGCTGGCTCCGCGAGACGTGGTGAGCCGCGCGATGGCTCAACGTATGGCCGATCAAGGAGTCGACCATTTGTGGCTCGACGCAACCGCGTTGGGCGGGTTCGACGAACGATTTCCCAACATCGCCCGCGAGGTGCGTGCGGCCGGCTTGGACCCGACGAAGGACTGGCTGCCGATTGCGCCAGCGGCGCACTACGTGAGCGGCGGGGTGTTGGTGGATCTCGACGGTGCATCGAGCCTGCCGCGGTTGTGGGCGTGTGGCGAAGTCGCGTGTTCGGGTGTTCATGGCGCGAATCGTCTGGCGAGCAACTCGCTGTTGGAGGGCATGGTCTTTGCTCCTCGGGTGGTGCGAGCGATTGCCGCAGGTAAAGCGTCAGCAGAAGCCACCGGTGTCATGCGCGCCGCGGTGGGTGTGGCCGAGGGAGTGTCGCAAGGCGACGTCGTGCGCGGTGCCAACGTGTCAGTGCCGCTCGACCCGCTGCCCCGTTTTGCGAAGGGTCACGACGAGGGCAGCGCCGCCGAACGCGACAAGCTGCAGCGGGCAATGACCCAGGGCGCGGGCGTGGTGCGATCGGCCGACTCGTTGTCGGAAGCCACGGGGGTGCTCGCGGGGGTGTCGGCCAAGTTGGCGACATCGGCCACCGGAGTCGCGGCGATGGAACTGCGCAATCTCGCGGACGTCGGCTGGGCGTTGGTGGTCGCAGCGACCCGACGGCAAGAGACGCGAGGCGCCCACACGCGAGTCGACCACGAGGCAACCGACGAGCACTACCACGTGCGTTTCCTGCTCACTGGCACTACTGAAGGGGGATCGTGAGTGTCTGCCTTTGACCCGCCGATCGCCGCGATCCGTCCCCTTGTCGATTGGGCCTTGCTCGAGGACACCGTGCCGATGGGTGATGTCACATCTGCACTGTTGCCGCAGGGCGCGTGGGGGTCGGCCCTGTTTGTTGCCCGCGGCGACGGGGTGATTGCTGGCACTCGGGTGGTTGAGGAGGTGTTCGCCCGAGTCGATCCGCGACTTGAGTTGACGCTGGAGTTGGCCGACGGTACAGGAGTCGAGCGGGGATCGGTGATTGGATCGGCGGCCGGACCGTTTGCCTCCTTGCTCACCGCCGAACGCACGGCGCTCAACTTCCTGTGTCACTTGAGTGGGGTGGCGTCGTTGACGGCGCGGTTCGTTGCCGCTGTTCGTGACGCCGGTGATCAACACGTACAGATCCGCGATACCCGAAAGACCACGCCGGGCTTTCGAGCGTTGGAAAAGGCGGCCGTGCGCGCGGGTGGAGGAGTGAACCATCGCGGCAACTTGTCCGACGCGGTGCTGGTGAAGGACAACCACTTGGGTAAGGTCAGTGTGGCTGATTCGGTGGCCCGAGCGCGACAACTGTGGCCGGGCCGCACCGTCGAGGTCGAGGCGGATCGCCTTGAGCTGGTTGTACAAGCCGTCGAGGCGGGTGCGGATTTGGTGCTGCTCGACAACATGGAGCCCGCCGAGGTGCGCGCCGCGGTCGACGTGGTCGCGACCCGGATTCCCGTCGAGGTCTCGGGTGGCATCAACCTCGACACCGTCGCTCGGTACGCGAGTCTCGGCGTCGACTTCATCTCTGTTGGCGCGATCACGCATTCGGCGCCCGTGCTCGACATCGCGCTCGACCTTCGTCTCGAGCAGGAGGGCTGAGCTGTGTTGTTGGTGATTGATGTCGGAAATACCCAAACTGTGTTGGGTGTGTTCGACGGCGAGGAGCTGGTCGACCACTGGCGAATTGCTACTAACCCAGAGCGCACCTCCGATGAAAGCGCATTATTGGTCCAACAGCTGCTCGGCCAGCGCGGCATCGACGGCCGTGAACTCGACGGCATTGCGGTCGCGTCGGTCGTGCCGCTGATCACGGCGTCTGTGCGTGAGGCGACGCGGCGGTACTTCGGCAAGGCCGCGTTGGTTGTCGAGCCGGGCGTGCGCACGGGCGTTCCGGTGCTGATCGATAACCCGAAAGAAGTGGGTGCGGATCGGATCGTGAACGCGGTCGCGGCGATCGAGTCGTACGCCCTGCCGGCGATCATCGTCGACTTGGGAACGGCGACAACGTTCGACGTCGTGTCGCACAAAGGTGAGTACCTCGGCGGCGTGATCTTGCCCGGGGTCGAGGTGAGCGCCGAAGCATTGGTACGGCGCACGGCCGCGCTGCGCCGGGTTGAGTTGGTCGAGCCGCGCAACGTGATTGGCCGCTCGACGGTGGAGGCGATCCAGTCGGGTTTGATGTACGGGGCGGCGGCCACCGTCGATGGGCTGTGCCGTCGGATCAGCACCCAGCTCGAGGGCGAGCCGACCGTGGTCGCTACGGGCGGGTTGGCGCGGGTGATCGCGCCGCTGACGGAAATGATTACCGAGGTTGATCCCTGGCTGACGTTGCGCGGCTTGCGGCTGGTCTGGGAGCGCAACCGATGACTGATTCGGACCTGGCGGCGCCCGCCGAGACGCCGTGGAGTCAGCCGTACCGTTACGAGGTCGACGCTCGTTGCGCCGATCTTGTCGAGGAATTTGCCGGCTTGGCAGCCGAAACCACCACAGAGCGGCGCGTGTCGGTCGCGGGTCGACTGATGCTGCGCCGCGCGCAGGGAAAGCTGGCCTTCGCTACGTTGGCCGACTCGTCAGGTCGTATCCAGCTTTTTGCCCCCGCGGCCTCGACCCCTGACTTCGACGCCTTCACCAAGTTGTCGCTTGGCGATTGGATCGGTGTTCGTGGAGTCGTGATGACCACGAGGCGAGGGGAGCTCTCGGTCCGAGTCGACGAATGGGTCGTCTTGGCCCGTACGCAGCGACCGTTTCCCGACAAGTGGCACGGGATCTCCGACCCCGACATGCGTTACCGCCAGCGTTACGTCGACTTGTGGGTCACCGAGGAGGCGCGGCGCACGTTCCAGCTGCGCTCGCGGGTGCTGAGCGAAATCCGCCGCTTTATGGAATCGCGCGGGTTCATGGAGGTGGAGACGCCGATCTTCCATCCGATTCCCGGCGGCGCGCTGGCTCGACCCTTTACCACTCACCACAACGCGCTCGACGCCGAGTTGTTCCTTCGGATCGCCCCCGAGCTGTATCTGAAACGTTTGGTTGTTGGCGGATTCGAGCGAGTGTTTGAGATCGCGCGGGTGTTTCGCAACGAGGGCCTGTCGCCGCGCCACAACCCCGAGTTCACGATGTTGGAGTGGTATCAGGCCTATGCCGACTACCGCGATGCGATGGCATTGATGGAGGAACTCGTGTCGAGTGTGGCGGTGGCGACCACGGGCTCATCGGTGGTGAGTCTGGGCGGCCGCGAGATCGACCTCACGCCGCCATGGCCGCGGCGCTCGATGGTCGAACTAATCAAGGAACACGCGGGTCTTGACGTCGATGCCTCCCAACCGCTCGAACACGTGCGCTCGATCGCCCGTGACGCGGGTGTGAAGGTTGAGTCCGGATATGGCCCCGGCAAATTGGTGTTGGAGATCTATGAGAAGACCACCGAACCCCACATTTGGGGACCTGTGTTTGTGGTCGACCATCCGAAGGAAGTGTCGCCGCTAGCTCGGGAACACCGCGACGATCCCACGCGGGTCGAGCGATTCGAACCGATCGTGGCGGGTCGTGAGCTCGGCAACGGCTTTTCCGAGCTGACCGACGCGGCCGAGCAGCGCCATCGTTTTGAGGAGCAAGCTGCTGCCAAGGAAGCGGGCGACGACGAAGCGATGATCGTCGATGACGACTACCTCC
>CAZWPY010000005.1:0-16294 GCA_964635475.1 uncultured Acidimicrobiia bacterium
CAGCCGAACTGCTGACTCGTGGAGGGGTCTCATTGTGAAACGGCGCGTACGACTGCTTGCATCTGCTGGTGTTGGCCTGCTCGGATCGATCGGCTTGGTTGGTCTGTCGGCGACGCCGGCTCCAGCCGCGACGATCAACTACACCTGCACCATGAAGCCGAACCTCTCGGCTGTTCCGCCGCTCGATCTGGACATTGTGCTGACAGCGCCCGCGCAGGTTCAGGCCGGCACTGGGGCCCATATCACCGTGGCCGCGACGCTCGACACAAACGCGGCAGCCTTTCCGGCCCTGGTCGCCTCCCTGACCAACATCGACATAGCAGCCCCGGTCGCGAGCCCGGCTGTCTATACGACTGGCTCCGCGACGTTCGCCGTATTGCCGGCCACCGGCAGCACTTCGGTGACCGAGGTTGGCGGTCCGCCGGCAACCTCACTGCGCTTCCTCGCTTCTGGTCCCTTCCCGCGGGCCTCGGGCTCGTACGTCCTGACGGCCGACCTCGATGCGACGGTTCCCGCAGGGACACCCGCTGGCACGATGATCCCTGTATCGGTTGGCCAACTCTTGATCCATGTCATTACGACTGTGGCGAAACCTGCGGGTGGCTTTGTTGAGGTTGACTTGACCTGCAACCCGACCACATCTGGACTGCTCGGCAACATCGAAGTGATCGACAACACGTCGTCGATTTCGTCGAGTTCTGACTCGTTGTCGGTATCTGACTCCTCGTCGGGCTCGTCCTCATCGTCGTCGTCGGTCTTCTCCTCGTCCTCATCGTCGTCCTCGGCGTCGAGTTCAGTGGCCGAATCGGTCAGCGTCAGCGACTCGGGTTCAGTGTCCGACAGCCAGTCGATTGTCGACTCGGCCAGTGCGTCTGACTCTGGTTCGGTCTCCGACAGTCAGTCGGTCGTCGACTCCGCCAGTGCCTCCGACTCGGCCTCCAGCTCTGCGGCGAATTCGGTGAGCCAATCAGTGGTCGACTCCGGTTCGGCGAGCGACTCTGGGTCGGTGTCGATGAGCCAGTCGATTGTCGACTCCGGCAGTGCGTCTGACTCGGCCTCGGTCTCCGGCAGTCAATCGGTGGTCGACTCCGGCTCGGTGAGTGACTCTGGGTCCTCGTCGATGAGCATCTCCGGGAGCGAGTCGGTCTCGGCCTCGACTTCGGTATTGGACTCAATCTCTGTGAGCGAGTCGCTGTCGCGCAACGTCACGACCGCAGCCGAGACAACCACGGCGGCGACGACCACAACGGTGATGACGACGGAGGCGACGTCGGAGGCCACCTCGGTCGACTCGACGCGGGAAGTTCCGCCGTTTGCAGACGGCAATCCCGCGCCGACACGCACGACCGCATCAGCTGCGCCGACTCCGTCGTCGTCGGTGACGCCGCCGGCGGCTGCACCCGCGGCGCCGTCTGCGACAACTCCGGCCTTCACGGGCCAGCGTTCCGGCCTGCTGGTGGTTGTGGGCGCGGCCTTGTTGGCGCTCGGCTTGATCCTGGTGCGCCCGCGGGCGCGCCGCGAGGACTAAGGAACTTCGCGGGCGCCCGATTCGGTGCCCCACTCAATTGTTTAGACACGACAATCGCAATACGGGAGAAAAGCAACGATGACCCTTATAAGACGGCGCGTACGACTGCTCGCATCGGCTGGTGTTGGCCTGCTCGGCTCGATCGGCTTGGTCGGCCTGTCGGCCGTGCCCGCCGCGGCCGCGACGTGGTGACCGCTGAGGTCTCGACCTCGGCGGGGCTTCACGTTGATATGCACGGACATCATCGCTTCGCCCCTGGTTGCGGCAGACGAAACGCCGGGAACAATTGGGCGACGTCTTGGCTCAGCACGGTGGCCAGCGCTGCGCGGAACAGATCTCGGGGGGCGTCATGCCCGGCTTCCCAGCGGGCGACTGATTGCTGACTCAGTGGTCGGCCAGCGGCCTCTGCAACTCGCTCAGCCAGTTGAGCCTGTGAGAGGCCCAGAGCTTTTCGGCCGTTGGCGATGTTGCGGGCCCAAGTTCGGTACTGCTCTTCCATGGACCAGCATTAAAGAGCCACCTGTTTAACTTGTCAAGACTTAATGACAATGAAGTTGTTACCAACTTTGGATTACAAATACAAGACAAACGTGTATGAGCTGGTAGACATGACTTTGTGGGCCAGTTAGAACAACTTTCGTTATGGAATTTTTCGGTTCACGACTGACCGTCTGGAGGACTGGGGCCGGGCTTACACAGCGGGAGCTCGCTGAACAGCTGGAGATCAGCCAAACCACAGTGACCTTGTGGGAAACCAGTAAGGCCTTGCCCCGAGCGAAGCGAGCGCCGGAGATTGCGCGCCTGCTCAGCGTTCCTGTCGACGAGGTGGCGCGCAGCATCGTCGAAACTGCCGCAGCGATGGAACGCGGCGAGGACAGTGCCGGAACAGAAAAACCCGACCGTGACAAGATTCCTGACGGAGCGGCCTTGCTTTCGGGCCGCCTCGCCGACTTGAATTCCGAGGACATTCAGCTGATCAACGACATGATTGATCGGCTAGCACGAGATAGGGGAGCGTGATGGCGTCTACGCCCGCTGGTTGGTATCCCGACCCAGAAGTGAGCGGCGGCCAGCGCTACTGGGACGGTTCGATTTGGACTGAGCAGCGCCTCGCGCCATCTGCCGCCCCGCCCGGACCTCCGACAAGCACCGGAGCTCTCCACGAGTTCGAGAGTCGGGTGCAAGGCATCAATGCGACAGTGCGGATCTTTAACGACCGAATCGAATGGTCCCAGATGAAACGGCTCGCTGTGGGAAAACGCCGGACTCACATGATGCCGATCAAGTCGATTTCGTCTGTGTCGATGGCCAAGGACGGCCTGAGGAGTTGGAAGGTGGTCGCTCTCGCATCGCCGGAATCTGTTGACTTTCGGTGTTCTCGTTCCGACGCAGAACGTGCGAAGGATCTGCTGACGTCCCTACTACTCCGTTAGCCAGCCAGCGAGGGATAGGGGAGCCCAATGAAACGATCCATCGCTGCGGCGATCGCAGCTGTGCTGCTGGCTGGTTGTTCGACCGGCGAGGACTCAAGTGCCAGCCGTGAGGACTCCGTGAGCGCGAGCGTGAGCCGATCGGTCAAGGTTGAGCGTCCACTATCGCGAAGCGTGTCCAGATCCAACAGTGCTGAATCCAGCCAGCGCTCCAGCCGCGTGGAGGCAGGGACCTCGGCAAAGGCCGCGCCGCAGCTCTACATCGGTGGCGAGCGAGCGAGCGAGATGATTCAACGGTTCATCGACGCAGCCGACGACATGATCGAGGCAGGCAAGAGTGCTGCTGAAGACCCAGAGGCGGCGGTGGCCAAAGCCGCAGCACTTGCCGTGGCCAACACTGACTACCGGTCAGCAGCGTTCAACATCGGCAAGAGCGAGGAGATGGCATCCCGTGGGTTCGACCAGGCGTTTGCTCAATCCCTTGATCTTGATATTGCGATCCTCCAGATCAATATCGAAAGCATCGAGGCAGGGTGCGGCGGAGGATCCGAAGCTTGTGTCGGGGTAATCGGGATGTACTCCGCTCGCATCGCGGAGGCCCGCGCCAACGCCGAGCGACTGCGCGACGAGTTGGCGCGGAACTTGTCGTCGCCGGTTGACTTGCCTTGAGCTGCAAAACGAAAGTCCTGCCCGGTGAATGACGCCGACAGCCAACAGTCGCAGGCACCCAGACACCAGGGTCAAGCCGATGAATCGGCTCGCGGAGCGGGGCCGTTAGCCAGCCGGGAACATCGAGACGTCTCTCGCCACTCCTCGCAGATGGGTGGCTTTCGGGCAGTCATCAAGGGCTATTGACAAAGTTCGTCTAGTGCGCTAGCCTATTCTCATGAAGCGGCGCAAGCTCATCGAGACCCTTCGGGTGATCGCAGCGGACAAGGGTCTCAACTACCGCGAAGCGGAAGGCGGCGAGCACACACGAGTGTGGATTGGCGAGTTCTCGGTTTCGGTGCCGCGACACCGAGAGATCAACGAATTGACCGCCAAGGCGATCATCAAGCAGGCAAGGGAGGCAGAATGAAGACCTACGAAGTTCGAGCGGTGCGCTCCGACAAATGGTGGGCGCTGTTTGTCGAAGGAGCGTCGAACATCATTAGCCAATGCCGGAGGCTCGAGCAGGCCGAGCAAATGATCCGCGACGCCATTCGCCTGATGGATGGCTTGAGTGATGACGAGTTTGACGTCTTGATCATGCCCGAGGCTCCGGGAGACTTGGCTGGCGTCATCGACGACGCTCGACGGGCTCAGGCGGCGGCCGCTGAGAGCACAGCGCTTGCCAGCAAGTCAATGCGTGAGGCCGCTCGACGGCTGATTGATTCCGACCTAACTATGCGTGATGCGGCGCGACTGTTGGGGGTCAGTCCTCAGCGGGTCCACCAACTTGTAAATTCGTAGGCCTGCTGAGCCGCTAGCGAATTACCGGCCGCCGGACACCACCACGCGCCACGGCCGGGTGAGCTCGTCAATCGTGGCTTCCATCACGCCGGTGGGGTCGTTGAACCCTGACCCAGCGGTGGCGACGGCAGCGGCGAGGAACTCGCCCAGCAGTGCGTCCTCGACGGCGAGGCGGGCCTGGGGCGGGGCCCAGGGCAGCAGCGAAGCAACACGGGCCCGAATGTCGGCCCGCTGATTGTCGAACTGACCTGGGCGCATCGTGCGCAGCAGCCGGCGGGCCTGCGCGTCGGGTCCCAGCCGCTCGCGTTCTGTGGCGAGCTGCTCGAGCTGCTCAGGCGTCAGGGCTCGGATCTGGTCGTCAGGTGGCATCGAGTGTCACCGACGGAGCATGTCGGCTGACGCTGCCTCATTTGCCCGGCGTTCTCGTTCTTGGCTATTTCGACCAAGCAGAAAAACGGTGGCCAGGCTGACAACCGTGGTGCCACCCACCGCTGCGGCGGCGCCTCCCTCTCCAGCCAGTCCCAAGGCGACGACGGTGCCAAGCGCTGCGATAGTCACGATGAGCGCATAGTGCTGCCCCCTCGTCTCGGCGCCGATCCTTTGATCAATGACACATCGCTCGATGTAAATCCGATGATGGTTCTGCCGTTCGAATGCCTCAATCATCATCCGGGCCGAGCCAGGGACAACGGCTTCATACTCGGCGAGCGTTACTGGGTCGGGAAGTGGTCCGGCTCGGACCGTTTGGACTGTAAGCCCGGTATGAACAACCCGTTCAGGCTGGCTCGTGGCTTTGGCTACTTCGGAGCCGCCTGCCCCGCTTGACCTCGGCCGTCTATTCCGGTTGGCCACGATGTTCGGTGGACCACGCGCTTATCACTGCTGCGAGGTCGTCGCCAACAGCCCACCAATTGCCAGCCCTGCGGTGTACACGACCGGTACAGCGACATTTACCGTGGCACCAGCCACCGGGTCGACGTCGGTCACTGAGGTTGGTGGTCCGCCAGCGACGTCGCTGCGGTTCAAAGCGACCGGTCCCTTCCCGCGAGCCTCGGGCGCATATGTGCTGACGGCCGGGCTCGACGCCACGGTCCCAGCAGGGACGCCTGCGGGGACGATGATCCCGCTCTCTGTTGGTCAGCTGCTGATTCACGTCATCACGACTGTGCCCAAGCCTGCGGGTGGCTTTGTTGAGGTTGACTTGACCTGCAACCCGACTACATCTGGACTGCTCGGCAACATCGAAGTGATCGACAACACGTCGTCGATTTCGTCGAGTTCTGACTCGTTGTCGGTATCTGACTCCTCGTCGGGCTCGTCCTCATCGTCGTCGTCGGTCTTCTCCTCGTCCTCATCGTCGTCCTCGGCGTCGAGTTCAGTGGCCGAATCGGTCAGCGTCAGCGACTCGGGTTCAGTGTCCGACAGCCAGTCGATTGTCGACTCGGCCAGTGCGTCTGACTCTGGTTCGGTCTCCGACAGCCAGTCGGTCGTCGACTCCGCCAGTGCGTCCGACTCGGGTTCGGTCTCTGCCAGCCAGTCGGTCGTCGATTCGGTCTCAGCGAGTGACTCCGACTCGATGTCGGTGAGTGATTCAGACGTGGCGTCGAGTTCGGCCTCGTCCTCGTCGTCGATCTTTAGCTCGTCATCGAGTTCATCGGCGTCGGTCAGTGTGGCCGACAGCGTGTCGGTGTCGGACAGCGTCTCGGTGTCGAACAGTGATTCGGGCTCGGTGAGCGACTCCGCTTCCGGCTCTGCGAGCGACTCCGCGAGCGGTTCGGACTCACTGAGCGCCTCGGACTCCAGTTCGGCAAGCGACTCGATGTCGGCGAGCGACGAGCAGTCGTCCAACGACTCGAGCGAATCGAGCCAGGAGTCGAGCCAGGTTTCTGAGAGCGACTCAAGCTCAGCGTCGTCGTCTTCATCGATCTTCAGCTCGTCGTCGAGTTCGTCGGCCTCATCGAGTGTGGCCGATTCGATCTCGGTATCGGACAGCGTGTCGTCCTCCGACAGCGATTCGATTCAAGGCTCGTCGGCCTCGTCGGAGAGTTCGTCGATCTCCGAGAGCGGCTCGGTCGAACAATCGTCAAACGACTCCAGTGAGTCGAGTCAAGAGTCGAGCCAAGTCGAGTCATCCTCGGTGGAGTCGAGCAGCTCGTCTTCCTCAGTGTTCAGCTCGTCGTCGAGTTCATCAGCCTCGTCGAGTGAGGTGGAGTCGAGCTCGATGTCGGAAAGCGTGTCGGTGTCGGGCAGTGGCTCAGATTCGGTGAGCAATTCAGACTCCGACTCGGTGAGCGATTCCAGCTCAGCGAGCGACTCGGATAGCTCGTCGTCGTCTTCATCGCTCGTCGAGTCGTCGAGCAGCTCAAGCTCGTCGTCGAGTAGTTCCAGCTCGCTAGCAACAACTACGACTACGACGACCACCACAACCACTACGACTACGACGACCACGACGACTTTGCCGACGTCGACTACAACCACGACAACCACCACGACTCTGCCGACGTCGACCACGACGACCACGTCGCTGCCGACGACCGCTGCTACCACAACGACGTCGGCGGCGGACACGACCACCGCAGCCACCTCGTCGGAGGCGACGAGCAGTGAAGTCGCGAGTGAGTCGACCCTGCGGATTCCGGACTTCACCGACGGTCCGCCGGCGCTGACCCGCACGACGGTGTTGTCGAGCGCCCCGACCACCTCGGCGGCGGCACCCTTGCCCGCAGCTGCACCGGCAGCTCCGGCCGCAGTCAAGCCAGCGTTCACCGGTGCGGCCACGGGTGGCCTGATTGCTCTCGGTGCGTTGCTCGTTGGCCTCGGTGTGCTGTTTGTGCGCCGCAGCCGCCGGGTGACAAACAACAGCTAATAGCCGGTACAACCGTGTGTTGCTGAGGGGGCCCCATCGGGGCCCCCTCAGCGCGTTGGCGATTAGTCGAACACCACTTGCCGGACTCGTGCCCGCGAGACCTTGCCGCTTGCCGTCGTGGGTAGTTGCGTGACAAGCACGACTTCGCGGGGTAACGACCATGCGGGCACTTCACGCTCGCACCACTGCTGTAGGTCGGCCAGGGATGGGGCCACTGGTCCTGCGGGCACGACGACCGCGACTGTGGTGTGTCCCCATTCGGGGTGCGGCCGGCCGACGACAGCGACTGCATCCACGAGTGGGTGCGAGACGATGAGATTTTCCAAGCCCTCGGGCCAGATCTTTCGCCCGCCCGTCACGATCACATCGTCGGCGCGGCCGTGCACCACGAGGCGGCCGTCGGGCTGGAACGAGCCGAGGTCGTGGGTGCGGAACCAGCCGGTCTGGTCGGCAATGGGAGTGCCGTCTCGATAACGACGAGCCAGCGTCGGACTACGGAGCTCGATCGTGTCGCTGTCGGCAATGCGGATCTCGACCCCGGGTAGCGGGCGGCCGTCATAGACCACTCCCGAACCGGTCTCGGTCAGGCCGTAGGTGACCACGACGTTGTCGGCGACGGGCTCGGGTGCGGGCCCGCCGCCGAGGAGCACCCGGCGGCACATCGACGTGTCGACCGTTGTGAGTTGGCGGCGCACGATCGACGTGCACAGTGCCGCGTTCGGCCAACGTGCTCGTGCGTCGGCGAGCGCGTCGTTCGAGAGCCGCTCGTGAGCAACGAGCGCCGCGCCGCTCAGCAGCGCGCGGCTGATCACGCTCAGTCCGCCGATGTGGTTCACCGGCAGCCCCGCGACCCAGCAGGTGTTGTCGGGGTCGATCGCGAGCGCGGCCGTCGTCAGCTGCGCCGACGCCCCGACCGCGGCGTGGGTGAGCACAACGGCCTTCGCTGGGCCTGAGGTGCCCGATGTCATCACGACCAACGCGTCGCCATCATCGGTGGGCCTGCCGCCATCGATTGGCAGCAGTGACCCGGGTCCGGTCCACAGGTGGGAGGGAGCTGCGACATCAAACGCCCGTGCGCGCACGGGGTCGGGCATCGATTGCTCGACGGCCCATGCGGCGTCGCCTCGGTCCCACACGTCACGCAACGCGTCGACGAATTCCTGCCCGCAGGGAAGGTCGATCGCGACCACGCGGCTCACGGACGCGAGAAGCTCACGGGCAAGTGGTTGAGACCGTTGATAAATGCCGAATGCGTGCGCTCTGGCTCGCCGGCTACGGCCAGGTCGGGCACGCGTGAGTACAACTCATGCAACGTTTCGACGATCTCGAGTTTGGCCAAGTGCGAACCGAGGCAGAAGTGCGGGCCGGACCCAAACGCGAGGTGGTTGACCGGGTTGCGGGTGAGGTCGAGTCGATGCGGATCGGCGAAGACCGATGGGTCGCGGTTGGCCGCCGGGTAGAACACGACCACCTTTTCTCCCGCGGTGATCGTTTGCCCGGCCAGTTCAGTGTCGTGTGCCGCGGTGCGGCGAAAGTGCACGACCGGACTCCAGAAGCGCAGCAGTTCCTCGGTCGCGACGGGCAGTCGCGCGGCCAGGTCGTCGAGTAACCACGCGCGTTGATCGGGGTGTTGATCGAGGGTGAGCACGGATCCGGCGAGTTGATTCCGTGTCGTTTCGTTGCCCGCGATGATCAAGAGGAACCAGAACATGTCGAACTCGACCAGCGACAAGCCCTCGCCGTTTGGTCCGCGTTGGAGCAGCAACGACGTGAGGTCGTCGCGAGGGCTTTTCGAGCGTTCCTCCGCCAACGCGTGGCCGTAGGCAAACATTTCGTTGAACGCGGCTTGGAAGTCGTCGAAGCCGCCGCCGTACTCGGGATCTTCCGCGCCGATCGTTCTGTTCGACCAGTCGAACAGCAGGTGGCGGTCCTCGCGGGGGACGCCGAGCAGGTCGGCCAGAACGCGCAACGGCATCTCGGCCGCCACGGCGGCGACGAAGTCGCTCGGGCCGGCTTCGATGAGATCGTCGACAATCTCTCGTGCGTTGTCTTTGATCGACTGGTGCAGGCGGGTGATCGCCCGCGGCGTGAACTCGCGAGCCACCAATCGCCGCAAACGTCCGTGCGCGGGCGGGTCCATGTTGAGCATCATCTGCTGCAGGATCGCGAGGTCGAACTCGGTGGGCGGGTCGGCAATCTGGGTTGCGCCGATTGCCGAGGAAAAGCGCTCCGGATGTCGAGAGACCTCGACGACATCCGCGTATCGCGTGACGGCCCAGTAGCCCGCAGCGGGCGGACCGAAGTAGGCCCTCGGCGACTCGGGCAGCCACGCGACGGGCGCCCGCTGTTGAAGGTCTGCCCACTCGGCCCACGGCACCCGCTGTGCGAAAAGGTGTGGGTCGGTGAGGTTGATGCCTAACGCCGTGTACACCGCTGCACGGTACCGCCCGAACGGGTCGGTAGCGTGGGTCGATGACCGGCTCGTGGTGGATCAGGTGACCGACGCACGGACATGGTTGGCTGGCGCCCGGCCGCGGACGTTGCCCGCGGCGATAGTGCCCGTGGTGGTCGGCACGTGTTTTGTCGGCGGCGCGTCGGGGGCAGCGGGTGGCTGGGACCGTGTGGGGCAGCGGTGGTGGGCGGTGTTGGCCGCGGCCGTGGTGTCGCTAGCGCTGCAGGTGGGCACCAACTACGCGAACGACTATTCCGACGGTGTGCGGGGGACCGACGACGTCCGGGTCGGGCCGATGCGCCTTGTCGCGAGCGGAGCGGCGGCGCCGGGTTCGGTGAAACGTGCGGCGATGGTGGCGTTTGCCTTGGCTGCGGTGGTGGGCTTCGGACTCGCGGCGGCAACGTCGTGGTGGTTGCTGGCCGTGGGAGCGGCGTCGATCGCGGCCGGCTGGTTTTACACCGGCGGCCCCCGCCCGTACGGCTACGCGGGGTTAGGTGAGCTTTTTGTGTTCGTGTTCTTCGGGTTGGTGGCGACTGCGGGGACGGCGTTTGTCGTTGCGGACCAGTGGCGCGCAGCGGCACTTGTTGGGGGCGCTGTCGCAGGTTTTGGCGCGACCGCGTTGCTCGTGGTGAACAACCTGCGCGACATTCCCGGCGACTCGGTGGCGGGCAAGGTGACGTTGGCCGTTCGGCTGGGAGATGCGCGCACACGACGTGTGTATCAGGCGCTCCTCGTCGGAGCCGCGCTCGGGGTCCCAGTCGCGGTGGTCGCGGCGGGGATCGCCGACTCCACGGTCGGCCTCGTGATCCTGGGAGCGGGCTTCGCTGTGGCTGCGGCCGCTGTTCGAGCTCCCGCGTTCGAGGGTCCGGTGGCTTCGGGCGCCCGCGGGGCCGCGCTGATCCCAGCTCTGGCCGACACCGCTCGCGTGCACGTTGTGGTCGGGGTCGCGCTGGCCATCGCCCTCGCGTTGCGTTCGGTGGCTTGAGGGACCAGCGTCAGCGCCTCGCGGCGCGGCTGGTCGCTGCGTCAGCCCGTCGCGGCGTGGCCCGTGGAGCGGGCGAGTTCGACGATTCCGGCGGCGACGAGGGCAGGATTGCTCGCGTGCGCGTTGTGAAATGCGCCCGGGACGAGTTCGGCCCGTGCGGGCGCGACGAGGGCGGCCATGTCGTGGGCGATCCGAGCAAACTTGTCGTCGTGCTCTCCGGCCAGAAAACGACACGGCACCGCCACCTCGGGGAGCCGGCGCCACATCGGCTCCATTACACCGGTGCCCGCGCGGCGCAACGACGAGGCCCAGCCAGCGGCTGTGCCGTTCGCGGCCCGTTGCGCGATCGGTTGATCCTCCACTCCTCCGAACAGGGGCTGGGTCACCCAGCGAGCGAGGAAAGCCTCAGTTCCGACGGATTCGATCTCGCGAGCGGTTGCCTCGTCGAGTTGTTGGCGCGCGGCGCGTTCGTCGGCTTCAGGCAATCCGGGAGTAGCGCCGATCGTCACGAGAGCGGCGACTTTGTGTGGATGGTCGAGCGCGACACGCAGCGCGTGGCGTGCGCCCATCGAGTAGCCGACCCAAATCGCGGCCGGGATCCCCGCGGCGAACCCTGCTAGTGACTCGGCCGCGCGCTCGACGGTGAGCGCCGGCGTTGGTACTGCGCCGTGGCCGGGCAGGGTCGGAGTGTGCAGTCGCAAATCTGGAGCTGTGTCGTGGACGATGTCGACCACACGGCGCCACGTCGCGCCGGTCTGGGCGAACCCGTGCAAGAGGACCACGTGCATCGTTGTTGAGCTTCGCGCCGCAGCGGTTGGGGCGCCTAACCTCGTTGCCGTGGCCGATCCGCAGGCAACGTGGTGCGCCACGCTCGTCGACGAGTGGGCCCGTTGCGGCGTGACGCTGGCCGTCGTTTCGCCCGGCTCGCGGTCGACGCCGTTGGCCTTGGCGCTGGAGCGCGACCCGCGGATTCACGTCGACGTCGTCCTCGACGAGCGAGCCGCGGCGTTCGTCGGCCTCGGCTTCGGCAAGGCGGCGCGCCGACCGGCGTTGTTGTTGTGCACGAGTGGCACCGCGGCCGCTCAGTACACACCCGCTGTTATCGAGGCGCACATGAGCGGCGTGCCGTTGCTCGTCGTCACTGCCGACCGAGCGGTGGAGCTGCGTGACGTCGGGGCTCCGCAAGCCGTTGATCAGCAACACCTTTTTGGCCGCGCGGCGAGGTGGTTTTCCGACCCGGGGCCGATCGAATCGGCCGCGAACTCGCAATGGTGGCGGAGTTTCGCGTCGCGCGCGTACAACGCAACGCTGCACGCACAGACGCCCGGACCGGTGCACCTCAACCTTGCGTTTCGTGAGCCGCTCGTGGCCGACGCAGGGGAGATCCCTCCCGGCCGGCGAGCGGACATGGCGTGGCACCGGGTCGAGACGGTTTCAGCGCCGCTGTTGAACATTGTGAGCAACGACGCGCACGGCCAGCGGACGCTGGTGATCGCGGGAGCCGACGCGGGTCCCGCGTCGTGGGCCGCCGAACTGATCGACGCCGGCGCGGTCGTATTCGCCGACGCGCTCAGTGGCTGGCGAGGTGTCGACGGCATCATCTGCCGTTTTGACGACATCGTGCGTCGCGCCGACGCCGACTTGGCGCCGAGCGCCGTTGTCCGCTTCGGCGCGTCGCCCGCGTCGCGTGTGGTGCACGAATGGGTGGCCGCGTCGGGCGCACACGTGACCGTGGTCGATCCGGCGGCGGGATTTGCTGACCACCTGCGTGTGGCCGACGTCTTTCGTCGCGACCCGGTGGTCGGTATCGCGCCGCTCGACGACGAAACGCGTGCGTGGGCTCGTCGGTGGAGCGACGCCGAGAACGACGCGCAGTGGCGCGCGTCGGAACATGAGGACACGTGGGCGGAGGCGGCCGTGGTGCGACGGCTAACGCGGTGGGCGTCGGGCGCCGTCGCCGAGCTGTTCGTGTCGTCGTCGATGCCGATTCGCCACGTCGAGTGGAACGGTCCCAATGTCGCCGCGACCGTCCGTTCGAACCGCGGCGCGAACGGGATCGACGGCATTGTCGCGACGGCCGCGGGTGTTGCCCGGGCGCGTCCGCAGGCCCGCCACGTCGGAGTCGTCGGCGACCTCGCGTTTTGCCACGACATCGGCGGCCTGCTGGCGGCCGCTGAGCTGGGAGTCGACCTCGCGATGGTCGTTATCGACAACGGCGGCGGTGCGATCTTTTCGCATCTGCCGCAACGCCGACTCGTCGATCCGGCGACCTTCACGCGGCTGTTCACCACGCCGCAGCGACTCGACCTCGCCCGACTCGCGTGTGGTGTCAGCGACGAGGTCGCCGAGTGGAGCAGCTGGGTCGATGTCGATTTTGACTGGTTGCTCGGGGGCGGCGTGCGTGTAGCGGTGGCCCGCTGCGAAACGGTGGCGTAAACACACGCTGAGCCTGGCCCGGGTGTCGCCGAGCTTGACTCAGGCCTGCTATCGCAATGGGTTACGGGCGTACGAGCGCGGCGAGCATTGCTTGAAACTTCAGCTGCGTTTCGGCGAGTTCGGCGTCGGGATCCGACCCGGCGACGACTCCCACGCCGGCCCACATCTGCGCGCGGGCGCCGTCGAGCTCGGCGGAACGAATACCGACGGCGAACGTCGCGTTGCCCGACGCGTCGAGCCACCCGACGGGGCCTGCGTAACGACCGCGATCGTGTGGTTCGTAGGTCTCGATGAAGCCCAGCGCCGCGCTCGTCGGCGTCCCGGCCACGGCGGGCGTGGGGTGCAGCGCAGCCAGGAGATCGAGTGGATGCGCGGCACTACGTGCGGTTATGCGAGTGCCGAGGTGCATCACATTGCGAAACGAGTGCAATTCGGGCTCGCCGACGACGATGTCGGTCGCGATCGTGTCGAGACTGGCGCGCAGTTGCTCGGTGACGAACACGTGCTCGCGTCGTTCCTTGGCCGACGACAACAACGTCGTGCCCGCCTCGGCGTCGGCTTCGGGATCGCCGGTACGGCCCGTGGTTCCCGCCAGCGGCGTCGACTGGATTGTGTCGCCACGTTTACGCAACAACAACTCGGGCGATGCGCCGACGAAACCGTCGACGGCAAAACGTAAGCAGCTGGGATGGAGTCGGGCGAGGCGGGCCATCACGTTTTCGAGGGGGAAGGGCCGGTCGGCCTCGATGTCCAACGCCCGGGCGAGCACGACCTTGTCGAGGCGCCCGTTCGCGATTTCCCCCAGCGCACGTTCGACGACAGCTCGCCACTGCTCATGTGAGACCCGGGGCGCGAGGGTGAATCGTTGCGGGTCCGCGGCGGTTGCGTTCGTCGCGCGCAGCGCTTGCTCGACCAACGTGTCGAGTGACCCCGAGGCAGCGTTGGCCGGCGCGACCGTGGTCACCCAGCCTTTGCTGTCACGAGTTCGTCCGAGGATCACTTGCGGGATGTGCGCGGTACCCGAGCGAGCCGCGGCGAACGGCAACGCCATAAAGCTGACCGGCCCGCTTCCTGCTACGCCGACTTCGTTGTCGTGTTCGATCTCGCGCAAACGGGTGGCCAGAGTGGGAGCCGACTCGGGGTCGGTGAGCGTGACCGTGATCTCGTCGGCGATCCCATAACCGGCGAGGCCGGCGTGATCGTCGAAAAAGACGGTGTCGCCGCCGAGCAGGGTGGGCGCGGTCGCGAGCCAACGGCTGCGTGCGACGAGCGTGGTCACGCTCGCGTGGCGGTGATGAGCTGCGCGATGCCGGTGGACAGCAAGGTCCGCTCGACGTGCGTGAAGCCCGCCGAGCGCAACGTGTCGAGCATGTCCTCGACGGGCGGCAAGTAACTCACCGACTTCGGCAGATAACGGTACGCGGCCCGATCCGACAGCAACGCGCCGATCTGCGGCACGACCTTGCCGAAGTAGATGCCGTGGCCCCAGGCCAGCACGGGGTTCGGTGGCGACGCGACCTCAAGAAGCGCGACCCGACCCCCGCGACGCATCACACGAGCCGCTTCGATAAAGAACGGGGCGAGGTCGACGAAGTTGCGTAAGGCGAATCCACAGGTGAGGCCGGTGACGCTCGCGGTGCGAATCGGCAAGCTGAGCGCGTCGCCCTGAAGGAGCGGGGCCTGTGTGCGAGCTGAGGCCAACATCCCATACGAGAGGTCGATGCCAATCGGGCGCATCTGCGCGCGCTCCAGGTCGCGGCACAGGTCACCTGTTCCACACGCGATATCGGCCACGAGCGAACCGGGGGTGAGTCCGAGCGCGTCGACGGTTCGTCGGCGCCAACCAACGTCCATACGAAATGTCATCAATCGATTGACCAGGTCGTAACGCGGGGCAATGGTGTCGAACATCGACTTGACCGCAGCGCGTTTGGCCTCGCCGGTGGGCAACACGTCGTCGGTTGGCGCGCGCTTGCTGTCGCCGGCGGCCGACACGGCGGCGCGGCTCACGAGAACGTGAGTGCGTCGACCCACGCGTCGACCACAGCAGCGTCGCCAAACGTCTCGACCTGGGCGTGCGGTCGGCGGTGAATGGCTCGCACCAAGTCGGTGGCCGAGCCGCTCAGCGCCGCGGCAGCTTTGGCGTGTTCGTGGGTGGCCACGTAACTGCCGTCGGCGCCGGCAAAGAGGTGCCATTCGCCAAGGCCCGCGAAATCGGCCGCGGAAACAGCGCCAACCCCAGCGCCAAATCCAGCGCCCGTGCAGTGCAGGTGAAGGTCGGCGGCAGGCAGTGGGTTGCGGCGGCCCATCCAGCGCGGGGCGAGGTCGTCGAGGAACTCCGCCAACGTGTCGAGGGCGAAGGGGATTGGGTGCGACTCGATTCCGAGCGCGTCGTCGAGATCGAGTCGGTGGACCGCGGTTTCGTGGGCCATACGCCGCGGCCAAAACCGAACGACTTTGTTGCGGCCGCTCCAGTTCCACGTGGGCGCGTCGAGCGTGGCCGGGTCGATCGTTTCAAGTCGCGTTCGTAACGTCGACAGTGCGGTGCCGAACCACTCGATGGTCTCGGTCCGCTGCGGTGCGAGGGGCTCCCCAGCGGGTTCGGTAGTGGCGAGGATTTCGTTGACCCACAGGTAGACGCCGCCGAGGTGCGCGACCAGCCCCGCCACATCCCACTCGGGACACCCGGGTACAGGCTTGTCCAGATCGTCGGAGCTGAGTCCGGCAACGAGTGAGGCAAAACGACTCGACTCCTCGGTAAACCAGCGAATGTGGTCAGAAAAGCCACTCATGGGCCGAAACGCTAATCGGGCCCAGACCGCGCCGACGAAGTGTTGATCGGGCGATGAGCGCCGCGAATGCCGGCGTAGGGAGTGGCGACTTTTCGCCATTACCCTCGTTAGATGCTCGAGGCGCAGGCAATCACCGTCGACCTCGGGCATCGTGTGTTGTTGGCGGGCGCGTCGTTTCAGGTCCGGCCAGGTGATCGAATCGGCCTTGTCGGGCGCAACGGAGCCGGCAAAACGACGTTGTTACGCACGCTGGCAGGCGAGCTGAATCCCGCGGCGGGTCAGGTGGTGCGACCCAAACGCCTCGGCTGGCTGCCACAGGAGTTACATGACGATTCCGCCGACGCCGCGCTCAC
>CAZWPY010000005.1:16394-33821 GCA_964635475.1 uncultured Acidimicrobiia bacterium
TGATGGTGAGCCACGACCTGCCGCTGCTCGACCACGCGATGACTCAAGTTGTCGCTCTGGTCGACGGCATCGCCGAGGTGCATCGCGGCAACTACAGCCAGTACAAACGGGTCTCGGCCGAGCTCGAAGCCGCACGAGAAAAGGCTGCCCGGCAGTTCGGCGCCAAGGTCGAGCAATTGCGTCGCACTGCCGATCGTTTTCGCGGTGGCAACGAGACGATGGCTCGTAAGGCCAAGGTGCTCGACTCGCGTGCGCAGCGCCTTCGCGCCGAGGCATCTGCACGTGGCCTCGATACCCGTCGGCGCAGCTCAAAAACGCCGGTGTTCAAGTTCCCGCAGCCGGTTCGATCGGGCGACCGAGCTATGTCGGTGGAGGGAGTGAGCAAGTCCTACGACGGCGTGGTGGTGTTAGCCGGGGTCGACGTGGTTGTGGAGCGCGGCGAACGATTGCTCATTGTCGGGATGAACGGTGCAGGAAAAACGACGTTGTTGCGTGTGCTCGCGGGCGTGCTCGAACCCGACTCCGGTTCGGTGCGGCTCGGCGCGAACGTCACGCTCGGCTACTACGCACAAGAACATGAAGACCTCGACTTCGAGCAGGCCGCGTTCGCTCACGTGCGTAATCTCGCCGGTCCCGACGTGTCCGACGCGGAGTTGCGTGGCGTGTTGGGGCAGTTCGGTATTTCCGGAGAGATGGCGTGGCAGGCAACCGGGACGTTTTCCGGCGGTGAAAAGACGAAGCTCGCGCTCGCTCGGCTGGTCGTGGGTAAAGCCAATGTTTTGTTGCTCGACGAGCCGACCAACAACCTTGATCCGCAGTCGCGAGCTGCGGTGATTGACGCACTGAATCAGTTCGAAGGCACGGTGATCGTGGTCAGCCACGACGCCGGATTCGTCGCTGAGCTCGACTGCGACCGCGCGGTGGTGTTGCCCGCCGGGGTTGTGTTGCCCTACGACGACGACTTACTGGAGCTGGTCACCGTTCGCTGACGCGGTCCTGGTCGGGCCGTCGGCTCGGTCGTTGTCGAGTTCGTCGCGAATCTGTGCACATACGTCGGCGGTTGCGTACACCAACGCGACGTCGCCGTTGATGGTTTGCGAGCGGCGCACTCGTGTCGCGGGTTGTTGCTCTTGGAGGGCTCGCAGCGCCTCACGGAAGTCATCGACGACCGGGAACGGCGCGACAAGCCGGACACCGCCGTCGAAGGGATCGACGCGGATCTGGCCGCGCAAACGAGCCCAGTGCGGCGATGGCCCGGCGCTGCTCGGCACGACTTTAGCAGCATCGCTGCGCTTCACGCCCTGCGCAGCGGCGTCGCTGCTTGTCACAACTTGAGCAGCGGCGTCGCTGCTTGTCACAACTCAGTCCCGCAGTGTTTACAACGCGGGTACGCGCGAGCGGTGGGTCGCGAGCACGCGGGACAGATCAGCGGTTTGATGCGGCCCGCGCGGATGCGGGTGATCGCGCTGGCCAACATCGCCCCGACCGCGACCACGATCGCCACTTCGAGCAGGTCGCGAACGGCACGATCGGAGGTGATGGCGAGCTGCGACAGGAGCACGCCGCCAGTGTCGCAGGTGCCAGACTGCGTTATGGCCATCGACTTCACGTTGTCGCCCGAGGTTGAACAGATCCGCCGTCGGGTTCGGGAGTTCATCGACGGCGAGGTGCGCCCGGCCGAGCAGGGTCTCGACTACGACGATCGCCCCGCGTTGGTACGCACGATCATCGACTTACGCCACAAAGCCAAAGAGTGGGGTTTGTGGTTGCCGCACATGCCCGCTGAGTGGGGCGGCCTTGGCCTTGGTCCGGTCGGCCTTGCCTCAGTGTCGGCAGAAGCGGCCCGCAGCGGGCTCGGGTCCTTTGTTCTCAATTGCCAGGCGCCCGACGAAGGCAACATGCACACGCTGTTGCACTTCGGCACCGACGAGCAAAAGCAGCGTTATTTGGCGCCGTTGTGCGAGGGCATCGCCCGTAGTTGTTTCGCGATGACCGAGCCGGAAGTAGCCGGCAGCGATCCGACGCTGATCCAGACGCACGCGGAACAGCTCGCCGACGGGTCGTGGGTGATCAACGGCCACAAGTGGTTTATTTCCGGCGCCCGCGGCGCACAGTTCGCGATCGTGATCGCGCGCACCGACCCAGATGCGCAGCCCGTGCAAGCACGCAACACGGCCTTCATCGTGCCGACCGACGCGCCGGGCTGGGAGATCGTCCGAGATATCGAGACGATGTCGGGGTCGCACAACCACTGCGAAATCCGCCTCACGGACGTGTGTGTCGGGCCCGACGCCATCTTGGGTGAACGCGGCGGTGGTCACCGCCTGGGCCAGGTTCGGTTGGGGCCCGCACGCCTCGCACACTGCATGCGCTGGATCGGCCAAACCGAGATGGCGTTGGAGATGATGGTCGACCGCGCTGGCAAACGCTTCTCACACGGCTCTTTGCTCGCCGACAAACAGGGGATCCAGTGGCTTATCGCCGACTCGGCGATGGAGCTCTATGCGGCGAAGTTGATGGTGTTGCACGCGGCGTACCGCATCGAAAACGGGCTGCCGTTTAAGCAGGAAGTGAGTTTCGCCAAACACCACGTAGCCAACACGTTGTGGCGGGTGGTCGACCGAGCAATCCAAGTGCACGGCGCGTTGGGCTACTCGTCGGACACGCCGTTGGGCGCGATGCTCAAACAAGCGCGTTGGGCTCGGTTCGCCGACGGCGCGGACGAGATCCACCAGATGCGGATCGCACAAAACGTGATCGACGAGTTTGCCCGTAGCGGTTCGATCCGCGCGGCAGTCGGGGACTTGTCGTTGTGAGACCGGCAGCCAAACCCAGGCCCACAGGTCCGTGCAGCAAATCGCGTCGGGTGCAGCAAACCCAGGCCTGTGGGCCTGCGTAGAAGGGACAGAACGTGAAACCACGAGTGTGGGTTGTGGGTCTTGCTGTGTCGGTCGTGTCGATGTCGTGGGCCGCGTGTGGCAACGACGACGAGTCGGTCTCGAGCGACTCGCCGGCGCGTGAGACGACGACGATCGAGACGAGTTCGCCAGCGTCCGATTCGGACGCGCTCTTGGCGTCTAACGAGGCTGCTTCTAACGATCCTGCTTCTGGCGACGCTGGTTCTGGCGACGCGGGCACCGACACGGGCAGCGGTGACGCGGCGGACTCGGCGGAACCGTCGTTGGGCGAGTACGTCCTGCACGGCGACGGCATCGGCGCGTTGCGTTTCGGTGACGGCGACGAAGCCGTCGTGGCGTCGTTGACCGCACTGCTCGGCGCGCCCAGTTCGGACACCGGCTGGCAGCCGAACCCCTCACCGTGCGACGAAGCCGACACCCAAGCGCGCAGCGTGCAATACGGCGACTTGTACGTGGAGTTCGTCGACGTCGACGATGAGTTCGGAACCGGCCGCCACTGGCGTTCCTACGTCTTGTTCGGGCCTGAGGGCGACTCGGCGCCGATGGGTGAGTTCGCGACCGCCGACGGCGTGGAACTGGGCATGACGCTGGCCGATGCACAAACGATCGACCCCACTATCGAAGCCTTTGACTCCGAGATCCAAGGCCGCGTGTGGAGTGCGGGCGGCGGCGGAGCAGAGCCGAGCGCCGAACGTGGGCATGTCGTTGGCGGGACCCTGCTCGACGATGGCCAAAACGAACGTATCGGCTCGATCAGCGCGGGACTGATCTGCGTCGACTGACGCCTCGGTGTGTCGGCCGAGTCGTCAGGGCGTCAGGGCCGTCAGGGGCGTCGGAGCGTCAGGTTGTGTAGTCCGCGTTGATGCGGACGTATTGGTCGGACAGATCGCAGCCGTACGCACGAGCCGACCCGTCGGCGATGCCGAGGTCGACCGCGATCACGACTTCGTCGCCCGCAAGGTAACGGCTCAGCTGCTCGAGGTCGGCAGCGTTTGGCTGCGCGGGATACAACTCGAGTTCACCAAAACAGATACGTACGCGGTCAGGGTCGATGTCGTGGTCGTCGCTCGCTTTACCCACGGCCATGGCGACTCGGCCCCAGTTGGGATCGGCCCCGTGTACTGCGGTCTTTACCAACGGCGAGTTGACGACCAATTTCGCGACACGGCGAGCTTGTTCGTCGTCGCGAGCGCCGGTGACGTCGACGAGCAGCAGCTTGCTCGCGCCCTCGCCGTCGCGGGCCAGTTGCCGGGTGAGCGAGGTGCATACGGCCGACAACGCGTCGGTGAACTCCTGCACGTCGACAGCGCCCGCCGCTGCGTTCGCGAAAATCGCCGCGGTGTCCGACGTCGAGGTATCGGTGTCGATCGACAACGAGTTGAACGTGTCTCGCACGACCGCGCGAAACGCGGTGTCGAGGTCGGGTTGGGATACGTCGGCGTCGGTGAAAATCAACGCAATCATCGTCGCCATGTCGGGCTCGATCATGCCGACTCCCTTGGCGACGCCGACAATTCGTGCAGTTCCCTGTGTGGCGGTAGGCACATGCGCCACGGCAACCTTTGCGACGGTGTCGGTGGTCATCATCGCGGTTGCCACGGCGAACGCGTCGGTTTGCGGCAAGGGCAACGAAATCGAGGCAAGGTGGTCGCGCAGTCGTTCCATCGGGTAAAGCCGCCCGATCACGCCCGTCGACGCGAGCAACACGTCGTGCTCGGTAATGCCGACCAACGCGCTGACTCGTGTCACGACTTCCCGTGCGTGCAACTCGCCTAACTCGCCCGTCGCGACGTTCGCGTTTTTCGACACGACAACCGCGCACTGCAGCGTGCCGTGGGCGGCGTGCTTTCGTGAGATCACAACCGACGGGCCGGCGAAGCGGCTTTGCGTGAACACGGCGCTGGAGCGACAGGGCCGCGCCGACGCGACGACGACCACGTCGTTGGTGTCGTCCTTGATCCCCGCGTTACCCACGTGCGCGAAGAAGTCCGTTGGTAGCTGGACCGGTGGTTCGAGAACCGACGTCATGGGAGTGTCGTTGCTTTCTATGGTTCGTTGTTGTCTTTGGTTCGTTGTGTCCAGTGGGCCGACGCGTCGTGGTGATTCACGTTGCGTCGGCCATCAGAAGGTCGCGGGCCCACGTGTAGTCGGGTTTGCCCTCCGGGGTGTAACGAAGAGCGTCGACGTAAACGACGTGGCGCGGGACCTTGTACTCAGCGAGGCTCGACGCGAGTTCGGCCGCGAGTTGCCCGGCCGAGCGAGCGGGTCGTAGGCCGGACTTGCTGCTGCCAGGGCCGCTGCTGCCAGGGCCGCTGTTGCCAGCGTCGGTGTTGGTAGGGCCGCTCGTAGCAACGAGCACGGCGGCGACTGCGTGGCCGAATCGGGCATGGGGTATGCCGACGACCAACGCGGCATCGACGCCGTCGAGCGAACACAGGGCACGTTCGACCTCGTCGGCATCGACCTTTTCGCCGCCCGTGGTGATGCAACGGTCGTCCCGTCCGAGCAGGCGTACGGTCGTGGCGTCGACGCGTACGGCGCGGTCGCCCGATAGTGCCCACCGTTGGCCTGCGATGTCCCAGAAACGTTTGCCGGTGTTGTGCGGATCGTTCCAATAACCCTGCGGGATCGGACCGCGTCGAGCGAGGCGCCCGCTTTCGCCGATTGCCACCGGAGCGCCGTCGTCGCCGAGTACCGCGCTCGATTCATCGAGGACAAACGTGGTCTCCACTCGTGTAGCCGAACAGACCGCGTTGCCAAAGCCGCCCGTTTCGGACGCGCCGAATCCATCGACGATCACCGCGCCCGGTAGGAGTTCGCTCAAACGAGCCGCGTACGACGGGGTGAGCGGTGCCCCACCTGAAAGGACCACCGTGAGCGCGTCGAGGTCGTAGTCGCCCGGGTGGGCGGCTAGTTCGTCGCACAGCGGTTGGGCAAACGCATCACCCACGATCGTCAGGTAGGCCACGTGTTCAGTGGCCAGCAGACGCAGCAGCCGGCGCGCGTCGAAACTCTCGGCGTTGTCGATCACCACCGTCGCGCCGGTGAGCAACGCGCCCAATGCCCCCCATTGGGCGGTCCCGTGCACGAGCGGCGACGCGACGGCGAGCCGCACCGATCGTGACACCACAGCACCGGAGAGCTCGGCGGGCGTTTCAATCGCTGGTCCGCCGGGCCGGCCGCCCCCCAGCGCTCCGAAAAACAGGTCGCGGTGAGTCCAGGCAACTCCCCGAGGGGTCCCGGTGGTGCCGCCGGTGTAGATCAGGAACAGGTCCGAATCGCGGCGGGTGCGCGCCTCGTGGGTGGCGACGGCGTCGGTTTGGCGCGCGTGCGAGATCGGCTGCACGTCGATGTCCCATACAGCCGCGAAGCCGGCGTCGGCCAACCGCTGCGCGGTCCGTGCGTCGGCGATGACCAGCGCGGGATCGCAGTCATCAATGATGTGGCGGATTTCAGGCGGCGTGTAACGGGGATTGAGCGCAAACGGGATCGCAGCCGCCTTACAGATGCCGATCAGAGCCGCCAACATCTCCCAGCGGTTCGTCGAGCCGACGCCGACCCGGTCGCCGGCCGCCACAGAGCAGCCGACCAAACGCTGCGCGACGGCGTCGGCCGCGTCGTTGAGCTCGGCGAAGGTCAATCGTGCGTCGTGCTGGACGACCGCTTCGCGTTCGGGGACTCGGCGGGCTACTTGCTCGAACAGGCTCGCGAAATGGAAGCCCTCTGGGCCGTCATCCGCCACACGGCCAACGCTACTGGGCTCCCGAGCGGGCTCAGGCCGCCGCCAGGCTCGCGCGCGGTAACTCGCCGCGGTGTCGACAGACTCAGATCACCTTGACGCCGGTCAGGTCGTCCTCGGGAGCAGGAAACTGCGGGTCGATACCCACGAGCGTGTCGTGCAGTAACGACGCCACTACCCAATCGCGGTACCACTTGTGGTTGGCGGGCACGACGTACCACGGCGCGTGTGGGGTGGACGTGGCAGCGAGCGCCCTTTCGTAGGCGTCCGTGTAGGCGTCCCAGTGCTCACGCTCTTTGATGTCGCCGAGGCGAAACTTCCACCGTTTTGCGTCGTCGTCGAGGCGAGCCTGCAATCGCCGCGCTTGCTCGTCTTTGGAAATGTTCAGGAAACACTTGACGATTCTGCTGCCACGTTCAACCAGTGACTGCTCGAAGGTGTTGATGATTCCGTACCGTTGTTCGCACACCTCGGGCGTAATCCAGCCGTGCACGGCAACGATCAAGACGTCCTCGTAGTGGCTGCGATTGAAGATCGTGACGTCGCCGCGGGCGGGTGTGTGGCGGTGGATGCGCCACAGAAAGTCGTGGGCCAGCTCCTCTTCGGTCGGCGCCTTGAACGCGGCTACGTGGACGCCGGCGGGGTTCATGGCGCCGCCGACTGTGCGAATGACGCCGTCTTTTCCGCCGGTGTCCATCGCTTGAATCACCAGCAGGACCGATGCTTTGCCCTCGGCCCACAGTCGCGCTTGCAACTGGTCGATTTGTTCGGCGAGCTTCTCGGTGGCCTTCTGCGCACGCCGTTTCGGGCTCTTCTTGTCTGCGGCGTTGTCGTCGGCATTGTCCGTGACGTGCACGAACGGGCCCTGGTCATCGGGATCGTGGGCCGACAAATCGAGCCCTGCTCCGGGCGTCACTCGGTACGCATTTATGTCGAAATCGTTCACGTGGTACCTCACTACCGGCGGGCGAGGCTGTATCTGACCACATGGCGGGACAGAATGCAGCTACGACGCGCGCGGGGGAGGGACCGAGATGGCTGAGCAGTTGGTCTTTGGGGTGTTTGTGCCGCAGGGGTGGAAGATGGAACTGGCGGCGATCGTGGAGCCAGCCGACAAGTGGGCCGCGACGGTGCGTGTCGCGCAAGCGGCCGACGCGCTCGGCTTCGACTCGATTTGGGTCTACGACCACTTTCACAACGTGCCGGTGCCCGCGCAGGAGGCGGTGTTCGAGTGCTGGACAACTCTTGCCGCGTTGAGCCAGCTAACCGAGCGCGTGCGATTGGGGCAGATGGTGAGCTGCGCGGCCTATCGGGCGCCCGGTCTTGTTGCAAAGATCACCTCAACGCTCGATGTGCTCTCCGCCGGCCGACTCGACTGGGGTATCGGTGCTGGGTGGTACGAACATGAGTTCGTTGGCTATGGGTACAACTTTGACCCGCCGGCGGATCGAATTCGTGTCCTGGCCGAAACAGTCGACATCGTTCGTTCGATGTGGACTCAGCCGGTGACCGACTTCGACGGCCGCTACTTTCAGTTGCGTGGGGCGCACTGTGACCCCAAGCCGGTGCAGCGTCCACACCCACCCATCTGGATCGGCGGCGGCGGCGAGAAACGCACCTTGCGGGTGGTGGCGCAACGGGCCGACTGGGCCAACTTCGGCGGGAAGCCGCACGAGTGGGAACACAAACGCGACGTGCTATTTGGCCACTGCGCCGCCATCGGCCGCGATCCCGACACGATTGGGCTTAGTTGGTCGCCCGAGTTGTTTGTCCGCGAAACCGAGGCCGAACTGCGGGCCGATTGGCGAGACACCTGGAAGGTCGAGGAGTGGGAGAGTTACCGCGCGGGCAACCTTGTGGGCACGCCCGAGCAAGTGTGCGAGCGAATAGAGCAGTACAGCGCGATGGGTTGCACGGCGTTTGTCACGTGGCCAAACGAATTGCCCGACACGACGAGCATCGAATTGTTCGCACGTTCGGTCATGCCCGAGTTTCGCCCCTAGGCCTCAACAACCCTGTAGGCCTCAACAACGAGCGGCGAACCCGCTGGCCTTGCTGGGTCAGAAGTAGTAGCGGTAGACCGCTTCAGCGACCATCGCCGGTTTGTCGGAGCCCTCGACCTCGGTGCTGACAGCGACGGTCAGCTGCGCGCCGCCGGCAATTTCTTCGACGTTGGCCAACGTCGCGTGTAGTCGGATGCGGCTGCCGACCGGGACCGGTGAGGGGAAACGCAGCTTGTTGAGGCCGTAGTTCACGCCCATCTTCACGCCCTCGACACGCATGAGCGGGCCGAGCAGGACGGGAATTACTGACAGCGTCCAATATCCGTGTGCGATCGTGCCGCCGAAGGGCCCCTCCTTCGCGCGCTCAGGATCGATGTGGATCCACTGGTGATCGCCGGTTGCGTCGGCGAAGAGGTTGATCTCCTCTTGCGTGACGGGTTTCCAGTCGGAGGTGCCCAGCGACGTACCGACACGATCGAGCAGGCCCTGTTTGCCTTCAATCGGTTTGCCGTCAATGGGCTTACTTTCAATCGGCTTACCCGCGTCGGCCGCGTTGTGGGTGGATTCGTCGGTCATCGGGGCTCCTCGCGGGTCCGGGAAAAGGCAACGCAAACCCTACTGCCGGTCGGCGCGAACCGTCCGGCCGCCGGAGGGTGGCGGGCTACGGGTGCGTGAGGGTGATCGGCGGGCGGGCCGTGACGCGGCAGCGTCGACGCGTAACGTGGTGTGCGTCCGCCCCTGTAGCTCAGTGGATAGAGCAGCTGCCTTCTAAGCAGCCGGCCGTTGGTTCGAATCCAACCGGGGGCGCGAGCGGACCGCCGTCACCAAGAGTGAGCGATGTAAGCCTCTGTGCAGCAGCAGAAACTTGCTGCTCATCTCCCACGGCAGACCGAACTGGTCCCCACTCTCACCACACCTGTCAGGCGGTTTGAGTTTTGTGTAGTTCTGCCCAGTACGATGCCCCGAAACCTTGACCTCGGAGGACCAAACTATGACCATCCGCAAGACCCTCACCGTCGGGATCCTGGCCGCCTTTGGCGCAGGGATTTTCGCCGTGCCGGCCTGGGCAGACGACGATGACGACACGACGACGACCACGTCGGACGCGCCAGTCAACAACGCTGTCGCTGCTGGCAAGGTTGCGCCGGAGACCACCACGTCCTCAGAGGACGAGGAAGAAACCACCACCACGTCGGAGGCGCCCAAGCCCGGCATGCCCGGTTCGGGTATGCACGGTGCGGACATGCACGCTCCGGCTGCGGCGACCGCGGCCGCCACGCCGGCTCAGCCCAGCTTCACCGGCTGATAATCGGCGAGTAGGCCCGTTTGGGTCTGTATTTGTTCAACAGTGTTTGTTCAACAGTGCCACCGCATGTGCGGTGGCACTGTTGCGTTGTGCGGCGGATAGCGGGCACGAGGAGGGGACATGAACGAGCGGACGGCCGGGACGGACGAAGCGGGCGCGGTGCTGGACGCCGATGCCCAGGAGCACGCGGAGCCGGAGGCGGATGCCCAGGAGCACGCGGAGCCGGAGGCGGATGCCCAGGAACAGAGCTTGTTGCTCGACGAGCTCTCGGAACGGTTCGAGCGATTCCGTGCGTTTCGGAAGAGCGACCAAGCGGCGACCGACGCGATCTTCGACGAGATCGGCGCGTCGAGTGAGCTCGACCGACAGATCGTGCTTGAACTGTCCGCCACGCGGGCGTTGGGTCAGCCGGAACGGTTTGCCCAGGCGCACGTGCTGGTCGTTCGGGCGTTGGAAGTGCTCGATCGTAATGGCGCACGTAAGGTTCGCGTGCCGCGTTTGGGTCCGCTCACGGCGGTTGCCCGTTATCTCGTGACGTTGGTGACGCGTTTCATCGTGCGTAGTTACGAAGGATCGATCGTCGACAAGCTCCGGGTCCTGTACCAACGGCGTGAGGCTGAATGTCTCGTCGGTGACCCGGATTTGCCGCCGTTGCGTCGGGCGCGGATTCACATGGAGCGGCTATCGCCGGGATTCAAGGGCGGAGCCGTAGGGCTGCCTGCGTTTGTGCTCGGCGGCGCGGCCATCTCGTCGGTTCTGTCGATGTTGCGCGCGACCGCGGCGCTGGCCACCTCGACGAGCGCGGCCACGATCGTCGCCTCCGTGGTGGTCGCGTTGCTGTTTGGTGCGCTCGGCTGGTGTGGCTGGCAAGGCGCTGCGGTCGCGCGGCGCCGAATCCGTCTCACGGTGGAAAAGCCGCTGGCCGCGTTGTGGGAGACGATGGGTCGTTGCGGCAATCCCCCTAAGGATCAGGCTCGGACGTTTGGTTTTATTGCCTTGCTCGCGACCGGGCTGTGTTGGGTCGTGATCCCGGTGGGAATCGCGATCGCGCTGCTGTAGTAGGCGTCGGGCGCTACGCGTGCTCGCGGCGGTCCCGGCTGCCCGAGCGGTCACGCGGCGCCGAGTTGGCGCACGTCGCGTGCGAGCGGCAAAGATGCGCGACTCGTTGCCGACCGCGAGCGTCGCGGCGACATTACGAAGTGCTCACTCATCAGGAGGAAATATGCCCGAAGCCGTCATCGTCTCCACGGCCCGGAGTCCCATTGGGCGGGCGTTTAAGGGCTCGCTGGCTTCGTTGCGCGCCGACGACATGGCTGCGCAGATGGTGACCGCGGCGTTGGCCAAGGTCCCCGAATTGCCGATCGGCGAGGTCGAAGACCTGATGTTGGGTTGTGGATTGCCCGGAGCCGAGCAGGGATTCAACATGGGCCGGGTTGTGTCGTTGCTCGCCGGTATCGACTCGGTGCCGGGCACCACCGTCACCCGGTACTGCGCGTCGTCGTTACAGACGATCCGCATGGCCGCGCACGCCGTGCGCGCCGGTGAAGGCGACGCGTTTATCGCCGCCGGAGTCGAAGCTGTTAGCCACTTCTTCAACGGCTCGTCGGATCACGTGCCCAACACGCAGAATCCGCGTTTTGCCGACGCGGCGTCGCGGTCAGCGGCGCGGGCGAGCGGCGCTGCCGCCACGTGGTCGGCGCCCGAGGGTTTGCCCGACATCTACATCGAGATGGGCCAGACGGCCGAAAACGTCGTGCAGATCACCGGAGTCTCCCGCGAGGCGATGGACGAGTACGCGGCGCGTTCGCAGAATCGGGCCGTCGACGCTATCGACCGCGGGTTTTTTGAACGTGACATCACGCCGATCACGCTGGCCGACGGCACGGTGGTGAGCGCCGACGATGGCCCCCGTCGCGGGACCACAGTGGAGAAGCTGTCCACGCTGCAGCCGGCGTTTCGGCCCGACGGTTCGGTGACCGCCGGCAATGCGTGTCCGCTCAACGACGGCGCGGCCGCTGTTGTGGTGATGAGCGATACGCGGGCGAAAGAACTGGGAATCAGGCCGCTCGCGCGGATCATCGCGAGCTCGGTGTCGGCTCTCAACCCCGAGATCATGGGCCTTGGTCCGATCGAGGCCGTCAAGAAGGTGCTGGCGCGCGCCGGCATGTCGATCGGCGACGTCGACTTGGTGGAGATCAACGAGGCGTTCGCCGCGCAGGTCATCCCGTCGGCGCAGGAGTTGGGGATCGACTTCGACAAGCTCAATGTCAACGGGGGCGCGATTGCCCTTGGTCACCCCTTTGGCATGACCGGCGCTCGCATCATGAGCACGTTGATCAACGGCCTCGCTGATGCCGACAAGACGATCGGGCTCGAGACGATGTGCGTGGGCGGCGGTCAAGGCATGGCGATGTTGATCGAGCGGCTCTCGTAGGCGTTCCCTCGACGTGAGGAGCGCGGGTGGTTGCGGCTGGTCACGGCTGGTCGCAACCGGCCGCGGCTGGTTGCAAACGGCCTCGGGCTGGCGCGTGAGGAGGCCGCGATGAGCTTGCTGCTCGTTACCCATCCGGAGTGCGACGGCCACGACGTGGTCGGCCACCCGGAGTCGCCTGCACGAATGCGAGCGGTACTCGGCGGCATCGCCGCGAGCGAGTTTCGCGACGCGGTCGTTCACGTGGCCGCCCCTCTGGCCGGGATCGAGTCACTGCTCGCTGTGCACGACGAGCGCCTGATCGAGGCGATCCGCAACACGAGCGTGAGCGGAGGGGCACGGTTCGACGCCGACACCGTGGCGGTCGCCGGCTCGTGGGGAGCAGCGCAGCGTGCTGCGGGCGCCGGGCTGGCCGCGATCGAGGCGTTGCGCAATGGCGACGCGGACGCGGCGATGTGCGTCGTGCGGCCTCCCGGTCACCACGCGACCCCGCAGCGGCCAATGGGCTTTTGTTTGTTCAACAACATCGCGGTAGCCGCACGGGCGTTGGCTGACGCGGGCGAGTCGGTGGTGATCGTCGATTGGGATGCGCATCACGGCAACGGCACCCAGGCCATGTGTGAAGGTGATTCGCGGATCGGTTTTGTGTCGATCCACGAGTGGCCGCAGTACCCCGGAACCGGACGACCCGACGACCACGGCCCACTCGGCAACATCATCAACGTGGCAGTCCCCGCGGGCACGACGGGTGCGGTGTACCGCACGCTGTTTGTCGACGTCGTGGCACCGTTCGTTGCTGCCCGCCGGGCGACGTGGCTGTTGCTCTCCGCGGGTTTTGATGCCCATCGAGCTGATCCGCTTACCAACCTTGGACTCACCGGGGCCGACTTCGCCGACCTGGCCCGTGACGCGAGCCAGCTCGTTACCCGTGGGCGAGTCGTGGCGTTCCTCGAAGGTGGCTACGACCTCGCCGCGTTGGGCGAATCGGCAGCGGCGTGTGTCGGGGGCCTGCTCGGCCGCCGGGTCGATGGCGTTCGATCTGACGCCAACGACGACGCCGACCCCGCTGCGGCTCGGGTGGTGGCCGCGGCGGCCCGGTACGTGGCAGAGCGCGCCTGGGCGCGGTGAGACTTTTTGGCCGCCCGCGGCCGAGCTGTTTAAACCAGGGCCGCCCGCGGCCGCCACTGTTTAAACCACGGCCGCCCGCGGCCGACTACTTAAGCCACGGCCACCGTTGGACGGGCTACTTAAACCAAGTGTCTTGGTAGTCGCGGCTTTGCGGATGCAGCAGGAGCGCGACGAGCGCAACCTCAAACATCAACGTGATCGGGCTGACCCTGAACGCGTACGCGAGCCCGTCGAGAGCGGCTCGAAGCACAAACGGGCTGACCGCCATCGCAATACCCGCGAAGTAGCCCCACTTCTTCTCGTTCGCGATGCCAAATCCAGCGCCGACGCCGCCGGCTATCAGCAAGATCCCGATCGGCGAACCCAAGCCCCCGTAGAGGACGGCAAAGACGGCGTTGAGGTACAACAACATGATGGCGATTTGCAGGGTTTGCGGGAGATGCGGGTTGAACCACTTACGTTCGTTCATTCCCGCTCTTTCTAGCCGGAGACACCACAACGCTCGTCGCGTGGAGGCGTTCACGTAGCTGCCCGCACGCCGCGTCGATTCGCGTACCGCGATTAGCCCGGACCGTTACGTTCACGCCCAGTTCCTCAAGCCGCTCGCGGAATTGGCGAACACGTTCGGGCGTGGAGCCGCGTGTGGTGAACCCCGCGGTGGGGTTGAGCGGGATCAGGTTCACGTGCGCGCGCAACGGGCGGGCGAAGTCGGCGAGCTCGTGTGCGGCTGTGGGCGTGTCGTTGCGGCCGGCGATCAACGCCCACTCAAGTGATAGCCGGCGACGTGTGTGCTGCACGTAACGAGAACACGCGTCGGCCAGAACCGACAGCTGGTATCGGCGGTTGATCGGCACCAACTCGTCGCGGTCTGTGTCGTTGGCGGCGTGCAACGACACGGCCAGATTGACGGGCGTGCCGTCGGCGGTCAGCCGCTCGATCCCGGGGACGAGGCCCACCGTCGACACGGTGAGATTCCGAGCCGAGAGCCCGAAGTCGTCTCGCGCCCAACGAACCGCCGCCATGGTCGCGCCGTAGTTGGCGAGCGGCTCGCCCATGCCCATAAACACGACGTTGTCGACTCGCGGGCGTCCGAGCGCACGAGCCTCCCGATCGGCGACGACGATTTGCTCGATGACCTCGCCTGCGCTGAGGTGGCGGTCGAAGCCCGCTTGGCCAGTCGCGCAAAACGCACACGCCATCGCACACCCCGCTTGGGTCGAGACGCAGACGGTGGCTCGCCGTGGATAACCCATCAGCACCGTCTCGACCTGGAACCCGCCGCCCACCTCCCAGAGCCACTTGCTCGTCTCGTGCGGGAACGCGCCGTCGCGAGCAGATGCGACGGATGTCAACGCTGGCGGCAGCTGCTGGGTCAAACGCTCGCGCAGCGGCAGCGGCAGTGATGTCAGCTCGGCCGGATTGAGCCCACGTTGAAACACGCCTTGCCACACTTGCTCAACGCGAAACCTCGGCTCGTGCTCGAGCAACGCGGCCACCGACTCGCGGTTGTGGTCGTATCGGGTGCGTGGCCCAGTCATGTTGCTGGCTCAGTCATGTTGCTGGCTCAGTCATGTTGCTGGCCCGGTCATGTTGCTGGCCCGGTCGTGGCGAAGGCTCGGTGGTAGCCAGCGGTAGCAGGTCAACGTCAGGTCGGTCGTGAACTGCAATCGGCGGTACAGCCGCAACGCGGCGTAGTTGGCCGAATCGACGTAGAGCTCGACCCGATCGAGCCCCTGTTCGTGCAGGTGCGCCATGCCATCGAGCGCGAGCGCCTGCCCGAGTCCGAAGCGGCCGCACGCGGGGTGCGCGGCGATCACGTAGATCTCGCCGACCTGGCGCACTGGGTCGACCTTCGTCCAGCAACAACCAGCGAGCGCACCGGGTACGCGGGCGCCATCGAGACACGTGTCGGCGACCCGAAAGTCGTCGTCGCGATACCACGGGGCGCGCCGGCGCTTCATCAGGTCGATCTCGTCCCACGCGCCTTGGTCGGGGTCGGCCGCAAATGCCGCGCCGTTGAGTTCGAGAAATGCTGCGGCGTCGGAGTCGGCAAAGGCCCGCGATGTTCGGGGAGCCGCGTCGGCGAGAGGGTGGGGTAGGGCGTGACTGAGGCGGTGTAAGGCCCGCACCGGCGCGAACGCGCGAGCGAGGAGTGTCGCCGTGCTCTGATCGCCCGCGTCGCCGGCCACGGTGGGTAGCCACACTGACAGCGGCGCAGGGTCGTAGCGCAGTAGCCACGCATCGACCGCGTCGAGTGTTCGTTCGAGGTCGATTGGCCCGACCAGGCCGAGTTGCCAACCGTCGGCCAAGCGATTTACGTGCGCGTAACCGAGCGTGCTGCGTCGAGCTGACGCGGGCTGTTCGCCGCGGGCGGGCGTGGCGAACGAGGGGTCTGGGTCGGTGTTTGTCGCGACGATGGCAGCGGAGTCCGGCGCAGGGTCGGCCAGGTCGGCCAACTGGTGGTCGTCGAGCGGAGCGCGGTCGAGTTGCCGGGTCTCGGCCTCAATGAGTTCACGAACGGCCGCGTACGTGCGCGCGGCCCGGTGCAGAGTCGTCACTGTCGAGGTTGTCAACAACACCGGCGTGTGCCCTTCGGAGGATCGCGACAGGGTAGAAGCCCGACGTCGCACTGCAACGTTGCCCGATAGTTTTGCGTAATGGCTCGACCGCGTTCAGCTCGCGGACGTGCGCGCGAGGCCGACATCCGTTTGCAGGCCCTGTTCCCTGGAACCGCCAGCGAACTGTGCGCGTTACGACACGATGATGCTTTCCAACTGTTGGCGGCCACGATCTTGTCGGCGCAGTGCACCGACGAACGGGTCAACCAGGTCACCGCCGAACTGTTTGCGGTCGCTCCGAGCGCCGACGCGATGGCGGCCCTCGACCGCGAGCGCCTCGAGCAGATCATCCGACCGACGGGCTTTTTCCACAACAAGGCCACGAGCCTGCTGGGAATGGCCGCTGCGGTCTCGCAGCAGTATGCCGGCCAGGTCCCGAGTTCCCTCGACGAGTTGGTGGCGCTGCCGGGCGTGGGCCGCAAGACGGCCAACGTGGTGCGCAGCGTTGCGTTTGGCGAGCCCGGACTACCGGTTGATACCCACGTTGGGCGGATATCACGCCTGCTCAAGCTGACCGAGAACACCGACCCCGTCAAAGTGGAGGCCGACTTGTGCGCGCTGTTGCCGCGACAGCGTTGGGGCGGGTTTTCCTTACGAGTGATTTTGCACGGCCGCGCGACGTGTGTGGCCCGGCGACCGTTGTGTGGGTCGTGCGTACTGGCAGACTTCTGCCCCTCGGCCGGCGGCTGAGTCAGTGTCCGAGCACGGAGGACCACGGTGGATCTGGCCGAACTGTCATCAGTGAAAGCCCAAGTCGAGGAGTTAGGGCGTCGTGTGCGCAACTCGGCCGACGCCGCGATCGGCACCGCCGCGGAGTTGGCTGGTCTCTACATGGCCGACGCGGAACATGCGTTGCGGGAGGCGAACAAGTCACTCGAGCGTGCTCGTGACGAGTTCGCACGGGTGGCGCGGCGGGCGCAGCTGGGCTGACGTCGGCGAGCGAGCGTCACCGCGCGGCGGCCTCCCGCTAGAACCACAATCCCAACCACGGCGCGGGTGCGGCCCACAACGCGGAGAGCCAGTTCGCGCTGGCCGCGTTGCCCTCGATGAGGCCGTCGCGGAGCTGCTCAGCTGCGGTGCTCCAACCCATGTAGATGCTCGCCCAGTTTGTGGCCGCCACGTTGAGGTCGGCCGCGGCGTGCGAGGGCGACGCGGCGACGTCGCGGCCGTCGCACTCGATGCGCCACGTTTCGACATCGGCCCCGAGATGACCAGCACTGAGCGGTTGGCCAGCACTGAGCGGTTGGCCAGCACTGAGCGGTTGGCCAGCACTGAGCGGTTGGC
>CAZWPY010000005.1:33921-52042 GCA_964635475.1 uncultured Acidimicrobiia bacterium
CAGCACTGAGTGGTCGGCCAGAACTGCGTGGTGGGCGAATCGCCACCACGCACGAGCCGACCACGCCGTTGTGGCCGCGAGCGACGACCGCGCGAGCGGTGTCGAGGACTGTTGTAGACCAGCCCCAGGAGTCGACCACCCGCGCAGCGGATGGTTCGGCCAGCCTCGCGACGAGCCAGTCGTTGGGTGGCCCGTACCAACGGACCCGCCTGCCCAGTGGTGCGGCCGAGGCCACCGTCGACCACAGGACCGACCGCGCGGTGGCGCTGCGCGCGAGCAGCTCGACGATTTCGAGGTCGTAACCCCGCGGCGTCACGGGAATCTGCCGCACGACGGCGTAACCGTCGAGCGCGTCGGAGTCAGTGGGTGTCGCGGCCGGCAACACGACGCTCCAGCACTTCTCCCACCGTTCGGGGACCCAATCGTCCCAGAACGGCCCGGGCCGATGGAGCCAGCCGTGGTGCTGGATGGCCAGGTCGTGGTACAGCTCCCGCATGGCCGGCCAGTCGGCCTCGCGGCCAGCGCGCATGGGTACGTGAGGTGTGGATCGTGGCGTGGCGCACGCCGCTGCCACCGCGTCGAGCGGAGCTTCCCACGTTTGAAAGCCGCCGGCCGGGCCAAAACCTAAGCGGGTATAGAACGCGTGCGAGGCGGGGAAGAGCGATGCGAGCGCGTTGCCCTCGGCGCGCGCACGGTCGAGCACGGCGGTCATGACAGCGGCGGTGTGGCCCTGGCGACGGAACTCCGGACGGCACGAGACCGAATGCACCGCGATCGCGGGAACCAACTTGCCGCCGAGGTAGTGGCCGGCGTTGTACCAGTGCGCGATCGCGGCCAGTTCACCGCCGACGTCGGCCGCCACGGTTCGGCTCGGGTCGCACCACTTGGCAAAGTCAGCGGCAGACCACTCGACGCCAAAGCTGGTGGATTCCAACGCTTTGGCCCGCGCAAAGTCGGCGTCGGTGGCCTCAAGAGCGCGCAGTTGTCGACTTGGACTGTTCATGCGCTCCCAGTGTGTCAAACGTGAGGCGTTGGCACTTCTGGATCAACATGGGCAACGATGGTGCCGTGACCCACACGGCTCGGAGGCCAGTTCACGGCCGTCCTCGCGTGGCTGCGATGCGAGTTGCGCGCACCGCAGCAGCCGCACTTTGTTGCGCCGTGTGGCTGCTGGTTGCCAGCCCGGCCGCGGCCGACGACCGCTCCGACGCGCAGCGGCGTTTGGACCAAGCCGCACGCGACTTGGCCGATGCTGAGTCGCAATTGGCTACGGCGCAAGCGGAGGAGTCGCAGACGGCCTCGCGGTTGGTCGCCGCGGAGAAGGAGCTCAATCGTTGGCGTGAGGTTCTGCGGACCGAGACGGTGCGGCGTTACGTCGAAGGCGACGGCGCAGGCGATGCGCTGTTGGGCGTCGATGTGGTTGACCACGCTCGCGCCAGGGTCTTCGTCGACGTCGTCTCGGGCCGTGTGACCAGCGCGGGCGACGAGATGGCGGCCGCGTTGGAGGACGTGCGGGTGTTGCGAGATCAAGCTGCGGGGCAAAAGGCGCAACGCGAATCGCGGGTCGCTGAGTTGCAGAAGCGCCGGACAGCGGCCGCAGCCGAACTCGACCGCATCGCCGAGCAGGAAGCGGCGCTGGCGCTGGCGCAACGTCAAGCCGCCGCCGAAAAGGCCGCGGCAGCACGTCGTAAGTCGGCGGCGAAAACACCGACGACGTCGGGGCGGACGGCCACCGGCGCAGGTGAGGTCGCCGAACAACCCGCACCTCCCTCGACCGCGGCCGCGCGAGCCGCAGCCGAGCCGGCCGCTAGCACCGACTCGGGTCGCGACGCGGCAGCCGCAACCGGAGTGATTGCCTCGGGTTCTTGGGTGTGTCCGGTGCAAGGGGCCCGCAGTTTTACCAACGACTGGGGGGCGCCGAGAGCAGGCGGTCGCAGTCATCAGGGCAACGACATCTTGTCGCCCCTCGGAACGCCCGTGGTGGCCAATGTGGCGGGCACGTTTCGCCAACACACGACCAGCGCATTGGGCGGATTGGCGTACTACCTCAAGGGCGACGACGGTGCCACCTACTACGGGGCGCACCTGAGTGGCTATAGCGGGGTGTCGGGCCACGTTGCGGCTGGCACCGTGATCGGGTACGTCGGCAACACCGGCGATGCTCGTGGTGGCCCTACCCACCTTCACTTCGAGATTCACCCGGGCGGCGGTGGCGCGGTAAACCCTTTCCCCACGCTGTCGACGTATTGCTGAGACGGGGCGGGCTGCTGGGACGGGTCTCGTTGCTGGGACTGGGCTGGCTGGGACTGGGCTGGCTGGGACTGGGCACCGAGCGCGTGAGCGTGTTGCACGAACGGTAAGTCGGTCGGCGAGTGTGGGCCGGGGCACTACCTTCGAGGGGTGCTCAAACGCATCGACGTGCGCGGCGTGCCGACAGATAGTCCTTCGTTTTACGCCGCGCTGCCGCGTCCGGAGCAGCCCGGCGACGAGCCGGTGGCTGCCGTTCGCGACGTAATCCGTGCCGTGCGCGAGAGGGGCGACGCCGCACTACGTGAGTTCACCGCGCGTTTCGATGGCGCCGAGCTACACGACATCCGGGTCTCCACCGAGCGTGTCGAGGCTGCCGTGCGTGCCGTCGAGCCGGAGGTAGTCGCCGCGTTGCGGTTTGCTGCCAAGAACATCGCCGACTACCACCAGGTGGCCGTTGTCGAGGGCAGTGGTGGCCAGGGCGCGACGGGCCTGCGAGTGACCGACAAGGTCGTTGCGGTGGCGCGTGCGGGTTGTTACGTACCTGGCGGCCGCGCGGCGTACCCGTCGACGGTGTTGATGACGGCCATCCCGGCGAAAGCGGCGGGAGTGGCCGAGGTCGTTTTGTGTACGCCGCCGGGTCCCGATGGTGAAATTTCCGACGTCACGCTGGCCGCGGCCGCTGTCGCCGGCGTCGATGAGGTGTACGCGGTCGGTGGCGCCCAGGCCGTGGCCGCGATGGCGTATGGGACCGAGTCGATCCGTCCCGTCGACGTGGTCGTCGGCCCGGGAAACATCTACGTGGCAGTAGCCAAACGTGAGGTCGCCGGAGCCGGAGTGGTCGGCGTGCCGTCGGCCTTCACCGGGCCGAGCGAGGTCGTGGTGCTGGCCGACGAGACGGTAGATCCGCAGTGGGTCGCGACCGACTTGGCCGTCCAAGCCGAACACGGGCCTGACGGGCTCGCGTGGCTCGTGTGTTGGTCCGACGACGTGGCCGACGCCGTCTGCGACGCGCTGAGTGAGTTGGTGGCCGGCTCGACTCGGGCGGGCGACATCACTGCGACGTTGGCGGCCAACGGCTACGTCGTGATCGTCGACGGTGCGCGTGAGGCGATGGCGGTATCCAATTGGATCGCGCCCGAACACCTGCAACTGATGGTCGCGAATGCGTCCGAACTCGTCGAGCTGGTGCGCAACGCCGGCGCAGTTTTCCTCGGGCAATGGGCGCCCGCGTCGCTCGGCGACTACGTCGCGGGCCCGTCGCATGTGTTGCCGACATCGGGCTCGGCCCGATTTGGGTCGGCGCTGCGCGTCGAGGACTTCTGCAAACACGTTCACGTCGTCGACTGCGACCCAGCCGGGTTCGCGGTGGCCGGTCCGGCGGTTGTCACGCTCGCGTCGGCCGAAGGTCTGTTCACCCACGCACTGTCGGCTTCACGGCGATTGGAGAAACTGTGAGCGGCCCGCGCGCGGGCCTGGTGGCGCCTCGCGGCGACTTGGCGTTGATCGAGGGATACCACTCGGCGCAAGTCGAGGTCGCCGTTCGACTGAACACCAACGAATCACCGGTGTCACCCCCGGCGGCGCTTGTCGAACAGCTCGCGGCAGTGTGCGGCGAGATCGAGCTGAACCGTTACCCCGACCGAGGTGCGTGGGCGCTGCGCCGCGCGCTGGGCGAACTACACGGCGTCGACGCGGAACAGATCTTCGTTGCCAATGGATCCAATGAGGTGTTGCAGGCCCTGTGTCTCGCCTTTGGTGGCGCGGGCCGCACGGCGGTTACCTTCGAGCCGAGTTACGCACTGCACGCGCACATCGCACGCGTGACGGCGACCGACGTGATCGAGTTGGAGCGCGACGCCGACTTCGAGATCGACTCGGCCGCGCTCGATCAGCTCGGCCAACTCGGCCACTCCGATCAGCTCGGCCACGCCGGCCACTCAGGAGCCGGACAGCCGCACCTCGTGTTTGTTTGTTCGCCCAATAACCCGACGGGTGCAGCGGTTGCGCCCGATGTCGTGGCGGAGATCGAGCAGGTGACCACAGGCCTGGTGGTGGTCGACGAGGCCTACGGCCAGTTTTCGAGTTGGTCGGCGATTCCGTGGGTGGCAGACGATCGGCGAGTCGTGGTGGTGCGAACGTTTTCCAAGACCTGGAGTCTGGCGGCGCTGCGGCTCGGTTACTGCGTCGCGCCCCGGTGGGTTGTGGCTGCGCTCGAGTCCGTTGCGTTGCCGTACCACCTCGACGCGTTCAAACAGGCCGCGGGCGAGCTCTCTTTGCGCTTCGTCGATGAGATGAACGATCGCACCGGCTGGATCGTGTCTGAGCGTGAGCGGGTTAGCGCGGGCCTGGCGAGTTTGGGTGTGAGGACGTGGCCGAGCGACGCGAACTTCGTCTTGTTTCGCCCTCCGGCCGACGCGCGAGAGGTCTGGTCCGGGCTGGTTGCTCGCTCGGTTTTGGTTCGTGACTGCTCCTCGTGGCCGCGGTTGGCCGGCTGCTTGCGCATCACTATCGGAACACCCGCTGAAAACAACACTTTTCTCACGGCCCTCGCCGATGTGCTCGGCGAGTTGGTTGCTTCACCGGAGGCCACATGACCCGCGACTTATCCGCCCGCCGCGCAACTCGATCCCGCCAGACAAAAGAGACGTCGATCGAGGTTGCCGTCGACCTCGATCCGGTGGGTGCTGCCGTCGTCGAGGTTGAGTCGGGCATCCCCTTCTTCGATCACATGGTCAATCAACTCGGCAAACACAGCGGCATTTCCTTGCAGGTTCGAGCCGTCGGCGATCTCGCCGTCGACACCCACCACACCATTGAAGATGTCGGGATCGCGCTCGGCGAGTGTGTGCGCGAGGCCCTCGGCGACCACGTCGGCGTCCGTCGTTTTGCCAGCGTCGCGGTCCCGCTCGATGAGGCGCTGATCGAGGTGGCTCTCGACCTGTCGGGCCGACCGTTTCTGGTTTACGAGGTTGACCCGGCCGGCGACGCCCCACGCGCCGACGTGCCGGTGCTGCCGCTGGGCAATCCTGCGTTTGACCCGCAGCTTGCCGAGGAGTTCTGGCGCGCGTTTGTGATGGCCGCGATGGTCACGCTGCACATCCGCATGCGATCGGGGAAAAACACCCACCACATCATCGAGGCGTCGTTCAAGGCAGTGGCGCGGGCGTTTCGTGACGCGATCCGCGTCGAGGGCAACGCCGTTCCCTCGACCAAGGGGACGCTCAACGCGTGATCGCAGTATTGGACTACGGAATCGGCAACTTGCGCTCCGCGGAAAAGGCGCTGCAACACGTCGGTGGCGACGCGCGCCTCGTTACCACTGTTGAACAAGCGCGAGGCGCGCGGGGCGTCGTCCTGCCGGGCGTCGGCGCATTCGGCCGCGCCATGGACGCGTTGCGAGCGAGCGGCCTCGACCGCGTTGCACTTGCGGCCATCGACTCAGGGACCCCGTTTCTTGGCATCTGCGTTGGCTTGCAATTGCTGTTCGCCGGCTCGCAGGAGTCGCCCGGCGTTGCGGGACTTGGCGTTTTCGATTCCACAGTGGTTCGCCTCGGCGGCGACGTGAAACTGCCGCAAATGCAGTGGAACCGCCTCGAGGTAGTCGGCGGTCGTCGGTCCGAGTCGCTCGTTGACCAAACGCCGTCGCCGTGGATGTACTTCGTGCACTCGTACGCGGCACCGGCGCACGATCCGGCCGTGGTGGCCACGTGCGACTACGGGGGACCGGTCGCGGCGCTCGTGGAGGTCGACAACGTGTGGGCCACGCAGTTCCACCCGGAGAAGTCCGCGGCGGCCGGCCTGGCACTGTTGCGCCGTTTCGTCGACCGTGTCGACCGTGTTGCCGGGGTCGACGCATGAGTGGGGTTAGCGCGGCCGAGCCGTTCGTTCTCTATCCGGCGATCGACATCCGCGGCGGACGTTGCGTGCGCCTCTATCAAGGCGACTACACGCAAGAAACCGTCTACAACGCCGACCCCGTGTCGGTGGCCGTCGAGTTCGCCAGTGCCGGCGTCGAGTGGATCCATGTGGTCGACCTCGACGCAGCTCGAACGGGCGAAGCGACCAATCTGGGAGTGATTTCCGACATCGTCGCTGCGGTGGGCGACCGGGTCCGAGTGCAGGCGGGCGGCGGCGTGCGTTCGCCAGCAGCGGCGCGACGTTTGGCCGATGCGGGTGTAGCGCGGGTGGTCGTGGGAACTGCTGCAGTCGAGGCGCCCGGCGACGTTGCGCCGATGGCGGAGATGGTCGACGTTGCGGTCGGTTTCGACGTGCGTGGCACCGAGGTAGCGGTGCGCGGATGGACCTCGGGTTCGGGCGTTGAGCTCGGCGACGCGCTTGATCGTGTGGCCGACGCGGGCGCGACCGCGGTGATCGTGACGCAAATTGCGCGGGACGGGACGATGGCGGGTCCCGACATCGATGGTTTGCGGGCGACACTGGGGCTGACCGACCTCGCGGTCATCGCGTCGGGCGGGGTCGCGACCGCGCACGACGTGGCCGCGCTCGCGCACGTCGTTGGCTCCGGTGGTTCGCTGTTGCAGGGCGTGATCGTGGGCCGGGCGATCTACGAAGGGCGCGTCAGCGTGGTCGAGGCGGTGAACGCATGCGCACGGTGAGGGTCATCCCGTGCCTCGATGTCGACGCTGGTCGGGTAGTGAAGGGCGTCAACTTCGTCGATCTGCGTGACGCGGGCGATCCGGTTGAACTCGCGGCGATGTACGACGTGCAAGGAGCCGATGAGTTGGTGTTTCTCGACATCACCGCCTCGTCGGATCAACGGGCGACCACGATCGACATGGTCGCTCGCACGGCGGAGACCGTCTTCATCCCCTTTACCGTTGGCGGCGGGGTGCGGTCGGTTGACGACGCGCGGGCGCTGCTGCGAGCGGGCGCCGACAAGGTGGGCGTGAACACTGCTGCGCTGGCTCGGCCCGAACTCGTCAGCGAGATCGCGGAGGAATTTGGCGCTCAGTGCGTGGTGGTGGCCATCGATGCTCGGTCGGTAGCCAACGAGTCGGGCCGGTGGGAGGTGTTCACCCACGGCGGGCGCCGAGCCACTGGTGTCGACGCCGTCGAGTGGGCGGCGCGGTGCGCGGCGAGCGGCGCGGGCGAGATCTTGTTGACATCGATGGATCGTGACGGCACACGTGATGGCTTCGACGTCGAGCTGACGGCGGCCGTGGTCGACGCCGTCAACGTGCCGGTCGTGGCCAGCGGCGGCGTCGGCAACCTTGCGCACTTGGTCGACGGCGCGATCGTCGGACGAGCCGACGCGGTGCTCGCGGCGTCGATCTTCCACTTCGGCGAACACACCATCGCCGATGCAAAGGCGGCGCTCGCGGCCGCGGGAGTGTGCGTGCGCCCCTAGTCTCCGTTTCATCAGCGGGCAGAGCCGGGCGCAGCGCGCGGGGAGCGAGATAACGACGTGGTCGATAGCGACAAGACAGAACCGACACCTGCCACACCCACCGACGCGCACCCCAGCGCTGCGACGAGCGCGAGTGGGCGACCCGACTCGATGTCTGCGTGGGTCGCCGGCCTAGCAGTTGTGGTGCTTGCCGCGGTGTTGGTCATAGTGGCCGTGGCGATTCGCCCGAGTCGAGCAGGTTGGGATCCGCAGGTGTGGGACGTCGCACAGAACGCGGCAAAAGCGCGGGGACTGTCGTGGGAGAAACCCGTGCCAGCGCGCACCTTGACCGGCGACGAGTTCGTGGGGGAGGTCACGGGAGGCGAGCAATCCGACGAGTCCTCTGACGAACTCGCCGACGGGATCACGTGGCTTGCGGCGGCGGGAATGTTGGCAGAGCGTCCCGAACAAGACGACGTCCTCGACGCCGTTGCGTCGGGGGGAGTGCTCGCCTTCTACGACCCGACGAGTGAAACGGTCACGCTGCGGTCTGGCGAGGGCAACTTAAACGTCGGCGACAAGGTCGTGTTGGCACATGAGCTCGTGCACGCGTTGCAGGACCAGCACTACGACCTCGACTCATTGCTCGCCCGCGCGTCGGACGACGAGTCGGGCGCGTTGACGTTCTTGATCGAAGGCGATGCCGTCAACACCGAGCGGACCTACTACGAGCTTTTGCCACGTGCACAACGCCGAGCGTGGGAGCTGGAGACCGGTGGCGAAGGCGCGATCGTGACCGACGGCGAAGCTGCCGAACTTGAGAAGTCGGCTGCCGAGATACCGACGGCGCTGGGGATGTTTCTCGCTGCCCCGTACGAACTGGGCACGCTCGGAGTGCGCGCGGCTCGTGCTGTTCTCGGCGATTCGGAAGTCGAGTCGTTTTTCCGTCACCCGCCCAAGACTGAGGCGGCCTTCCTGTCGATCTCGCAGCTCGGCAATCGCGACGCGACGACCGCGCCTGACCTGACGTTGCGAGGAAATACCGTTGCGGCCGACTCAGACGGCCAAGCCGCCGGAAGATCCTGGCGGGCTGCGTCCGCGACCGGCGCGTTCGGTGTCGCGATGACCGTTGCTGGCCTCGACGACCCGACCGTGGTGACTGCCGTGATCGATTCGTGGCGTGGAGGGTCGTCGTGGGTGCAAGACACGACCACCGACGCCGAGCTCGCCGACGCGTGTGTGGCCGAGGCTGTCGACCTGCGCGGCGACCGAGCCGCCGTGGCTCGGGCCGCGCTGCGCGACGTGGCCGCGTTGCGAGGCGGGGTGGCGACAACCAACGGATCAGTGACGAGCTTTTCGATGTGTCCCGATGGGTCCGAGTACACGGCTGCTGAGCTGACCGAGCCGTACTTGACGTTGCTTTTCCGGTTGGAGGCCTTTGTCGAGCTGATCGACAGTGGCGCCGACGTCGACGTCGCGGCGTGTATGGCCGAGGGTTTGGTCGACGCGGCCACAATCAAGGGCGCCGCTCAATCGCTGGCGAGCGGGGAACTACCTGATCTGCAAGCCCGGGCCGCGCAGGTAGCCATACAACGCGCCTTTTGTGAAACCCGCGCCGATCGTGTGGGTGAGGGCGCCTCTGGCGCGTCGGCGGCTGCGGTCGCGTCGCAAAGTCCGCCCACGTCGGGCGGCCAGGGCGGCGCGAGCACGTCGAGCAATCCGCCAGAAACGAGCGACGCAACGGCCGACGCAACGAGCGAAGCGTCGAGTCAGGCAACGAGTCAGGCAACGACTCAGCCGACCTGATCGATCTCGTCGAGTAGGGCGAGGGCGGCCTGCACGCAGCGTTGGGTGCGGCCGATGAAGAAGTGATCGGTCCCCGCCACTGTCTCGACGCTGGTGTTGCGCCAGTCGTCGGTCAACTCCTGGGCTGACGCCGGCGGGCAAAAGGCGTCGTGTTCGGGGACTATCAGCCGTTTTGGTCGCGGGTCGGCCGACACCTGTTCGCGGCCGAGGGCTGCGGGCCGCAACGGCGGCGCGGCCAGCAGCCAGCCAGCGAGGCGCTCGTCGGCGACGCCAAGCGCGGTGTCGGCACCAAAGGACCAGCCGGCCAGCAGCAAGGGCAGCCCCTCGACAACGGGCGCGAGGGCATCGATGGCAGCGGCGATGTCGAGACGCTCCGCGTCGCCGTCGTCGAACGCCCCCGTCGAGCTCCCGACGCCGCGGAAGTTGAAACGCAGCAGCGCGGCGTCGTGGGCCAGTTCGAAGAACCAGGTCGAGATGACGACCGAACTCATCGTCCCACCGTGGAGCGGATGCGGGTGCGCGAGCACGAAGCCAGCGCGCGGCTCGCGGTCATCGGGAGTCGACAATTCGGCTTCGAGCTCGACTGAGTCGGTCGTCTTCAAGCGCAGGAGTTCGCGTGCCACGAAGCGAGACGGTACCGTCGACGCCATCATGGACGACGCCAACGGAGCGCCCATCAAGATGTTGCATGACCGGGTGTTGGTGTCGGTGCCCGCGACTGACGGCGAACGCACCTCGCGCAGCGGCTTGCTGATTCCCGCGACGGCACAGGTAGCCAAACGTCTGGTCTGGGCCGACGTTGTCGCAGTGGGCCCGCAGGTGCGCCATGTTGAAGCGGGCGATCACGTGTTGTTCAGCCCCGAAGAGCGTTTCGAAGTCGAGGTCCGCGGCGAGGACTATCTGATCCTGCGTGAACGCGACCTCCACGCCGTCGCGGCCACGCGAAACGATGGCGGGACGGGGTTGTACCTGTGAACGCGTCTCCATCTGGCCCGCCAGCGCCGCGCGAGTCGGCAAATCCGCCGTCGGCAAATCCGCCGTCGGCAAATCCGCCAGGCGTCGCAGGCTCGGTGATCGTGGTCACCGGCGCCGCGTCGGGGATCGGCCGGGCGTGTGGCGAGCAGCTTGCCGCGCAGGGCGCCGCGGTCGTGTTGACCGACCGCAACGCCGACGCCCTGGCGGAGACAGCGGCCGACATCGAAGTCGCGGGCGGTCGGGCGATCGCCGTCGTGGCCGACGTGACCGACGCTGCGAGTTTGGCGGCGGTCGCCGATGCAGCCGGGGCCGAGTTCGGTGCCCTCGACGGCTGGGTCAATGTCGCTGGCGTCAGCCGCAACGCGGCTCCGTCGGTGTTGACACTCGAGGAGTTGCGCTGGGTGATGAGCGTCAATCTCGAGGGTGCGGTGTTGGGTTGCCAGCTCGCTGTCGGTGCGATGCGGGCGCAAGGCGACGGCGGGTCGATTGTGAACGTCGTGTCGACGGCGATCGACCACCCGTTGCCGGCCGTGTCGGCCTACGCGATGAGCAAGGTCGCGTTGTGTTCATTCACCCGTTCGCTCGCGGCCGAGGTTGGTCCAGAGGGGATTCGCGTGAACGCGGTCGCCCCTGGGTACGTGGCGACGCCGATGTCGAGAGCGCGGTATCGAAACGACGACGGGACTTACGACGAGGCGCGTATGGCGCGGGCGGAGGAGCTGATGGCGTCGGTGCCGATGCGGCGAATCGGCGAACCGCTCGACATTGCATCGGCCATCACGTTCCTTTGTTCACCGGCGTCGTCGTGGGTGACGGGGCAGGTGTGGCGGATCAATGGTGGCGCGAGCATGCCCGCGTGAGGAGTCAGCAAGGAGTGGCAAATGACGAGTGACGCTCACCAGCCGCATGACGGCGGGTCGGATTCAGCGCCGTGGGCCGACTTGGCCGATGAGTTGGCTGCGGCGGGGCGCGATCTGCGGACCTTGATCCCTGAGGTTTATCGGGGCTTCGCCGCGTTGTCGCGCGCGAGCGTGCACCACGAGGGTGCGTTGAGCGTAAAAACCAAGGAGCTGATGGCGTTGGTCGCGGCAGTGGTAGCGCGTTGCGACGGTTGCATCGCTGCTCACGCCCGGGGGGCAGTGCGCGCGGGTGCCACCGCGGCCGAAGTGGCCGAGGCTCTCGGGGTGACGATCCAGATGCAGGGCGGCCCCGGCACGGTCTATGCCGCCAAAGCGTTCGCTGCGTACCGCGAATTCGAACGTAACGAGCCCACTCGTCACGACCCAGCGCAGGCGGTCGAGCGGCCGGACTGACCGTACTGAACCAGGCTGCATGCAGCGGTGTTGAACATGACCGCAAGCAGCCGTACTGAACAAGGCTGCTTGCAGCCGGTAATGAGAAACAACGTTGCGTACGGGGCTTCTAGGCTGGTCCGCCGTGTCAAACGTCGCAGAAAACATGTCGCCAACTCCGATAGCGGTCATCGAGGAGCAGCTGGCCCACGTGACGTACAACGCGGACGGGCTGGTGGCGGCGATCGTGCAGGACGTTGCGACTCGACAGGTGTTGATGATGGCGTGGATGAACGCCGAGTCGCTGCGCAAGACCTTGCAGACGGGTCGCACCTGGTTTTGGAGCCGGTCGCGCCAGGAGTACTGGTGTAAGGGCGAGACGTCGGGCGATCGCCAGTTCGTGCGCCGCGCGTCGTTCGACTGCGATGGCGACACGTTGTTGTTCGAGGTCGAACAGCAGGGTCGCGGCGCGTGCCACACCGGCGAGTATTCCTGCTTTTACCGATCGTTTGGCCAGTGAAGTGACGGGTGTTTCGGTGACAGGCGTTTCGGTGACAGGCGTTTCGGTGAAACCGACGAGGGAGCACTTCGTCGAGCTCGCGGCGACCTACTCGGTGGTGCCGGTGTGGCGTGAGGTGATGGCCGATCTCGAAACGCCGGTGTCGACGTTCGCCAAGCTGGTCGGAAACGGCTACGGGTTTTTGCTGGAAACCGTCGAACACGGCCGCTGGGGTCGCTACAGCTTTGTGGGGCTCGACCCGGTATGTGAGTACGTGAAGTCCGATGCGGCCTCGCCGACCATCGAGGTCCGGGGTGCGCAGCCGTGTGCGGTGCCCACCGACCAGGGAATGCTCGCGGTGCTCGACTCCTTGCTCGAACATCTGCAGTCGCCCGCCGACACTGAGCTACCGCCGCTGCACGGCGGCGTCGTGGGTTACCTGGGTTACGACGTGGTGCGCGAGATCGAGCAACTGCCCGATATTCCCCGCGACGACACCGGACATCCGGCCGCGGTGATGGCCGTGATCGGGCGGATCGCGGCTTTCGACCACTGGCGCCAGCGCCTCTATCTGATCGACAACGTGGTGGTCGGCTATCCCCGCGGCGCCGCAGGTGCAGCCGACGATCTACCCGGCGGCGCCCCTGGCGCCCCTGGCGCCCCCGACGACCCTGGCGCCCCTGACGGTCCCGCTGGCGTTGCCGCGCGGCTCGCGACCCTAAACGCTGCCTACGACGCGGCCATCGAGCGCATCGACGAACTCGTGGTCCGCCTCGGGCAGCCGCTCACGTACCAGCCGCCGCCCCCTCCGACCGCGGCCGATGTCGCAATCGTGAATCGCATCGGCGAAAACGGTGTTGTCGAGTCCGAGCTTGAATCCGCGATTGGTGTGCGTCAGCAGACATCAAGCGCGCAGTACGCCGAGATGGTGGAGATCGCTCGCGAGTACATCTTGGCCGGCGACATATTCCAAGTGGTGCTCGCGCAACGTTTCGACATCGACTTGGGCGCCGATGCGCTCGACGTCTATCGCAGCTTGCGGCAAATCAACCCGAGCCCGTACATGTATTTGTTGCGTTTTCCGGAGATCACTGTCATTGGTTCGTCGCCCGAGCCGATGGTGCAGGTTCGTGGCGACACAGTGATCAGTCGACCAATTGCCGGGACTCGACGGCGCGGGCGCACCGACATCGAGGATCGTCATCTGGCCGCCGAACTCGTCGAACATCCAAAGGAGCGGGCTGAACACGTGATGCTCGTCGACCTCGCGCGCAACGACGTTGGTCGCGTAGCGACGTTCGGCAGCGTGCATGCGACCGAGTTGTTCACCCTTGAGCGTTACTCACACGTGATGCACTTGACCTCGGAGGTTCAAGGGACGCTCGCGGCGGGCATGTCGTGTGTGGACGTGTTGCGCGCGACGTTGCCGGCCGGCACGGTGTCGGGAGCTCCGAAGATCCGGGCGATGGAGATCATCGACGAGTTGGAGTCCACTCGCCGCGGCGGTTATGCGGGTGTTGTCGGGTACCTCGACTTCAGCGGAAACCTCGACACGGCTATCGCGATCCGCACGATGTTTGTTACTGCGGACGGCCACGCGTCGGTTCAAGCCGGGGCTGGGATCGTTGTCGATTCCGACGCCGCGTCGGAGGACTTGGAGTGCCACAACAAGGCGGCCGCCTTGCTCGCCGCCATTCCCGGCGCACGCGCGCTGCATGAGCGCGGGTCGGTGACCGCCATAACAACGGCCGCCGCGCGACCGGAGCGACGATGACAACGGCCGCCGCGCGACCGGAGCGACGATGACAACGGCCGCCGCGTGACCGGGGCGACGATGACAACGGCCGCCGCGTGACCGGGGCGACGATGACAACGGCCGCCGCGTGACCGGGGCGACGATGACAACGGTCGCAGCGCGACCGGAGCGAGAATGGGGGTATGGGTCACGAGCGGCTGGGGTCAGACGCGTGTCAGATGTAACGGGCGACTACCTCGCACTGCGGCGTGAAGCTGGCCTGCGGCAGCTCGATCGTGGTGTGATCGAGGCGGCTGGTGCAGCTGCCGGCTCGTTTTTGCAGGGTCAGCTGAGCCAAGACGTGCTCGCACTCAGCGACGGATCCGCGTCGTGGTCGTGGTTGCTGATGCCCAACGGCAAGGCGGTTGCGCGGATCCGAGTCATCCGAGTCGACTCTGAGCGCTACTGGCTCGATCTCGAAAGCGCGGTGCTCGACGCGGCCTTTACGCGATTGCAGCGATTTCTTCTCCGCACCGAGTGCACGCTGCGCGTCGACCCGGACATCTCGAGTTGGGGCGTACGTGGTCCGCTGGCCTCGTTGGTCGCATCTGAGTTCACCGGCGACCCGATCTATCGAGTGGCCTCGACGTGGCAGGGGATCGGCGCGGTCGATGTCGTCGGCCGAGGCGTCCTCGCGCCCCGAAACGCCCGTTCGGTGGGGTTTGACGCGTGGAACAGCGTGCGGATCGAGGCCGGTGCGGCCGAAGCGCCCGGGGAGATCAACGACAAGGTGATCCCACAAGAGCTGGGCGCGCTCGACGACTCGGTTAGTTTCACCAAGGGCTGTTATGTCGGCCAGGAGCTGGTGGCGCGGATCGATTCACGCGGCCACGTCAACCGCTGGCTCGCCGGTTTGGTCGTGGCCGATCCCGTTATCCCGCCGCTGGGAGCCGACGTCGTGGTCGACGATCACGTGGTTGGCGAGCTGACCTCGATCGGCGAGTCCCTCGACCTTCGTGCGCCCGTGGGCCTCGCGTGGGTGCGCCGCAGCGTCGCAGTCGACTCGACGATCGAGCTGCGCTGGTCGACGGGTGCGGTGCGAGCGCGGGTCGCCGAGCGGCCGCTGGTGGGAGCGGCATGACGGCGTGGTCCCCACGGGCCGCGTGCGCAGCCGGGCTGGTCCTGGTGAGTATGGGCGCCGCGAGTTGTTCGGTCTTCAACGGCGAAGTGACCGACGACGTACCGGTGTCGTTTTCGTTCCCATCGACCTCGGCGACCCCGAGCACACCTCCGACCACCACGACGACGTTGCCGGACTTGACTCAAGTCGACCTGGGCTCGGTCCGAGGCGAAACAACGTCGGTGTTGCCGATTGCGACGGGCAACGTCGTTCTCGGTGGGCAAGTTGTCGGGCCCGACGGGCCCGTCGATGGCGCGGTGGTGCGCATCGAGCGATTCATCGGCGAACGCGGCACAACAGCGGAGGTCACCACCGATGGCCGCGGGTATTTCTCGGTGCGCGGGTTTTCCGGCGGCCGTTATCGAGTGCGTGCGTGGCGCTCGCCGGACTATCTGATGACCACCGCGACCGTGTTTTTCGTCGACGCATCGAAGGCGACAGGCGAGATCGTTTTTGCCGACGGGACCGCGATTCCGGCCAACAAGTTGAGTCTGCAGGTGCAAAGCCGCGGCGGGCTGACCGTGTCGTCGGCGGCGTCGCGGCGAGTGTTTGGCATCGGTGAGGTCGTCGTACTGAGCGTTCGTGTCGGCGCGAAACAGGTCGACGCAAAGGGTTCGGTCACGATCGGCCCACTCGCGGGCGCGGTCGTCACGTTGACCGGGACCGGACCGTGGTCCTTCTACAGCGCCACGCAAGCGACGACCGACGGCGACGGAGTGGTTGCCTTCGAGGCCAGTTGCGGTTCCTATGGGCGGGGCTCGATCGAAATCGACGTCAACGGCGTCGGTTTGAGTGTGCCGACGCCGTCGTGTGGTTACCCACCGACGACGACGACGTCAGAGGTCATCGTCACGACGTCGTCGTTTGATCCCAACGCCAGCACCTTCTCGTCGTTCTCGGAGATCCCGGTCCCTGGCACCGCCGCGACGCAGACGTTGTCAGTTGTGCCGTAGCCGGTCAGGTTTAGTCGGACGCGCGGTAGTTGGTCGGGCCTAGTCGGTCGGGCTCTCCGCGGTCAGCCGGGGGAAACTCAGCGTTACCCGGGCTCCGCCGACGAAGGTGGGGTCGAACGCGATTGTGCCACCCATCGCTTTGGTCAACTCGTGAGCGACAGCGAGTCCGAGGCCGGTGCCATGGCGCCTCGGGTCGCCACGGTCGTCGGTCAGGAATGGTTCAAACGCTCGATCGATGAGCTCGGGTGCGAGGCCGGGCCCGTCGTCGCTCACGTGCAGTCTGACCTCGGTGGCGCTCGACTCGAGGTCGAGCTCGACGCGGGAGGCGGCGAACTTCAGCGCGTTGTCGAGCAGGTTGGTGATGACTTGTTCTACACGATTGCGGTCGGCGTCGATCACTGTTTCCGGAGGCTGCTGGGCTTCCGGAGGCTGCTGGGTTTCCGGAGGCTGCTGGGTCTGCGGAGGCTGCTGGGTCTGCGGAGGCTGCTGGGTCTGCGGAAACTCCTTGCGCGCGGGGGAGTGCAGGACCAGGTCGAGGGCGCCTTTGCTGGCCGGAGTCTGCCGGGCGTCGAGTGCAGCTTGCGCCACAGCTGCGAGATCGACCCGTGAGTGGTGAAACCCGAGTTGGCCCGCTCCTGCACGCGCCATGTCGAGCAGATCGCCAACCAGGCGGGTGAGGTGTTGGGATTGTTGGGCAATCACTCGTCCCGCTGCCGCCGGGTCGGGAGCGGTCTGGTCGGCCAATGCCTCGGCCCAGCCGCTGATCGCGGTGAGCGGCGTTCGCAGGTCGTGCGACACGCTGGCCAGGAGTTGTCGTTCGCGCCCGCGACTCGTCGCGAGCCCGTCGGCCAATTCATTGACCGCTCGCGCGAGGTCGGAAAGTTCGTCGCGCCCGCCGGTGGCCATGCGGCGAGTGAGGTCGCCGCTGGCGATTGCGCGGGCGTTGGCTGCCGCTTCGCGAATCGGCGCCGACACACGCGACCCGAGCACGAACGCGGTTGCCAAGCCGATCGCGAGCGCGCCGAGTCCGCCGATTACTAACCACTCCCACCCGCGCCCGAACCCACGATCGAGTTCGTCAGTGATCATGATGGCGACGACTCCGCTTGAGTTGCGGTAGGTGCTGAGGGCCCAAGCTTGCGAGGTGACGCCGGAGGCCACGGCCCCGGCCTGGAGCGCGGAGATGTCGGCAGGCGTGTACCCGGCCTCTTGGATGGCGGTGGGTATCGCGTCGGCCGTGATGGCTTTGGTCGAGCGCAACACGACGTCGTTCACGCGCAGGACCCTGATCAGGAGCCGGCGAAACAACAGCGCCGTGGGTCCGGTCGGCCGGCCGGTGCGCTCGGCGATGACACGTTCGATCGCTTGCCCCTGGCCGGCGATGGCGATCGCTTGCTCGCGTACGTCACGGCGGGTTTGGTCGCGCGCGGCACGGGTCGACAACAGCAGCGAGCCCGCGCCGGCCAGCAGGATCGAGAGCAGAACACAGCTGGCGAGTGCTCGGACAAATCGTGCGGTCATGGTGCGGGCTTTCGGGACTCCTGCGAGTGGGGTTGCGTTGTGCGGGTTGGTCTGCGTGGGAAACGTGGCGAGTGATCGCGTCGACAGGCGGCGCCCGCGCCGTCGCCGCGGTTAGTCGAGCCGGTAGCCGACCCCCCAAATCGTCGTGAGGGGAAGTGCGTCGCCGAGTTTCTTTCGGAGCTGACGCACGTGCACGTCGACCGTGCGGTCGTCGCCGTACCAGTCAGCTCCCCAGACCGCCGAGAGCAGTTGCTGACGACTGAGCGCGAGTCCTCGGTGCGCCACTAGGTGGGCGAGCAGGTCGAACTCACGAGTGGTGAGCGCGACGGCTGTCCCGTTGGAGCGCGCTTCGCGACGGGCGAGGTCGACGTCGATCGGACCGACCGTCAAGGTCGGCGGCTTCTCGTTCGGCGGTGTGACCGGTTCGGCACGGCGCAAGAGTGCCTTCACCCGGGCAACGAGCTCACGAGGAGAAAACGGTTTGGTCAAGTAGTCGTCGGAGCCCATTTCCAGCCCGACCACCCGGTCGATCTCCGAATCGCGAGCAGTGAGCAGGATGATCG
>CAZWPY010000006.1:0-37012 GCA_964635475.1 uncultured Acidimicrobiia bacterium
TGCGCTCGGCGCAGCTGCTCCTCGAGTCGCTCAAGGTGGTCGGCGACGCGGTCGATCAGATCGTCGACCTCGTCTGGGTCGTAACCACGGAACTTGTCCTTGAACCGGACTTCGTCACGCAGATACTTGGGGGTGATGTCCTCCATCCGCCAGAGCTTACAGACCGAACACCAGGTTCCCCGAGACACTCACGTCTCGTGACGCGCATGGCCCTCAGCGCGCAGGCCGCCAGCCCGAGCACACCGTGCGTGCGGCGATCAGCCCGAGCGCGCCGCGCAGGGGTTTAACAGATCGCACCCTGGAGCAATTGCACTCCGAGCAAAGCCACGATCGGCGAAAGGTCGAATCCACCCAGCGGCGGGATCACACGACGTAAGGGCCCCAACACGGGTTCGGTGACCGTAACCACGGCCTGACGCACAGCGTTAAAGGGCGAGTTTGGATCGAGCGGAAACCAGCTCAACACCACGCGCGCGAAGACCGCAAACATCCAGACATTGAGCAGTGTGCAAATGAGCTGATTCACGGGCGCTGTTGAAAGCCTCGCTCTTCGAGGCGGCGCAAGTCTTCTGCAGACACCTCGACCGTCGACGGACGGATGAGAAACACCGAGGCTGCGATCTTCTCCATCTTGGCTCCCAAGCCGTAAGCAAGACCCGAGGCAAAGTCGAGAATGCGCCGCGTGGTGTCGCGCTCGGTGTCGAGCAGATTGAGCACGACGGGCAACGAGGACTTCAGCTTGTCGCCCAGTTCCTTCGCGTCCTCAAAACGCGCTGGTGCGACCACCTGGACCGGCGCGGTGACCAGCGGCCGGATCGGACGAACCGTCGGCTGCCGAGGAGCGATCGAGTCACCATCGTTGCCCAACGGACGAACCGACCCCCCGCTGCGGGGCCGAGTGGGCGCGGGGGCCTCGACAACCGCAGCGCGGCCGACGGGTTCACGCACGGGCCGCTGCCGGGAGGCCCGCGGCGCCGGCGCCGCTGGCGCGGGCGAACTCGCTACGTCGGGCGCGCCCGCAGGAGCCGACGAGTAATCGCCGTCGAACTCGTAGTCATCGAAATCGGGCTCGTCGAGATACTCGTCCTCGACGAGTCCAAAGTAGGCGCCGACCCTTTTCATCATTCCGGCCACAGTTGGCTCCTCGTTGTTTGCCGTCGACTCCCGTCGGACGTAAACGCTTTCACAATTGTTCGATTGTTTGTTGTTGGATGGGTGGATGTAGTGGCAGCTGTCGTTGCGGTTGTCGGGGCCTAGTCACTACGTACGGTTTGAGTGGTTTCGATTTCGACCGGGGCACACGTACACGGTTGCTCGTGTGGAGCCTGGGGCGCTCGTTAGCTGCAGCCACTGTAGGTCAGGTGGCCTCTGCTAGATGCCCCAAACCACCCGCACGAGGGTGTGATGCTCCACAGCCGCCCGCACCTTGGCCTCAACCATTCCGTGGTGCGCGTGCGCCGAAAATCGCCGTGCCCACCCGTACCTGAGTCGAACCACACTCGACCGCAATTCGCAGATCCTGTGACATCCCCATCGATAGCTGCGCAAGCCCGAGCGACTCGCGCAGCGCCGAGACGATGGAAAAGGCCTGGCGAGTCGCGACAAAGTCGTCGGCAACGCCGATAGTCATCAGACCCTCGACGCGTAATCCGAGCTCGCCACAGCGCGTGACGAGCCACTCCGTGCGATCGGGCGCGACGCCGGACTTTGTCGGGTCCCCGAGCGGATTCACCTGCACATACACACGGGCGCCGGGCGACGCCTTTCCCAACGAGGCGGCCTCCTCCTCGCGCGCCACCGTTTGCCAACACGCGACCAGCGACGCGACTCGCCCGATGGTGCGACGTTGAATTGGGCCGATCAAGTGCCAGTTGACCGCTGCTGTTGTGCTTCCGCTTTCCGCGAGCCCCTGCAACTGCTCGGCCTTGGCGGTCAACTCGGTCGCGTAGTTCTCCCCCACTGCGGTGAAACCTGCCGCCTGCGCCGCCAGGACAGCGTCGAGGCCAAGACCCTTGGTGACCGGCAGGATCTCGACCTCGGCCCCGCCCCATCGATCGAGCTGCTCTCGTACGGCGAGGGCGCGCGCCGCAACAAGCTCGACGTAGGGACCCTCTGCGCCGGCGCTTCGCTCCTGGCTGGGCCCCTCGTGCGTATCGACCTGAGGGCCACCGCTGTCGTTCACGTCCACACCACGCCCGCGTGGCGGCCGACGTCTCGTCGAGCCCGATGACTGAAATGCCGAGGCGAACACGCGGTGCACGGGCCGACCGACTCCACGTCGACGCCGACCTCGTTCAGCTGCGCGCTGAGCGCGGCGGCGATATTGAGCGCCGGACGACCCTGCGACGTGCGGCCACGAACACCGTCGCCCCACTGCCGGGCGATGACGTCGAGCAAGTCGGGGCCGAACTCGTAACACTCGGGCCCAATCGACGGGCCGACGTGTGCGCGCAGCTGGTCGACGCCGGCGGCACGCATCTCGTTGACGAGTTGGCAAACGAGTCCGGCGCGCACTCCCGGCCAGCCGGCGTGGGCGATCCCATAACCCCCCGCGCCGATCACCACGACCGGGGCGCAGTCAGCGCCAAAGGCGCACAGACACACGCCGCTGTGCGTCGTGAAAGCGGCATCGGCGCGTTCTCCCGCCCCGCCGCCGGGGCTCGTGACCTGCACAACTCGGCTGCCGTGGACTTGGCGCAGCCACGACCACGGCCGATCGACAACACGTCGGCGCCGTTGCTCAACCTCGTCGCAGGGCACGTCGGACTCGCCTTGGCACGACAGCCCAAGGTCGCCATCGGCGGTGGTGGTGAACAGAAACTGCGCTTCGTGCAGCTCATGCGGCTCGTGCGGCATGAACCGCGAGGTCACCGAAGAAACGACGGCACGTCGAATTCGTCGTCGAAATCGACTTCTGCGTCGCGCCGCGTTTCGGGCGCATCAAAGCGGTCGAAACGATCAACCCGCTCGGTCCGCTCGCCACCGGCCGGGCGTTCGGCCGCACGCGAGTCTGGCTCTCGTCGGGTTCGCGTGTTGGCAGGATCTTCGGCCCAGCGGTCGAAGCCGGTCGCTATGACCGTGACGCGAATTTCGTCGCCCATTGCATCGTCGACGACGGCACCAAAGATGATGTTGGCGTCGGGGTGAGCAACGCCATGGATGATCTCGGCAGCTTGGTTGACCTCGAAAAGGCCCATCGACGAGCCGCCGGAAATCGACAACAACACGCCGCGGGCGCCGTCGATCGCCGCCTCGAGCAGCGGGCTGGAAATCGCGGCCCGAGCCGCTGCCTCGGCGCGCCCGTCGCCCGAGCCACTGCCCGTGCCCATCAGCGCGGTGCCTGCGTTCGCCATGATCATCTTCACGTCGGCAAAGTCGGTGTTGATCAGCCCAGGGGTGGTGATCAGGCTCGTAATGCCCTGCACGCCTTGCAGCAGCACCTCATCGGCCATCTTGAACGCCGACAGAACAGAGGTCTTCTCATTCGCGACCGTGAGCAAGCGATCGTTGGGAATGACGATGCTGGTGTCGACCGACTCCTTCAGTCGTTCGATGCCCGACTCGGCCTGCATCGAACGGCGCCGACCTTCGAACGCGAACGGCCGGGTCACGACTCCGACAGTGAGCGCTCCGACCGACTTGGCGATCGCGGCAATGACCGGCGCGGCGCCGGTCCCCGTGCCGCCTCCTTCGCCCGCGGTCACAAAGACCATGTCGGAGCCCTTCAGCACGTCTTCGAGTTCCTGGCGATGGTCCTCGGCGGCCTGCCGACCCACTTCGGGATCGCTACCGGCCCCGAGGCCGCGGGTCAGGTCCCGGCCAATGTCGATCTTGACGTCGGCATCGGACAACATCAGCGCCTGGGCATCAGTATTGACCGCAACGAACTCGACGCCTTTGAGCCCGGCATCGATCATGCGGTTGATGGCATTCACGCCGCCGCCGCCAACGCCGATTACTTTGATGACAGCCAAGTAATTCTGGGGTGTGCCGAACACGCTGGTTCCTTTCGAGGCAAACGGAAAGCGCCGATGGGGTCAGTAGGCGGAGGTAGGTGCTCGGTTCGAGTTGGTCCGTCGTCGTGCGTGACCGCACGACCGACAAACCAAACCCGAAGCGAGCAGATCAGGACCAAAAGAAGGACTAAAAGTGGGTGCTAAACGCTGGGTTAGTAGCAGGTACGGAATTACAACGAGAGAACTGTTACCGTAAACTTGAGGTTTAGCGTTATGTAAAGTTCGCTCATTGAGTGACACTTTAGACCCATGATCCCCACCAGTCAAACCACGGCACGCAACCCCCGCGCGCCCTGGCTCTGTGATGACTCGGCAGTGACCGGCCTGTTGCGAAGTCCCTGCTAGATCACCTATCGGCCAGCCCCGCCCAGTTTCCACGTGTGCGGGCCCTCATCAGGTATGCAGTAACCGAGCGGAGCTGGCGGATCGCGGGTCGCGCGGCCCCGACAGTCAGTCGACCGAACTCGATCCGGAAGCGCCACGCCACAGCGGGACCTCGGGAACACGCACGTCGAGTACGCCGGGCCGATCGCGCCCAGAGTGGGCAATCACCGTCAGTGCCGCAACGACCTTCGCCTGTCCCCGCGCTGGCACGCCGAACTCGACGGTGATTCCTCCGTCGAGGCGGGCTTGGAGGGTTCCGTCGTCATCGATGACCCAGGTCGAGAACGCGTCGCGCCACGCGGTGGGCACAAAACCGATGACACCCGCAGCGAGCCGGGCCGAGCCCGTGAGCCACACGTCGGTCACCTCTGAGTCGTCGGCGGGGGTCAGCGCCGGCAAGCCGACAGGGGCGACGTCGGTCACCTGCATCGCTCGCCCACTCGCATCGACGGTGACCCAACGGCTACCTCGTGCGACCGCTGCCACCGGCTCTCGCTCGACGATCGTCACCGAAATCGACTGCGGAAACTGCCGAACCACCGTGGCCGAGCGGATCCACGGGCTCGCTTCCAGCCGTGCTTCCACTTCGTCGGGGCGAACCAGAAGCAGCGGTGTTCCAACACCAAACCCGCCCGCGGCTTCGATCTGCGCCGGCGTCAGGTTAACGAGCCCCTCGACGTGCACCTCTTGCGCGGCGAGCAGTGGCGAGACCGCCAGCGCCCACACGATCCCGACACATCCGAGCAGGCCAGCGACCTTCACCACCGCCCGCCGTCGCGACCTTGTTGCGGTGTCCCCGCCCCACAGGCGTCTCCACCGGTCGTGCGAGGCCGGGCGCACGACCTCGGTGGGCGTCGTGTCGCCAGCACCGTCGATCGAACCGTCGATCGACATGTTGCCAGCACCGTCGCTCGTGTTCTCGATTGTGCCAACGAGTGCGGCGCCCGCTGTGCTGGCCGTCGCCGCGTCGGCCGGATTCAAGCTGGTGACGCCCGCCCGACGGAGGGTAGAGCCCTCAAGAACAGCGTCGTCTTCAGACCCCTTGGGCCCCACGGTGCTCATGTCCGTCATCAATCGAATATTCCAACACACCTCACTTCAGGCACGAGGGATACCCCACGTTCACGAGCGACACGCTCTCGGACCAACTCGATGAGTTCGACGACGTCCTTCGCGGTCGCGCCCGGTTCGGCTTGAATGAAGTTCGCGTGTTTGGGCGACACGACTGCCCCGCCAACTCGGACACCTTTCAGCCCGCACGACTCGATCAAACGCCCGGCTGAGTCGCCGACGGGGTTCGTAAACACGCTGCCCGCGTTGGCGCCACCGGGCTGATTCTCTCTGCGCCAGCGCACAATGTTTGCCAATTCGGCCAAGGCCGATTCAGCGTCGCCGTCGGTCACGCGATATTCGGCCGCCACGACGAGTTCGCTGGGCGTGAGATTCGAATGGCGGTATGCGAATCCCAAGTCCGCGGCCGGGCGCCAGCCAACCGATCCGGTAGCGAAGTCGGCAATCTCGGCTGCGACCAACCAGTCGGCGGTCTGGGATCCGTGCCCTCCTGCATTCATCACGACGGCACCGCCGACCGTTCCCGGTATGCCGACACACCACTCAAGTCCGACCAGCCCTCGCGCGGCACATTGCCGAGTCAGCACGGGTAACAACACCGACGCACCAGCGCGCACGACCGCAACGCCGGGCTCCACGGCACTGACCGGCAAGAAGTCGAGCACCGCGAAGTCGCCCCGCAGGTGAACGACCAGGCCCGGCACCCCGCCGTCGCCGACGAGGAGGTTCGACCCGTTGCCCACGACCAGCGATGGGCAAACCCCGTTCTCGGCGGCGACACGCAACGCAGTGAGCAACTCGTCGCGAGTATCGAGCGTGAGCAGCGCGCCCGCGGGGCCGCCCAACTTGTAGGTCGTGAAGGACGCGAGCGAAACGTCGCGCTCGACTGTGAGTCCACATTCGGCCGCGACGCGCACAAACGCCGCGATGTCGCCGGCCGCGCCCAGGTTGACCACTAGGAGTCAGGCGCGGAGACGGGCCCGGCCGCGTCGTCCAAACGGCTCAACAACTCACTCGCGACGGTCGTGACGTCGCCCGCGCCGAGAGTAAGACACAAGTCTCGGGGGCGAACGATGCCGGCGAGCACCTCGGCCACCGAGTCACGCCGTTCCACATAGTGGACCTCGGTCTCGGGATGTGCGGCGCGCACGACGCCGTCGATCAGGCGGCCAGTGACTCCGGGGCGGGGTGGTTCTCCCGCGCCGTACACATCGAGCAACACCAACACGTCGGCGCCGACAAACGCATCAGCGAAGTCGCGCCACAGATTCTCGGTGCGGCTGAAGCGGTGCGGCTGGAACACCACAACCACCCGATCCCACGGGCCCTCACGGCCGGCGGCGATCGCAGCGCGGGTCTCAGACGGCAAGTGTGCATAGTCGTCGACACAACACACGCCGCCGCGTTCGCCGCGAAACTGAAATCGGCGTGCGACTCCGGCAAATGCCTCTAGCCCATGCGCCGCACGCACGACATCGAGTCCGAGCTGATGAACGAGTGCGAGCGCGGCCGTGGCATTACGGGCGTTGTGCGCACCAGGAACCGGCAGGGTGAGCGACACCAGTGTCTCGGCGCCATGAGTGACCGCAAACGTGTTCGCGCCGGCGTGCAACTCGCGGGTGATTCTGTAGGTGGAGCCCGCATCGGTCCCGTACGTAACCGCCGTCGGGACCGCGGCGGCCAGCGCCGCCGCGCCCGGGTCGTCGGCGCATACGACCACTGGGCCCGGCGTCTCGCGCACAAACCGTTCGAATGCCCGCTCCAGCGCGGCGAAGCCGCCGTAGAACTCAAGATGGTCGGGCTCGACATTGGTCACGATTGCGCCGACACGGGCCAAATCGAGAAACGTGCCGTCGCTCTCATCGGCCTCGACCACGAGGTGCTCGCCCGACCCCCACCATGCCCCGCTACCCACGTCATTGAGCTCACCGCCGATGATGAACGACGGGTCGGCGTCGGCGGCGATGAGCGCTTTGGCCAACATCGACGACGTAGTCGTCTTTCCATGGGTGCCCGCGACAGCAAGGGTCCGCCGTTCACGGGTGATCGCGCTCAGCATCGCGGCCCGGCTGACAACCGCCACACCGTGCTCACGCGCCCACTGCACTTCGGGGTTGCTGGCCGGCACGGCGGTGGAGATCGCGACAACCTCGGCCGAGCCGACGTTGGCGCCTGCGTGGCCAACTGCGACGGCGACACCTTTGGCACGCAATAACTCGATCGCGGGTCCGGCACGTAGATCGGAGCCCGTGACCGTGTGGCCCATCGCTGCCAGGACCGAGGCGATCGCACTCATGCCCGCGCCGCCCACACCCACCACATGGATCGCTCGGGGGTGTCCCAAGTCGACGGTCGTGCGCGCCTCCGTCGTCGGTGGATTGTCCGAATCCATGTCCTGACCCTACGACGCGGACGGCGACGCGGACGCCGACGTGATGCCGCCGGGAACGAAGTCGGCGAGGAGGTCAACGACGGCGCCGGCCGCGCTTTTGCCGCCCGCTGCGTGCGATTGAGCCGGGCGCGAGTCCCGGCTGGCCAACAGCTCGCTGATCCGGGCCCACAGAGAATCGGCGTCGAGCTCGGCTTGCACAAGCACGACCCCGCCGGTCGCGGCTGCCGCGGCACGAGCGTTGTGCGTCTGATGATCGCCCGGGGCCCCCGGCAACGGGACCAAGACCGCAGGAATCCCCAGCGCCGCCAGCTCGGCGACAAAGGACGCTCCCGCGCGGCCGACCACGACGTCGGCAGCGGCCAACAACCTGTCGATCCGTTGTTCGTACCGGACACGATGCCAGATGAAACCCGTTTCGGGGCCGCCGAGCGCCGATATTCGCGCAAAGTCCCGGTCGCCGGTCACGTGGTACACGACGGTCGGCCGCGGGGGAACAACGCCGCGCACCATGGCCGCCACTGCGTCGTTAATCGGGCCCGCACCCAACGACCCACCGACAACCGCCACCATGTCGGCGTCGGCGGGAATCGCGAGCTCCGCACGCGCCGCGGGCCGGTCGCGAACGACGTCGACCGCAAGAATCTCGCGGCGCACCGGCACGCCGGTCACGACTTCGCGAGGCAGACCTGTGCCAGCCGAGCCCGTCGCACACACACGGGCAAATCGCGCCATCAACAGGTTGGCCCGGCCCGGCACCGCATTGGGCTCGACCACGACCAGCGGGATCCGCAACAACGCCGCGGCCATTCCGCACGGCACGGCCGCGTATCCCCCAACAGACACGACGACCTTTGGGCGGCGCCGCAGCATCGCGGCCACACACACGCCGATGCCGACCGCCAGAGCACCGAGCCTCGGCACGGCGCGCCACGACATCGACGTCGGTAAACCTCGCCCTGGCACAGAACGCAACGAGAAGCCAGCGGCCGGGACGAGTTGCTTCTCGAGTCCGTGGCGACCCCCGACAAACGTCACCGACGCCGGGTCGACGCCACGCGCCACGAGCTCGTTCGCGATAGCCACTGCGGGCAAGACGTGGCCAGCCGTACCGCCACCAGCAATCACTACAACCGGTCGTGTGGTCACGAATCGGCGAGCGTCGAATCGATCTCGTCGGACATGTCCACGGCTGCCGCCTCGCCGGCCCGACGGGCGTTTTGCGCCCGCACGGTTGCGGAGATCCGGGTCTGCGCGTGTTCGACCACCGCGCCCATCGTCGCGCCCGTCACGTAGGGCACGGCTCCGGCTCCGGCCGACGCAATGTTCAGCAGCAAGCCCAACGCCGCCATGATCACCACCATCGACGATCCGCCGTACGAGACCAGCGGCAGCGGCACGCCGGTGATCGGGAACACCCCCACCACCGCGCCGACGTTGATCAACGCCTGCATTCCGATCCAGGCCGAGATTCCGATAGCCACAAAAAACCCAAAGGCGTCCGGTGCCGTGCGGGCGATCGTGAGGCCGCACCACACAATCGCGCCAAACATCAGCAGCACGACGACGGCACCGATCAACCCCGTCTCCTCGCCGATGATCGCAAAAATGAAGTCGGTATGAGCGGCGGGCAGGTACCCGTACTTCGCTTTCGACGCACCCAAACCCAAACCCGTCAGCTGACCCGACGCCAATGCGATCAAACCCTGCGTCGCTTGATAACCCGTGGTTCGTGCCCGTCGCCACGGATCGAGGAAGCTGCGCACCCTTTCGAGGCGGTAGGGCTCGATCGCAACGGCCAACACCACGCCAAACAACCCCAGCGCGCTCGCCCGACCCAAATAACGAGCCGGAATACCCGTCACGAGCAGCATCACGAGGCCGATCCCGCCGACCACAAGCGCCGTGCCCAAGTCGTGCACAACGATCGGCACACCGGCCGCAACGATGATCGCGGCCGCCGGACCCAACATGCGAGTCGGCTGATCGACGAGGCGATGCGTGCGGGTCAACACGGCCGCGAGGAGCAGCACCAAACACAACTTCGCGAGCTCCGACGGCTGGAAGCTCACAAACGACGTCCCAATCCAACGCTGCGAGCCGTTGACCGTGCGTCCGATCACGTCGGTGGCCAACAGCATCAACCACACCACCAGCGAGACGGGTCCGACGAATGGCCGCCACATCCCGTACGGCACCCGAGAGCTGATCAACATGGCGATCACGCCGACGCCGACCCACACGACCTGGCGATAGAAGTACGTAAACGGGCTCCCGTAGAGCCGTTGGGCCGTGACCGAACTCGAGTCGAGCACGAAAAACAATCCGAACATCAACAAGGCGCCTGTCAGCGCGAACAACGTTGCGCGAGCCCTCTGCGCGGTCACCCGCGCCGAATCGACGGCTGGATCATTCATCCGTGGCTCGCACTTTCCCGGCTCGGTGCTTGCTGGCTCGGTGCTTGCTGGGTCGGTGCCAACTCGCCCACCGCCCGGACAAAGTCGTCGCCACGCTCGGCATAACCCGAGTACCAGTCAAACGACGCACACCCCGGCGCGAGCAGCACCGTGTCGCCCACGTTGGCCAACGCCGCGGCCTGCGCGACGGCCTGCGACATCGTCGACGCCCGCGTAACCGGCACCGCGCTAAACGCCCGTTCGACTTCGTCGGCGCTCTCGCCAATCGCCACGACCGCACGAACACTGGGCACCACCATCGAATCGAGGGTCAGTCCCTTGTTTCGGCCACCGGCGATCAGTACCACGGTGGGAAATCCTCGCGCTGCGGCGGCCGCAGCATGCGGATTGGTCGCTTTTGAGTCATCGACAAACGCGACGCCGTCGATCGTCGCGACCAGCTCAACTCGATGCCGGCCAGGCGCAGCCTCACGCAATACCCCCGCAATCACTGCGGGTTCGACGCCGAGAGCGTGCGCGGCTGCCGCAGCCGCCAACGAATTGCTGAGGTCGTGCGGAAGCGCTCGGGGCAAATCGGCAACCGCGCACATCGGACCGCTCGGCCCACACAACTCGCCGTCGGTCACAAACCAACTCGCCGCCGCAACTCCTGTGCCGCTACCAGCACCGGTACCGGAAGCGTCAAAGCGTTCGATCCGCGAACGTGCACCGACAACAAGCGAGTCGATCACATCGTCGGCCGCAGGGATCACGACGAGATCGTCGTCGGTTTGGTTGGCCCACAGCCGCGCTTTGGCCGCCGCGTAGTCGTGCAGATCGTGGTGCCAGTCCAGGTGGTCGGGCGCGAAGTTGAGCCACACGCCCACGTCGGGACGGAACCTCTCCGTCGACGCGAGCTGGAACGAACTCACCTCCAGGACAAGTGCCGTCGGGTCGCGTTCGAGCGCGACGAGGGCAGGAAGTCCGATATTTCCTGCCGGTTCTACACGGTGACCGCCAGCTCGCAACATGTCGGCGACGAGGGCCGTCACGGTGGTCTTGCCGTTGGTGCCGGTGATCGCCACGATCGGCAGGCCCCGTTCGGCTGCGCGCTGACCGGCCAGTTCGACGTCGCCCCATAAGGGTTTGCCGGCGCTTTTCGCTGCGGCTACAGCCACATGGCTCGGCGCAACACCGGGCGAGGGGACAACCACATCGGCCGACTCGACGAGAGCGCTCCAACGGTCGGCATCAGGCCCCAGCTCGACCGCAACACCGGCGTCGCGCAACGGCGCGTCGTGCGCACGTTCATCGTGGCGATCGTCGCCGGCGACCACGAGATGGCCTTCGCGGGCGAGGATCGTGGCGCTCGCAGCCGCGCTTGCGCCGAGCCCGATGAGGAGGAACCTCACGAAGGAACGCCTTGCCGCAAGAAGTCGCCGTAGTAGAAGGCCAGCCCCACAGCAGTGACCGCGCCGGCCATTAGCCACAGGCGGATCAGCACGGTGGTCTCGGGCCAACCGCCGAGTTCGAAGTGATGGTGGATCGGCGCCATTTTGAACACGCGGCGATGAAACACTCGGAAACTAAAGACCTGGATGATCACCGACAGGGTCTCAACCACAAAAAGCCCGCCCAACAGCGGCAAGAGCAAGTCGGTGTGTGTCAACAGCGCGAGGCCGGCGATGCCCGAACCCAGTGCGAGCGACCCGGTGTCTCCCATGAAGATCCGCGCCGGAGCCGCGTTCCACCACAAGAAGCCGACGCAACCGCCCATGATCGCCGCGGCAACGATGGCCAAGTCGAGCCCGTGCGGCACGCCGTACGTGCTGACGTGGCGGAACTGCCAAAAGCCGATCACAACAAAGGTCGTGAAGGTAAACACCGACGCCCCCGCCGCGAGACCGTCGAGACCGTCGGTCAAGTTGACGGCGTTCGACGCCCCGACAATCACCAGCACGGCCCACGAGACCCACAGCCACGTAGGGACGTCGAAACTGAACGCCCCATCCATACGGGTCAACGCAATGGTGGTGGCGGTGTCGGCCCAGTGCACCGCCAGCAGCGCAAACAACAAGGCGACCGCAAACTGCGCGGCAAGTTTTCCCCGTTTGTTGAGGCCCATGTTGCGCCCCCGGGTATGACCCAGCCAGTCGTCGATGAACCCGACGCCAGTGGTAACCAACACGAGACCTAGGACCAAAAGTCCGCTGCGAGTGAACAGGGTCTGACGACGCAGGTGCGCGACGGCATAACCGAGCAGCGCCCCCGCCGCGATCATCAACCCGCCCATCGTCGGTGTCCCGGCCTTTGCTTGATGGCCTGCTGGGCCCTCCTCGCGAATGTGTTGGCCGATGCCGCGCGTACGCAGCCAGGTGATGAGCAGGGGTGTGCCAAACGCAGCGACCCCCGCCGCCACAGCAGCCGCAAGGAATATGGCTTTCATCGGTTGACCAGCTCCTCTCGCACGACTACCCGATCATCGAACGGAGTCGTGACACCCGCGACGGTCTGACCGATTTCGTGACCCTTGCCCGCAACAACCACAACATCTCCCGTTTTGGCGGCTTGCAAAGCTAGACCGATCGCGGCCCTCCTGTCGGGTTCTTCCCACATCGAGGCCGGTCCCAGCATGCCCGAGCGCACTGCTGCACGGATCGCGGCGGGGTCCTCCGAACGAGGGTTGTCGTCAGTCAGGATCGCGATGTCGGCCAGTTCGGACGCGGCCGCGCCCATCGGCGCCCGCTTGCTCGCATCACGATCGCCGCCGCAGCCAAACACCACGATCACTCGACCGCCGTTCACCATTTCACGAGCCGAGCGCAAGGTGGCTGCGAGCGCGTCCGGAGTGTGCGCGTAGTCGACCAACACCACAAACGGCTGTCCCGCGTCAATCGACTCCATGCGACCGGGCGCCCCCGCCGCTTGGGCGAGCCCGGCGACGATCACGTCGTCCTCGATGCCGAGCGCGCGGGCGACCTCGGCCGCGGCGAGGGCGTTCGCGACGTTGTAGCGGCCCAAGAGCGGCACGCGCACCGGCCGCCCCCGCCAGCCGAATCGCGAACCGTCTTGCTCGAGCACGAGGTCGTGGACGTCGGCGAGGCTGTACCCGATGGCCGGCACCGGCGCCACACGATTCCAACGCTCGACGAGTTCGCGGCCCGCGACGTCATCCACGTTCACAACTGCGGCCGCGGCACGCCCCGGGTCGAACAACAACGCCTTGGCCTCGAAGTAGGCCTCCATCGAGCCGTGGTAGTCGAGGTGGTCCTGGCTCAGATTCGTAAAGGCGACGACGGAGAAATGGGTTGCATCGACCCGGTGCTGAATGAGTCCGTGCGACGACACCTCCATCGCCACGACACGAACGCCACCGGCAAGCGCGTCGGCCAGTTGCCGTTGCAGGGCGTGGGCTTCCGGCGTCGTGCGCGCTCCGGTCAAGGTACCGATCGTCGTCGCTGGCCAACCCGCGCTGGTGAGAATTGACCGCAACAACGTGACCACCGTCGTTTTGCCGTTGGTGCCCGTCACCCCGACCACCGAGAGGTGCCGCGACGGGTGGCCCGCGAGCTCAGCGGCCACCGGTCCGAGCGCCCGCCGGACGTCGGGTACAACGAGCTGGGCCACGTCGAGGGCTAACTCCCGATCGACCATCACCGCGCTTGCGCCCTGTGCGACCGCGGCGGGCGCAAACATGTGGCCATCGACGATCGCACCGGGCACGCAGGCAAACAGCTCCCCCGTGCCGACGGCGCGCGAGTCGATCTCGACCGCTACGACCTCTTGGTCACTGCCGACCACCCGCGACCCAGCCACGGCCGCCGCGAGCTCGCTCAACCGGCGCACCGTTCACCTCGCCCCGCGCCGGGCGTCACGTTTCACCGCGCCTCCCCGAGCGCGTCTCACAGTGCCTCCCCGAGCGCGTCTCATAGCGCCTCTCCGAGGCGGCGCGGCTCATGGCGCCTCTCCAAGGCGGCCGAGCGCGTACGTCGCGATCTGGCGGAAGACCGGCGCAGCCGTCAGACCCGCATAACCCTCAAGCGGTTCGTCCAACACCACGATCACTGCCATCCGCGGCGCATCAGCGGGCGCAAACCCCACAAACGTCGCCCAGTTCTTCCCCTTCACGTACTCGCCATCGATCAGTTTGCGAGCAGTGCCGGTCTTGCCGGCAACCTGGTAACCAGCGATCGTTGCCTCGTCGCCGGTGCCGATCTCAGTCACTTTCGTGAGGATCTCGCGCATGTCCGCGGCCGTCGATTCCTTCAGGACTTGGCGACCTTCGCTGCGGTTGTCGCGCACGACCTTGCCGCCCGAGTCGACGATCTGCCGCACGAGGATCGGGTCGTGAGCGGTTCCGCCGTTGGCGACAGCGCTGTACGCGCCCAGTATCTGCAGCGGCGTCACCGCCACTTCGTAGCCAATGGCCGTTGCGCCGATGGTGCTGGGCGACCACGTTTCTGGACTCGGCAGCGAACCCGCCACTTCAGCGGGATAACCCAGCCCCGACTCCACGCCGAAGCCCAACGCCCGGTAGTAGTCCATCAGCCGTTGACGGCCGAGCTTTTGCGCAACCCGGATCGTGCCGACGTTCGATGACTGGGCAACGATGTCTTGCACGGTCATGTCGAGCGGCGGGTGCGGATGATCGTCCTCGAAGGGTTCGCGGTCCTTTGCCAGCCGCAAACGGTCATCGACTCGAAACGACGTTTGTGGCGTGACCAAACCGTCGTTGAGCGCCCCGGCAACTGCGACCATCTTCAACACGGAACCCGGCTCGTATTGCATCGTGACCAAACGATTTTGCGACGACACAACCGGCTGGCCCGCAGCATCCGTGGCGAAATCGGCCATCGCAAGGATCTCGCCGGTCTCCACGTCCATGACCGCCGCCATCGCGCCTTTGGCCTTTTCATCGACGATCGCTGTCCGCAAATACTTCTCGACCACGACCTGCAAGGCCGAGTCGAGCGTGGTCACAATGTCCTTGCCGGGTCGTGCTGGCTGCACTTCGTGGACGCCGTTCACCATCACAGACCGCTGTTGCGCGTCACGCTCCACTCGTCGCCGGCCAGCGACACCTCGCAGTTCCGATTCGTACTGCAAGGCCAAACCAGAACGACCGACGTAGATACGTGGGTCCTCGCCCTTACCGGTCGGCGGACCCAATGTGCCGACAACCGGACGTGCCAAGTCGTTCGCGGGGTACGAACCTTCCGACACCGTTTCGAGCACGATGCCCTCAAGGCTGAGGTCGATCCCAGCCTCGCGGGCCTTAGCCCAACGAGTGGCACCGGGCTCAGGGTCGAGCCCGTCGGCTTTGCTGGATCGGGTGAGCTGGTCGGCGACGGCGGTGCGCAACGCGTCTTCCAGCGTTGGAGCGACGCCCTCGCGTGTGATCTCCACGTAACCATCAGGCACCGGCTTGCCCCGCGAGTCCTTTCGAGGCGTCAGCAGGGTTTCCAACTCGGCGGCATCACGCTCGAGTAACGGGGCCAAGGTCAGCGCCGTGGCGTGTGGGTCAGAGACCTGCGCTTGGTTCGCGATCACCCGAATCCGATCCGACGACGTGACCAACGCCACGCCGTCGCGAGTCACGATCGAGCCTCGCTGCCCGGGAATCTGTTGCCACCCAAGACGTTGTTCGAGTTGGGCAACCGTTCGACTGTCCGGGTAACGCTGCAAACGGGCCGTCTGCAGGCACAACAAGCCCACCATCACCAATACGGCAATACGCAAACGCCCGACGCGCGCCCGCGGCGAGACGGTCCGGGTTGTCCACGTGGAGCGACCGCCGCGCGTTCGTGCGCTCGCCGCCCTCAGCCCCGCCGACGTCGAGGGTCGTGCCGGGTCGTGTTGGGGTACGGCACGGCCGCGAGACGACCGCGGGGCATCAGTCCTCACGGCGTGTTGTCGCGAGCCTGTGCCGACGACGGGTCATCGGTCTCGTTGGGCGGGGCGACCACGACTCCGGCGGGGACCGACAGGTTTTCGACATCGTCGGGCTCGACGAGGCCAAGCGCATCCGCCTGCTGGACAACGTTGACCGGCGACTCGGCCCGATAAATCCGCAGCCGCAGCCGTTCCTGGCGATAGTGCAAATCGCGCAACTCGTCCTCGGCGCGGGAAAGCCGTTCCTGGCGATCGACCAACATCGAGTGAAACGCGGCGACCGACACAAACGCGATCAAACAGCCAGCGATGCACGACATCACGTAGACACCCGCACGCCACTGCCGTCCCCCACTGGGGCGTTCGTATCGGTAGGTGAACGTCAACGTGGTCGAGGGGGTCGACGCAGCCGTCGTGGCAGTCGAGCTGTGCGCGGGGCTCGGAGAAGGACCGGTCGCGGGGCGCCGCGTGGGCAAAGACGCCCGGGGGCGTTGCGTGGGCAAAGACGCCCGGGGGCGTTGCGTGGGCGACTGCGCCCCAGGGCGCCGCGTGGGCAACTGCGCCCCTGGGCGCCGCGTGGGCAACGCGGAACTTGGTCGAGCACTCACGACACGCTCCTGGTCGCGGCAGCCCTGGCCTCGCGCGCAGTTCCGGGCCGCGCGGCGGGCGGGTCGCTCCCCTCGCCGAGGTCGAAGGAAATCGCACGCAACACGGCAGATCGGGCCCGCGGGTTACGTGCCTTCTCCTCGGCCGACGGGAACCGCCGCCGCACACACCAACGGGCGCGTGGCGTCGCGCCGCAACCGCAGGGCAAACGCGGCGGACACTGACAGCCACCCGTCACGGCGTGCGTCATCGCACGTTTGACCAGCCGGTCTTCGCCCGAGTGGTACGCGATCACGATGAGCAGACCGCCCGGGTCGGCCAGCTCGACCGCGCAGGCGAGCACGGCGGCAAGTTCGGCCAGTTCGTCGTTGACCTCCATGCGGATTGCTTGAAAGGTCCGCCGCGCAGGATGGCCACCGGTGCGACGTGTCGCGGCAGGAATCGCCTGGGTGACGACCTGCGCGAGTTCCACCGTCGTCGTTAGTGGCCTCGCGGCGACTATCGAACGGGCGATGCGCCGAGCGAAACGCTCGTCGCCGAAGCGAGCCAATACGGTTGCGAGCGCCGCTTCCTCATACTCATTAACGACCGTCGCGGCCGAGACGGTCCCGCTCCGGTCCATCCGCATATCGAGTGGTCCATCGTGACGGTACGAGAAGCCCCGCTCGCCACGATCGAGCTGGAGGGAGCTGACGCCCAGGTCGAAGAGGAAACTCGTTGAACCGACATTTTCAAATACCTCCGCTGGCGCATGGCTGAGCAGCGCGTTGCTGAGCAGCGATGCGTCGAGTTGTGAGTGGACTTGTTCCGAGTGCGGCTGGACGTTTTCGCCCGCATCGCCGCCGGCCGGCTCGGAGACCTGCTCGTGGTGTGAGCTCCAGGCCCGCAAGACCGTCGACGCCGACGAGTGCAACAGGTGAACGCGGTCGGCGAGCCGGGCGAGGCGTTGCGCCGCGATCATCACGGCGTCGTGATCACGATCGATGCCCACGACACGCAGGCGTGGGTTGCGTTCACACACCGCTGCGGTGTGACCACCGAGGCCGACGGTCGCGTCCACCAACACCGCATCGCTTCCGAGCTGCTCACACACAGCGACCACCTCATCGACCAACACGGGGTCGTGTCCAGATTCACTGGCCGGTACGGGGATCGCGTCACTCATCTGCAGGCCTCCAGCCGACGGGGCGCCGTTTGTGTCGGAAGGGAGTTGGGGCGGAGAAGGGTTTCTTCCGTGCACAGAGCTGGAGGCCTGCACATGAGTGACGTGTGCGTATCGTTACACATGTGGCTCATTAGTCGGTGGATACCTCAGTGCCCACCTTTCCACTGCTGTGGGAGGCGGCTGAGTCGGACGACGCGGCGGTCGAGATCACGGCCAACGTGGCCGCGTCGAGCTCGTCTGCCAGATCTCCCCAACCGCTCTGATCGGCCACTACGTCGGATGCAACGTGCTCGAGCAGGCGCTCGCGTGCCAGCGCATCCCAGATCTGCACGTGGCCGCCGTGGCCTTCGATCAACACCGGCGTCCCCGGCGACAAACGAGCGGCGCGCACCATCGCGGCCGGCACACTCATTCGTCCTTGTCCGTCGACGCCGACGGAGTCGACATAGATCCGCGCGAGACGTCGCGCTGATGCCGCATACGCCGACGACGAGCGGGCCAAGGCCGCGACTGTTGCGTCGTGCGCCTCGGGCGATCCGACCATCAGACAACGCTCGGGCGAGATCCACAACGTGATCGTCGTCGGCAACACGCGGCGAAAGCGGGCCGGCAGAACCACACGTGACTTGTCGTCCAACGTCGCTTCGACGACACCGGTCAACGAACCGGGGGAGGCAGAACGAGCCATTCCTAGAACACTTCCCGTTCAGCGCGGGGAGAAGTCCCCACTGAATGGGTAGGTCTGGGCATAGATGGGCAAGTTAACCACCTGGGCCGCGGAGTTCAAGCCACACCAGCCACAAATGCCCCTGGAGCAACAATTGTCACCGGCACTGGGGCGGCCAGGGCGCCGTGATCGACACCGATGAGGTGGCGCTGTGCCGCCACGTTCGTCGAGTTCAGCGCACGCGTCGGCCCGGCCGCGGCGCGTGCCGCAACCACTCGAGGTACTCGACGAGCTGCTCGGGCGAGAGCCCGGCGGTCGACCACAGACCTCCAGAACCCGGCGCGGGGGCCTCGGTCGAGCCCGACACCGTCTCGCGACGGAACTCCCAATAACGCGCCCGCGCGCCACGGCCGCGCCCGCGCCGTGAACTCACGCGGCCGGCACCCGCGACGTGCCACACCAGCCGACTCGCGGCCGGCCACAACCAGGGCCGGCGCACGACCGCGACAATCGACGCACTCGTCGACGACGGTTTCGGGACTCTCACCGGTCCCCCATCAACTCAAAACAGTCCCCCATCAACTCAAAAGCCAGCGCAGCCGCGCCTACGACGCCACCGTCTCGACCCAGCGTGCTCGCGACAATGGCGACCTCGCGGGCAAACGGCATCCCGATCGCGGCCGCATACGCGTCACGAACAGCGGCGATGTAGCCCTCGCCGATTCCGAGGGCAAACCCGCCGCCGACCGCGATCAAGGCCGGATCAACAACCACAGCCACGCTCGCGAGCGCGCGGCCAACCAGCGTGGCGGATCGACGCCACTGCGACTCGTCCGCCGCGGCGGCGTTGCGACCGCTACGCCGCGCAACGGCCGATCCCGACGCCTCGGCTTCGACACAACCACGGGCTCCGCACGCGCACCGTTCACCATCGGGCACAACCACCACGTGGCCGATGTGGCCCGCATTGCCCGACGCGCCGTCGATCACGCGGCCGCCGACGACCACGGCGCCGCCGATGCCCGTCGACACCACAACGCTGAGGTAGTCCTGGCACCCGCGGGCCGCTCCGACCCACCCCTCGCCGCGCGCGAGCGCCTTCACGTCGTTGTCGACAACCACCGGCAAACCGAATTCCGCCAACGTGTCGCGCAGCGCGAAGTCGCGCCACTGCGGCAAGTTGAGCGGAGAAACCAACGTCGCACCCCTCGTCATCGGTCCCGGACAACCGACGCCGATCGCCGCGACATCGTGGCGCGCCATCAGGTCACACATCGGCGAACGCACCGCCTCGAGCAGGTCAGAACTCGACAACTCTGCACCCGTCGCACGCCGTTGGACCTCGTGCACGTGTCCGTTCGCGTCGACTACTCCCACGAGAACTTTTGACCCGCCGATGTCGACACCCAGCACGCTGGCCACGTCTGTACCCTAGGAGTCCTCCACCTACTGCGCAGACCCCGACCACGTCATGTGGAGCGGTTGGCCACGATGCGTGCCCGACTACTCGAGTGACGCCGGTTCCTAGGAGCCCGACAGCCCCATGAGCGACCCACTCCTCAGCCCACGCCCCGGCCCCGCGGGCAGTGAGGCTGCACCACCTCACCGTCACGACACGATCGCGACCCCGACTCGGGAGCGTCGAGCATGAGTTCGTTGGTACTGGATCCCGCCGACGTCACACGTTTCACCGAACGTTTTAATACCGTCGTCGACAACGTCGAGCAGGTGATCCGCGGCAAGGCCGACGTGATCGAGCTCGGCTTGATCTGCCTGCTCGCCGAAGGCCACCTATTGCTCGAAGACGTGCCCGGAGTCGGCAAAACGACGCTGGCCAAAGCCATCGCTCGTTCGTGTGAGGCGCGGTGGCACCGGATTCAGTTCACACCCGACCTGCTGCCGAGCGATGTCACGGGCGTAACGATCTTCAACCGCGCCGCCAACGTGTTCGAGTTCCGTCCAGGCGGAATCTTCGCCAACATCGTGCTCGGCGACGAGATCAACCGCGCGTCGCCGAAAACCCAAGCGGCGTTGCTCGAAGCGATGGAGGAACGGCAAGTCACCGTCGACGCGCACAGCTACCCATTGGCGGCGCCGTTTATGGTGATCGCCACACAGAACCCCGTCGAGCACGAAGGCACATACCCGTTGCCCGAAAGCCAGCTCGACCGGTTCTTGATGCGGGTCTCGATGGGTTACCCGACACGTGAAGCCGAGCTGGGGATCCTTGAGCACCAATTCGACGTGAGCGTCGATGACCTCAGCCCCGTGTTGAGCACCGACGACATCGCCGAGATGGTCGCAGCCACGCACGCGATCCACGTTGCACCCAGCTTGCGGGGTTACATCGTCGACGTCTTGGAAGCAACGCGCCGGCACCCGTCGATCGTTCTGGGGGTCTCTCCCCGCGGCGGCCTCGGCCTGTTGCGGGCGGCCCGAGCCCGCGCGGCCGCCATCGGCCGACCGTACGTCGTGCCCGACGACATCAAGGCTCTCGCCGGGCCCGTCATCGAACACCGCCTCGTGCTCGCGGGTGATGCCGCGCTCTCGGGAGCTACGCAAAGCGACGTCCTGGCCGACATTTTGGCGTCGGTGCCGGTACCAACTCGGGCGTCGTAGTGACCGGCGAGCCACGCCCGAGCACCGTGCGCACGCTGACCGACAACAAACCTGCGGCGTCGTCTCGTTCGTTGCGGCTCACTGCACGCGGCAAATGGGCATTGGCTCTCGCGGCACCGCTCGCGATGGGCGGCTGGGCCCTCGGCGCGATCGAGTTTTACGTCCTCGCGGCCGCCGCCTTGGTCGTCCCGCTCGCCTGCTTGGTGTACACCGCCACCCGTCGCTACGACCTTGTCGCGGTCCGCAACGTCAACCCGCTGTGGGTCAATGCCGGTGAGGCCACCACGGTCGAGCTGACCGCGATCAATCGCGGTCGGCGGCGCACGCCGCTGCTCAGCTGCGCTGACCATTTCGGCCTGCACGGCCGCTCGGCGTCGGCGATGCTCGCGCCGCTCGCGGCCGGCCAACAGGAGTCGTTTACGTACCGGGTGAACTCGCTGCGCCGCGGCATCGTTCCGATCGGCCCGCTCGTTGCCTCGGTGTCGGACCCGCTGCGCATGGCCCGCGCGACTCGAACCGTGCTGGAGTCGACGCCGGTCGTCGTCTACCCGCCCATTGAACGCGTGGCGCCGCTGCTCGCGGGCTCGGGCGACGACATCGCGCACGGCGGCCGCTCGCGCCAGATCGGCGGACCGGCCGAGGATGAGTTCTTTGGCCTTCGCCCTTACCAAACAGGCGACGAGTTACGTGCCGTGCACTGGCGCACGACCGCACGGCTCGGCCGTCTGATGGTTCGACAACACGAGACACCCCGCCGCGGTCGCATCACCGTCCTGGCCGACTGCCGCAGTGCACACAACACCGCCGTCAGCATCGAACTCGTCCTCTCCGCCGCGGCCAGCGTGTTGTGGGCCGCGCAAAACGCGTCGGGCGCCTTCCGTTTGGTGATCCCGGGCGCAGTCGACACGGGATTCGGCGCCGGCCACCAACACCTCCACCTCGCCTTACGCCACTTGGCCGAAGCGCAGCCGCTGGACGGCAACGACTCACGTCGGGCAATGCGGCCCGCCGCGAGGTCGTCGATCGTGGCCATCACCACCGACAGCGGCATCAAATCGGGCGGCAGCGGGATCGTCGAGGCGTTGGCCTCCGCGGGAATCGGCGTTGTGTTTGAACGGAATCGTGGCGACGACCTGTTGCCGAGCACACGAGCCGCGTCCACGGTCGCGAGCGGTCGCCACGGCGGCCACCTTCTGCGTGTCGGCTCCACGGCACAGTTCGCCAGCGCGTGGAACGCGCTCATCGCCACGCGGGCGCTGTCATGACCCTCACCACCCCACGCCCGCACGCGCCCGCGAGCCGCCCTGCGCCTGCGGGCGCCGCCGACGTGGCCACGTCGGGTTCGGCCGCAGCGCCGCCATCGTCGAGCGGCTCGGGCCTGCAACTACTCATCGCTGAGTTCAGCCTGTTTCTGGTCACGCTCGTGACCGTTGCCGCCTGCAGCCGGCTTTTCAACGAAAACGACTACCTCGCCACGACGGTGGCGGCCGCCGGCGCCGTACATGCTGTCGCAGCGGTCGCCCGCCGCCTCGGGTGGCGCCGCATCGTCGGCGTCGGCCTGGGTCTGCTAACCGCCATTGCCGTCGTCACGTTTCTCGAGTTCCGCGACACGAGCCTCGGGCCCATCCCGACAGGGGCGACGTGGCGCGCAGTCGTCGATGCGCTCTCCACGTCGTGGTCGACATACCGCGCGCAACTTGCGCCAGTGCCGAGCCAAGTCGGCTTCACCGTCGTGCTCGCGCTCACGTTCGCGATCGTCGCGGTGATCACCGACTCGCTCGCGTTCGGCTCACGTCTTTCCACCGAAGCCGTGTTGCCGACCGTGATCGTGTTTGCGTTTACCTCGATCATCGGCGCTCCCGACCGTCCGCGGGTCGCTTTTGCCGCTGCGTTCGTCGCGGCCGTACTGGCGTTCTGGGTCGCACATCGTGCGTGGGACCAAACCCGGCAGGGAACGTGGTTCGGCAGCCGCAACTCACGCGCGACTCGATCGACGCTGCTCACCGGCGCCGTACTGGCCCTGACCGCCACTGCCGTCGCAACCGCCGTCGCCGCCGTCGCGCCCGAGCCGAAACCGCTCGTCGACTGGCGCGAGGACCGCCCCGATCGCGGCTCGCGCACCACCGAATCCCCCCTCGCCGCGATCCGCCAACGTCTCGGCGACTCACCCGCCGTCGTCGCGTTCGACGTCGCCACGACCGAGCCGCACTACTGGCGGTTGACCGCACTCGAGGAGTTCGACGGCACTCAGTGGGCCACGAGCGACTCATACCGAGACGCAAAAGGGTCGTTGCCCAAGGCGCCCGAGCCCGAAGGCGGCGTTCGCCACAGCGTGCAACAGACGTTTGACATCGACGTACTCGAGTCGATCTGGTTGCCGTCGGCGTACCGGCCACGACAAATCGATGGCGACGACGTGCAAGCGTCGTTCTCTGACGACTCTGGTTCGCTGCTCACCGACCTCGATTCAGCCAATGGCTTGCGTTACACCGTCGAAAGCGACGTGCTCGACATGGACGGCGCCGCGCTGCAACTCGCGGCCGCGGACGCAGAAACCCGCTCCTCGCTCGACAAATACCTCAAACTGCCCGCCGCTCCCGCCGCGGTCAGCACGCTCGCCGCCGACATCGCGGCTCGTTTCAGCAACCCCTTCGACCGCGCTCGCGCCTTGCAGGACTTCTTCCAGTCCGGCGACTTCACCTACGACCTCGGCGTCGATTCCGGCCACTCGCTTGAAAGAATGGAGCAGTTCCTCACGACCGAGCGCCGGGGCTTTTGTGAACAATTCGCCGCCACTTACGCCGTCGTGGCTCGTGCCATGGGTTTGCCGGCTCGTGTCGCGGTCGGCTTCACGCCCGGAGACGCAAACGGGTCCGGCTACACCGTCAGCAACCGCCACGCCCACGCGTGGCCCGAGGTGTACCTCAATGGCGTCGGGTGGGTCGCGTTCGAGCCCACACCGGGCCGAGGCATCCCCGGCGGCGACAGCTATACGGGCCTGCCCGCCGAACAAGCGGCACCCAACGATCCGAACACGTCTTCTCCCACCCCGCCGGCGACCGTGCCGACGACCTCGCTGATCGATGCGGGCTCCGCCACGAGCACATCGCTCATCGAGGCCGACATCGTTCCCGATCCAGAAAAGCCCGCACAGCAGATCTCGCCCGCGGCCATCGGCGGACTCGTGATCCTCGCCGTCGTGGCCACACTGTTGCTGCTGGCGCTCGCGATCGCACTGCTCGCCCGCCGTCGTAAACGGCGCGCCACCTCGCCAACCCAGCGCGCGCTGCTCGCGTGGGGCCTCGCGGGCGAACAGCTGCATCGCCTAGGAATCAGGCGCGCGCCGCACGAAACTCCGGCTGAACTTGCCCGCCGAGCGCGACACAGTGCGAGCCTGAACGACGTCGCCATCGACGACCTGGCGCGGATCCGCGCCGAAGCCGCCTTCTCACCCGGAGAAATCCCTGAGGCCGACGCGGCACTCGCGGAAGCGACGAGCGATCAGGTCAACCTCACCGTGCGCAGCTCCCGATCCTTACGCCAACGGCTGCTGTTTCTCGTCGATCCCCGCCGCTTGCGCCAACTACCGGACTAACAGCCCCGACATCACCGGCCGGCAAACCCGATCACGACACGCACGTGCAGGTGATGCGCCGTCGAGATGTGGCCTACTCGCCGCGCGTTGAGTCGCCTCGTGGCGGGAAGCGGAACGAAACGACCTTCGATTGCGCCACCCGTTGGCGCATGGCCTGCAAGCCGGCTTTGCCCATACGGCGTAAGTGCCGCTCGAACCACAACGCCGCGACCAACATGATCGCGAACCCGAGCAGGCCCAGCGGCAGCGACCAGGAGAAACAGCCGACCATTACGGCCAGGCCAACGACGAATCCCAACACTGAATATCGCAGGTGCCGTGCGGCGTCTCGGTAGACCGTCGTATTTTCCACGTGCGCGGCAAGCTGCGGATCGTTGCGCCGAAACTGGCGTTCGATCTCGTCAAGAATTCGTTGCTCGTGATCGGACAGTGGCACGTCACTCTCCCGGTACGGGTCGACAAGCCATCATGACACCCCGGCGAGCGCCACTCAACGCGGGTCGCGCCCGCCTGCGACCGGAGTACGCCGGGCGCGGGTCAGGGCAACCAGCTCGGGGTCGATGCGTCGCAGCGCTTCGCGGCGACTCAAACCCGACAGGTGCGGCCGATCATCGACGAAGGCGATCACCGCCACGGGATCGATCGCCGAGTAGGTACGTAACGCCCACCCGATTGCCTTACGAATGAAGAACTCGTCGCCGTACGGACCGGCTGAAGTGGTGTCGATCACCTCCGCCAACAACGGCCAATCAGTGTCGGCGCCATAACGCAGCTGGAACAACACGGCGGTGCGCTGGCGCCACATGTCGGCCGACACGCTCCACTGCGCCACCCGCGGGTCGCGGGCCTCCCGGTGGCGAGCCAGGATCGGCCCGACGACGTGAGCGGCGAGTTCATCGACGGTGTCCCACCAGCTCATATCGCTCACCCAGCGCATCACGACGTCATCGAGCGTCGCGGGGTGAAGCGTCGTCGCGACCGAACTGAGGATGTCGATCGCTGCGTAACGACACTCACGCCAACGCAACGCCCACAACGCGTCGCCCAACTGCAACGCGTACGCCCGTCGTTGCTCTCGCGCGGCCTGCGCGGCGGGACCGCTGCGGCGCGCGAGCGCGGCGCCACCGCGGGGAAACACTGCTCGCTGGATCCGGCGCCGCTCGCCCGCGGCGACGCCGAGAAACGGTGCGACGTTCTTCATGTAGGCCGCCATCGCAACTGCTCGCTCGGGCGACGCCGCTTCACGCATCTGCCGAAGGAACTCCGCGACGACGCCGTCGACCGGGTCGGACACGTGGTCGAGGGTGCCCGCGCCCGAAACGCCGCTGGCCTCCACTCGATCCTCGTCCTCAGTCACGGCGAACGTTCCATCCGAGGGCACTAGGCCCAAAACGTTGCCGCACGCGGTCGCCAGCAGACTCGGCAGCCACACGAGCGGCGCCCCCGGACGACGAACGATCCTCGGGTTCGCCAGCAGCACGCGCCGTAGCCGCACGGGGGACCGCCGTGTCGAGCCCGGGCAATGCCGCCTCCAACAACGACAACTGTGCGCCAGCCTCACGAAGGGAACTCCCCGAAAGACCCAGGAGCCGCACGCCCCTTTCAGGTTCAGTCTCACGGGCAAGCCGCACGGCCACAGCGCGCACGTCGGTGGACGCCAACAACGGATCGGCGACCGTTCGGGACCGCGTGACAGTTGAAAAGTCTGAGTAACGCATTTTCAGGGTCAGTGTCGCCGCGCGTTGGTCGTGGGCTCGGAGCCGAGCCGCGAGCTCCGCGGCGAGATCCACCAACATCTCGTCGACCTCGTCGAGCGACATCAAATCCGACTCAAACGTGCGTTCCACACCGATCGACCGAGTCGCACGTTCGGGCGAAACTCGCCGCGAGTCCTCGCCTCGAGCTGCCGCGAGGAGCTCAGCGCTGACTCGGGCACCCACAGCCGCCCGCACAACCTCGACTGGGGCCGCGAGGACGTCGTCGATGGTGCGGATTGCCACACGCGCCAGTCGGCTCGCTGTTGCTGGGCCGACGCCGTGCAACTCGCGCACCGACCGGCCGGCCAGAAACGCCGGCACATCCGCGGCGTCAACCGTCACGACGCCGCGGCCGTCGCGGATCGAACGCTCGATTATCCGGGGCTTGGCCGCCTCGGACGCGAGTTTGGCCAACAGCTTGTTGGGTGCGATGCCGACCGAAACGTCGAGCCCGAGTTGGGCAGCGATATCGGCTCGTAGACCGACGGCCAGCTGCGTGAGCGACTCAGTCGACCGATCCAACGTGCTCACGTCGAGGTAGGCCTCGTCGAGCGCGACGGCCTCGATCGTCGGGGACACACGTTCGAGTCGTTCCATCAGCGCCGAGCTCACCGTCGAGTAACGCTCGAACCGTGGCGGGACAACTACCAGCCCCGGACAGAGCCGACGCGCTTCACCCATGGGCATTGCGCTACGTACGCCGTATACCCGAGCCGAGTACGAACACGACGCGACCACGGCGCGGCCACCCAGCCCACCCACCGCGAGCGGCGCGGCCGCCAAGCGTGGGTCGTCGAGTATCTCGACGCTGGCGAAAAACGCATCGACGTCGGCGTGGAGAACCCACCGCGGCGGGCGCGCCTCTACGTGCGAGTGGGTCAACTCGGCCGCGACGGCGGGATCACCACCGCCACCGGCTTGCGGCCACGAAACAACACGCGGTTGCGTAAGCCCCACCACGTGACCAAAGCCAGCGCCTCGACCACGATCTCTTTGCTCATCTTCGATTCGCCCGCGGTCCGGTCCCGAAACGTGATCGGTAGCTCGGTGATCGAGCCGCCCAGTCGGTGGACCATGTAGGCCATCTCGACCTGGAACCCGTAACCCTCTGCCCGCAGCCGACTCGGGCCGATCATCTGCAACATGTCGGTGCGGTACGCACGAAACCCCGCCGTCGCGTCCTTTACCCGAAACCCGAGCACCGCGGCCGCGTAGAGGTTGCCGCCCCGAGACAGCCAGCGCCGTGAACGTGGCCACGAGGGCGTCGAGCCGCCGGGCACGTAACGCGACCCGATGGCAAGGTCGGCACCAGCCTCGACCGCCGCCAGCAGGTCCGGCAGCCGTTCGGGTTCGTGGGAGAAATCCGAGTCCATCTCCACGCAAATGTCGTAGCCGCGGTCGATCGCGAGCTGAAAGCCCAATCGGTAAGCCGAACCCAGTCCCGACTTGGCCGGTCGGGTCAACACCTCGATCTGACCCAGATCCGCGCCGACCTTTTCGGCCACAGCGCCAGTCCCGTCCGGGCTTGAATCGTCGATGACCAAGATGTCGGCCTCGGGCACGGCCGCGCGCACACGCCGCAGAATCGCTTCCATGTTCAACGCCTCGTTGAATGTTGGAAGCACAACCAGCACCCGCATGGCGACGAGCCTACGATCGTTGCCCGTGACGAGCGAGCCGAACCGACCTCCGCGCGCCGCGGGCGAGCCGAACCGACCTGCGCTCACCGGAGGCGAGCCGAACCGACCTGCGCTCACCGGAGGCGAGCCGAACCGACCTGCGCTCACCGCGGGCGAGCCGCTGAGCGGCCGACCGGCCAGCAGCGCACGCTGGCTTGCCTTTGTGGCGATCGTGCTCGGGGGCGTGTTGGGCGCAGTGATCGGCGCGGGCCTGGCCAACGCCACCTGCGACGGATCGAGCTGTGGCCAGCAGGCGTTTCTCGGCGCGCTGATCGGCGGCGTCGGCTGCGCCGTCGGCGTCGGGGTCGTGGCCACACTGGCGCTGCGTGCCATGGGCGAGTGGCGCACGATCCGCTCTCGCGACCAGCAGTGAGCACACCCGCGGACCGATCCGCGGCCCCGACTCCGGATCTGGCGGCGAGCGAACCCGCACTGCGCGACGACACCGAGACTTATGCCGCCACCCGCACTGAGGGAGGCAACGACGCCGGCAACGACATCGGCAACGTGGCCGACAACGACGCCGACACGGGCCCCGCTCCGGCCCGCAGCACTAGCGGCGAGGTCAACTGGACCCGACTCCGGCGGGCAATCCTCATCCGGCTGCTCGGCGCGAACGCAGCCGCTGCAACCGTCGTTTTTGTTTTCCTCACCGTCGTGGCACCGGGGAGCGAGTCAGCGACTAACGAACTCGGGATTCGGCTCATCGGCCCGCTCGCCGACCTGTCGCCACAAGTAGCGACTCTCGTGACCTTCGTCGCGTACACCGCAGTAGTTGTTCCGTTCGCGGCGGTCGTCGCGTGGAAACGCCTTCGCGGCGTATACGCGTGGCTCCGCGGTGGTCAACCGCTATCGGAGCTCCAACGAGACGTGGTGCTCGGCATTCCCTTTCGCCTCGCCACGTTCACGTTGGCCATGTGGATGGTTTCTGCCTTGCTGTTCGGCCTCGCGAGCTACACACTCGACGCCCGCGCAACCTCGCCCGTGCGGATCTTCGGTGCGGTCGCTCTCGCCGGCTTGACCGCGTCGGCGGTCACGTATTTCCTGACCGAGCAGCTCGCCCGGCCGCTTTTCGCCGTTGCACTTGCCGGTCGTGAACTCGAGCACCCCGCGTCGCTCGGGGTTATGCCCCGAGTTCTATTGGCCTGGCTGCTCGGCAGCGGGATTCCGCTCGCGGCCATCGCGAGCACGCCGCTCGGGCGCGCCGACGTCGAGTCGAGCGAACTGGTCGGGCCAATGGTGTTCGTCGCCATCGCCGCGTTCATCGGCGGACTGGCCGTCGTCGCGATCGCAGCCCGCACGGTGGCCGAACCGCTCGATCGACTGCAAGGAGCGCTCGCCCGGGTCGAGGAGGGCGACTTGGGCACGCGGCTCGCCGTCGATGACGGGGGCGACATCGGTGTCGTCCAAGTCGGCTTCAACCGAATGGTTGCGGGCCTCGCGGAGCGGCAACGAATCGAGGACCTCTTTGGCCGTCACGTCGGCGAGGACGTCGCGCGCCACGCCCTAGCAAACGACCAGCAACTCGGCGGCGAAGTCCTCGACGCGTCGGCGCTGTTCGTCGACGTCGTCGGCTCCACGACGTTGGCCCGTTCGGTGTCGGCTCCGACCCTCGTCGCGCTACTCAACCGGTTCTTCGACGCCGTCGTCGAGGTGGTGAGCGCGAACGGCGGGTGGGTCAACAAATTCGAAGGCGACGGCGCGTTGTGCGTCTTCGGCGCGCCGGTCGCACGCGACGATCACGCAACCCAGGCCGTTCGCGCGGCGCGGCTGTTGCGCGCCGAACTCGACTCGATCGCCGTGGTACTCCCGCAGCTACACGCGGGAATCGGCGTGTCGAGCGGGCGGGTGGTCGCCGGCAACGTGGGCGCGTTGCAACGGTACGAGTACACGGTGATCGGCGACCCGGTCAACGAGGCCGCGCGCATCACTGACCTGGCAAAACAACGGCCGTCGATGGTGTTGGCCTCGGGTGCGGCAATCGCCTCGTGCGACCAGGACGAACGGGACTTCTGGCAGATGTGCGGCTCGACGACCGTGCGAGGGCGAGCCAGCGAAACAGAACTGTGGGAGCTACGCCGAGTCGGCTAGGAACACCGACGTCGGTTTCCTGGTCCTCACAGCATGTGGTCGGCCACCGCGGTGTGCGTTCGTAACCGAAACGCGTTACACACTCCTCGTGCGGTTCGTCCCCATCGCCGCCGGACTGGTGTTCGCCAGCGTCGCCGTGTCGCCGACGGCCAGCGCGCGCTCGGTGCGGTTCACCGACCGCGCAATGGCGACGTCGGCAACGCGCAATATTGCTTACGCCGACGCGCCCGACTTGCTCACCGGCAAGCTGGTGCCCAATCGACTCGATCTGATCCGGCCTCGGGCTCGGTCGCAAAATCGCCCCGCGTTGGTGCTGATTCACGGCGGCGGCTTCCGGGCAGGATCGAAGGACAGCGAACATATCCAGCGCGCCGCGACCGAATGGGCGCAACGCGGTTATGTCACCGCAGTGATCGACTACCGGCTCGACCCCGACTCGAAGTGCGTCGAAGTCCTCCAAGGCCACGTCGCAGCCGAACACATCGATGTGGAGTGGGCTCGGTGCTTCGACGCGGCGCTCGCCGCGCGCCACGACGCGCAGGCGGCCGTACGTTTTCTCCGCGCAAACGCCTCGCGTTTCGGCCTCGACCCGGAGCGGATTGGGGCGCTCGGGTTTTCGGCAGGAGCGATCACGGTCACCGGGCTCGCGTACGAGTCCGAAGACCCAGGGGATCTTGGCGACCACCTCGGCGAGTCCTCGCGGATCGCGTTCGGCCTCGCGGTGTCGGGCTGTAGCTGGGCACCGAGCGCGATCGGCCCTGGCGACGCGGCCGTGTCGTTTGTGACCTCAGAGCTCGACCGGCTGATCTCCCTCGACTGCGTGGAATCCACAGCAGCTGCGGCCGAAGCGGCCGGCGACGCGGTGCAGCGGGTCTACATGCCGGGCGACACCGGGCACGCCGACGACCTCTACCGCGCGTACCAGCCGCGCATCGATGCGGCGTGGCTCGATTTCATCAAACGCACAGCGGCCTGAGCCAACACAGCGCAGCGCAAGCGGGCACGGCACGGTCAGCGCGTCCCAGTCAGGCGCGGCAGCCAGGCGCGCCCAGCCGCGCGAGTCAGTCCGGCGCGTCGGTCAACGCCCATGCCACCGTGTCGATGTCGGCCGCGCTGATGTGCCGGTGCGTGACCCACCGCACGACACCGTCGGCAATCGTGCCGCCGAGAATGCCTCGACTCCGCATGTGCGCGTGCAGTTGCTCAGGATGCGGGTGGCTGAACACGACGATGTTGGTCATGGTGGCGGCGGGGTCGGTGGCGGCGGGGTCGGTGGCGGCGGGGTCGATCGCGCCGGGCCAACGCTGCGCCACCAAGGCGGCCAGCTCCGATGCGCGCTCATGGTCGTCAACGAGGCGATCCACCATGTGGTCGAGCGCCCATAATCCCGCGGCAGCTACGACACCCGCTTGGCGCATCGCCCCACCGAGACGTTTCCTGTTGCGCCGCGCCTCGGTCACAAACTCGTCGTTGCCGGCCACCACCGAGCCAACCGGTGCGCTCAGGCCCTTGCTCAAGCAGACCATCACGCTGTCGAAAAGTCGTGCCCAGTCCGCCACCGGCCGACCGAGCGCAACCGCCGCGTTGAAGAGCCGCGCGCCGTCGAGATGGACTCGACATCCGAACCCCCGCGCAAGCTCCACCAGCGGCGACGCAGTCTCGGGCGCCCACGCCCGACCGCCGGCAGCCATGTGCGTGTTCTCCAGACAAAGGACCGACGTCACGACCTGGTGATGCGCGGCCGCGCTGAGCACGTACCGCACCGATTCGAAATCGGGAACGCCGTCGAGGTCGGGGACCGTGTGCAGCTGCCAGTAGCCGTTGACGCCCGCCGCGCCGTCCTCAAAACCCACCACGTGTTGACGCGCCCCGGCGCACACCCGACTCGCATTCTCGGCCAATGTACGTAACGCCACTTGATTGGCCATCGTGCCGCTCGGGACGAAGACCGCTGCCGGCATCCCGAGCATGTCCGCCACACGCTCCTCGAGCCGGCGCACTGTCGGGTCTTCGCCTGACCCGTCGTCACCCACCTCCGCGGTAGCCATCGCCCGCCGCATCTCAGCGGTTGGTAACGTGACCGTATCGGATCGTAAATCGATCACACCGGTCGGCTTTCGTCAAGAACGTGCAACACGCAGCTTCCACACTCCGCGACCACGGGTCGCCTCTTCGTAGATCAGCTCCGACGCTGGCGTATAGACGACATAGAAGTCACCAAGTCGGCTGCCCACGTCGAAGGACAACTCTTCGTTAGCCGCGGCACCCGGGAGCAGCGACAGTTCGACGTCGCCTTTCGGCAGACCACTTGATTCGGTCGGGCGGAAGCCAATCAAAAACGGCGTCGAGACGGTCTGCAATTCCCAGACTCCCCGGGCAAGCGGAACCGCCTTTCGAGTGGCGTTCTGGTACTTGACCCGCACGGCAAGAATCCCCGAGGTCGGGCGGTACTCAGCGTCGACCACTGTCGCGCCCACCGCCGACTTGCGGGGCCGGTAGGTGGCGCCGAGCGCACGCTCCTCATCATTGCCCCGGGCGTCAGGGCGACCACTGAATAGGCGCCGCTGCAACAAACCCACTTTCACTCCTAGGCTCAGGCGGCCGCACCGGGGTCCGCTCCCGGGGTCATGGTAGGGCGACCCGGAGGGGCACCAGTGAATGCAGGGAACTTGTCCTCGTCGGCGCCCGAGCCCACTGTCACCAACGACTCCTCGCAGCCACACTCGGCGTTGCTCGAGGAACTGGTCGCCGTCGCCGCCGAGGCCGCCCGCGCGGGCGCGGCCGTGATCCGCGCGGCGGCCGGCACCCTCACTCGCGAGGCCGTGTCGTCGAAATCGTCTCCGTCAGACTGGGTGACCGACATCGATCGCGCGGCCGAGGCCGCGATCATCGAGGCGATTCGGGCCCGCCGTCACTACGACAGCATCCTCGCAGAGGAGAGCGGATTCACCGCCCAACCTGGCGGCGACGACCACAGCGCCGTCGAGTGGATCATCGACCCACTCGACGGGACCGTGAACTTTGTTTACGACTATCCGGCCTATGCAGTGGCCGTTGGTGCCCGTGTCGCGGGCGAACTCGCTGTCGGAGTCGTGATCGACGTCGCCCGCGGCGAGACATTCGTCGGCCGCCTTGGAACGACGTCGACCCGCAACGGAGTTCCGATCAACTGTTCTCAACCCCGCGGCCTTGCCGACATGCTCGTCGGCACGGGTTTCAACTACCGAGCCGACTGGCGTGCGCATCAGGCGCACGTCGTGAGTGCGATCCTGCGAGAGGTAAAAGACATTCGCCGTAGCGGTTCGGCGGCCCTCGACCTGTGCCACGTTGCCGACGGCCGCCTCGACGGCGTCTACGAGGCGGGAACCCAGCCGTGGGACTGGTCGGCCGCAACAGTTATCGCTCGGGGAGCGGGGGCAATCGTCGGCGGCCACGACGACGGGGAGCCGCCCTCACGCGCGCTGGTGTGGGCGTGCGGCCCGACCGTATCGGGGTCCTTTTCCGAGCTCCTGCGGCGTCTCGGGGCGCCACTCTACGAGCTTATGACTTGACCCAAGGTGGCGGGTTTGCCGTCCTGACTGGCGAAAACACCGGCTTCTGACCTAAGGTGGTCACTCCACGGGGGGAGCACCACTCAAGGTGGTAGCTGATCGGACTGACGTTCGGTCGCTCGAGGCCTTGGCCCCGACTCGCTACGAGCCGGTCGGGCAGGCCAACAGGACAGAAATCCCGATGCCTACTTCATATTCAATCCGCTCGACCCGGGCGGCCACGCCCTCCTCACGCGCCCGCGTCATTGCAGGCGCCATCGCTCTCACGATTGCCGCGACCACCATCGGCCTCGTGCGTGGCGGCACCTTCGCGGGTGCCGCTGACGTCTCTGAGACCCGGCAACGCCGTGACGAACTCGTCAACCGCTTGGCCGAACTGCACGATCAACTCGAGGTCGGCCAAGCCGCCGAACAAGCCGCGCAAAACCGGCTAGTCACGGCCCGGCTCATTCTCGCGTTGGCCCGCGACCGTTACCGCGCCCACGTCGCCGCGCTGTACACCAACGACGTCGAGCGTGACGCCGGTGCCCAACAGGCCGTCGCCACCTACCTGGCCTCGCACCGCGCGACCTTGAGCGCCGAGGACGTGTCGTTGCTCGAGGCCGCGACCTCCCGGGCCGAGGAGCTAGTCACCTTTCAGACGGCGATCGATCGGGCCGAGGCAGAGCAGCAGTACCTCAGCGCGCTGCGGACCCAAGTCAGCCAAACGGCCGACTTGATCGAGTGGTACCGAGCGATCCTCGACGGGCGCGTTGTCACCGAGGAGGCGTTGGCCAAGGCCGAAGCCGCCGCGACAGCGAGTGCGTCAAAGACCGCTGCCGCAAAACAGACGCTCGATGCTGGTCGCGTCAAAGCCACTGACGATCTCGCGACTGCCGGGGCACAAACGCGGGCCACAACCGACGATCGCGCCGACGATCGCGCCGACGACGGTGCCGTCACAGCCGTGGCCGAGCCAGAGCCGACGCCACAGACGCGAGCCGCCGCATCGGTCACCGTCAAACGACTGCCACGCACCTTCTCGACAGCCGCGCAGCAAGCGTTTATGCGGCAGTTCCCCTTTGGGCCCGTCGACGGCGTGCCCGCCGGGCTCGCCAGGACCGGACAGACCGTGAGCGGTGTCGCGTCGTGGTACGGCGCCGATTTCAACGGTCGACCCACCGCGAGTGGTGCCATCTACGACATGGACGGCTACACCGTCGCGTCGAAAGAACTGCCACTCGGAACGATCCTGCTGATCTCGCGCAACGGCCGGTCAGTGCTCGCCCTCGTCAACGACCGTGGTCCCTACATCGCCGGCCGCGTGCTCGACTTGAGCCGAGCAACACGCAACGCGCTCGGCATCGACGGCCTCGGGTCGGTCCACGCGGAGGTTCTCGCCGTCGCCAGCTGAGCCGGTGGCGTTCCCAAACGGACGCAGGTCCCCGCCGCTGCCGCGCCGTAGGCTCTCGTGACGCCAGCGCGCGTCGCCAGCAACCCGCGTGTCGCCAGCCAGCGGCGTGTCGCTACTAGACATGGCGTAGCCGGCCAACACGCGTAGCCAAGGGAGCCGAGCTGTGGGTGTAGTTGTTGCCGTAGACGCAGGAACGACCGGTGTTCGTGCGTTCGCTGTCAACGAGTCGGGTGCGCCCGTCGGCTGGGCATATCGCGAGTTTCCCCAGTACTTCCCTGCCCCGGGCTGGGTCGAACACGACGCCCACGAGATCCGCGACGCGGTGTGGGCCGTGTTGAACGAACTCGCAACCACCTTGCGCGAGCCCGTCGCCGCGATTGGCATCACCGACCAACGCGAGACTGTTGTCGCCTGGGATCGGCGCACGGGTGCGGCGTTGCATCGAGCCATCGTCTGGCAGGACCGGCGCACCGCCAGTCGCTGTCAGGAACTCGCCGACTCCGGCCACCTCGACCTTGTTCGCGCACGTACAGGGCTCGTGCTTGACCCCTACTTTTCCGCGACGAAAATCGACTGGCTCCTGCGTGAGGGCGGCGTGGAGCTCAACCAACACCTCGCGCTCGGCACGATCGATTCGTGGGTCCTGTGGCAGCTCACCGGCGGGGCGCAACACGCGACAGACCCCTCCAACGCAAGCCGGACCTCGGTCTATGACCTCCACACGAAGGCGTGGTCCGAGGAGTTGGCCGAGCTTTTTCGTGTCCCGCTATCGGCGCTGCCCGAGGTGCGCCCGTCATCGGGCCGGTTCGGGCTGACCACGTCGGACTGCCCTTTAGGGGCGGGCATCCCAGTCAGCGGTATCGCGGGCGACCAACAAGCGGCGCTTTTTGGCCAAGCGTGTTTCGCGCCGGGGACGGCGAAAGTCACCTACGGGACCGGCTCGTTCGTGGTGATGAACGTCGGCGAGACCCTCGGTCCGCCGCCCGCGGGGCTACTCAACACCGTCGCGTGGGAGCTATCCGACGGCACGTTTCACTACGCGCTCGAAGGCGCGGTCTTCGCGACAGGAGCGGCCGTGCAGTGGCTGCGTGACGGGCTCGGTCTGATCACGAACGCAGCCGAGATCGAGGAACTGGCGCGCTCAGTACCCGACAACGGTGGTGCGGTGCTCGTGCCCGCCTTCACCGGGCTCGGCAGTCCCTGGTGGGACCCCTACGCCCGCGGGGCGCTGCTCGGGTTGTCGCGGGGGGTCGGCCGGGGCCACATCGCTCGGGCGACGCTCGAAGCCATCGCGTACCAAGTTCGAGACGTCATCGACGCAATGGCGGCGGTCTCCGGGCGCACCGTGCGTGAAGTGCGAGCCGACGGCGGAGCGGCCGCCAACTCGTTGTTGTTGCAAATGCAAGCCGACCAGATCAAAGCACCCGTGTTGCGCCCGGCAGTTACTGAGACAACCGCTTTGGGGGCGGCGTATTTGGCGGGCCTGGCCGAGGGCGTGTGGAGCTCGACGAGCGAGCTCGCACAACAGTGGGCACTCGATCAGACCTTTGCGCCCGAACTCGACCCGGCGTTCGCCGACCTCTCGCACGACGTGTGGTTGCGCGCAGTAAAACGCAGCGCTGCGTGGGCCGACTCCGACGGCGATTAGGGACTCAGTCGACGCACGCGTCGACTGTGCCTGCCTCCTCGACGCACGCGTCGACTGTGCCTGCCTCCTCGACGCACGCGTCGACTGTGCCTG
>CAZWPY010000006.1:37112-51462 GCA_964635475.1 uncultured Acidimicrobiia bacterium
CCTCCTCGACGCACGCGTCGACTTCGATCTCCACACACCACCGTTCGTCGAGCAGCTGTGTCACCACCATCGTCGCAGTCGGCGACACGTGACCCACACGGCGCGCGTGCACCTCGCCGACCGCGTGTGCATGGGCCCGGGCGGACACGAACATCCGGGTTCGCACAACATCGTCGAGCGACCCGCCCAACTCACGTAGCGCCCCGTCGATGATGTCGAATACACGATCGGCCTGCACCCCCGCGTCGGGGTCGACGGCGCCGTTGGGCCAGGTCGGGGCCGTTCCCGACACCCAGATCCGGTTCCCTATCCGAACCGCACGCGAGAAGCCGATCGTGGCTTCGTACGGACTACCCGAACGAACGAAACGCCGGCCGCCCTTCACGCCGCGAGCGCACGTTTCGCGTACTCGTCCACGTAGGTCTGTCCGGAAAGTTCACGCAACTCGAACATGATTTCGTCGGTAAAAGCGCGCAACATCGGCCGGTCGCCTCCAGCAAAACGCTCGGGCGCGATCGGCGTGCCGAACTTGATCGTGATCGGCGAAAAGAACTTGGGGACCACCTTGCCGATCGGCTGCGCCTCGCGAGTGCCGACCATTGCCACCGGTACCACCGGCACGCCGCACTCCACAGCCAACCGCGCGACACCGGTCTTGCCCTTATACAGACGGCCGTCGGGCGAGCGTGTGCCTTCGGGGTAAATCCCGAAAACGCCGCCGGCACGCAACACACCCCGAGCGGCCTCCAATGCAGCGTCCGACGCCGCCCCGCCCTCGCGGCGGATCGGGATCTGCCCGACAGCACGGAAGAACCAGGCGGTCTTCCAGTTGTCGAAGTACTCGGCTTTGGCGACGAAGGTCACGCGGCGTTTGAGGACAAGCGGCAGGAAAAACGAGTCTGAAACCGACAGGTGGTTGCTCGCGAGGATCAGCGGGCCGTCGCTGGCCACGGCCTCGGCATTTTCCACTCGGATGCGAAACAACATCCGCAGCAACGTCCCCAGCGTCGCTTTCACGATCCAGTAGGCCACAACGCAGCACCCTAGCGAGCCCGGACCGCCCGAGACTCGATGAACACGCGGCGCCGGGCACCCCCGGCGGGTTACGAGCTGGCGCCGGGCAAGTCGGGCAACGCGCGCTTGAGGTTACGCACAGCTTGGTTGATGCGCTGTTCGTTCTCGATGAGCGCAAAACGGCAATAACCATCGGCCTCGTGGCCAAAACCCACCCCAGGCGACAACGCGACCTTCGCCTCGCGCACCACGTGGGAGCAGAACTCGACCGAACCCATGTGCCGGTACGGCTCGGGGATCTGCGCCCACACGAACATCGTTCCCTTGGGTTTGGGGATGTTCCAGCCCACGCGAGCGAGGCCATCACACAACGCATCACGACGCTGCGTGTAGATCTCGTTGACTTCCTTGGGGTATTCCGACGCCTCGTTGAGAGCCACCGTCGCGGCGATCTGAATCGGCTGGAAGGTGCCGTAGTCGAGGTACGACTTCAACTTGGCCAGCGCTTGCACGACCTCACGGTTGCCGACCAAGAAGGCCATCCGCCAGCCGGCCATCGAAAACGACTTCGTCATCGTGTACAGCTCGACAGCAACATCTTTCGCGCCCGGAACTTCGAGGATCGACGGCGGCACGTAACCGTCGTAGGACGTTTCGGCGTACGCGAAGTCGTGCACGAGAACGACATCGTGCTCTTTCGCAAACTCGACGAGACGCTGCATCCACTTCAAGTCGACGCACGCGGTCGTCGGGTTATGCGGGAACGACAACACAATCACCCGCGGCCGTGGCCAGGCCGAGTGGAACGACGCGACCAAGTCGTGAAAGAACTCCTCTTCGGTTCCGAGCAACGACACTTGCCGGACCTCGGCACCGGCGAACAAGGGTCCGTAGATGTGGATCGGATACGACGGGCTCGGCACGATCGCCGCGTCGCCCGCACCCAACAGCACCCACATCAGGTGTGTGAGCCCTTCCTTCGCGCCGATGGTCGTGATCACTTCCTGTTCGGGATCGAGATCGACGCCAAAGCGCCGCAAGTACAAGTCGGCGGCCGCCTGGCGAAGTTTGGGGATGCCACGCGACATCGAGTAGCGGTGGTTCCGCGGGTTACGCGCCGCTTCGGCCAGCTTCTCGACGGCGAGCGGCGGCGAAGGGATGTCGGGATTGCCGAATCCGAGGTCGATGACGTCCTCGCCAGCGCGCCGCTGTGCGACCTTCAGTCCGTCGATAATCGTAAAGACATAAGGCGGCAGCGAGTTGATGCGGCGAAATTCCATCGCAGCAGGCTACAGGCGCCCTCGCGCAGGCCAGTTCGTTTAGGACTCGACGCAGCGCCACGATCCTCGGTGTAGCGCTAGTCGTCGCCATCCCGGCTCACCGCAGCGTGTAGGGCCCGGACGGTCTCGCCCACATATGACGGTTGGTCGCCATCACGAGTTTCGTCGGCGATCGGGCCGATCACGACCCATCGCGCGCCCGCGCCTGCACAACCCGCCAGGTACTGCGCAACACCGGCCGGGTCACCCTGGAGCACGCCCTCAGGTAACGCTGCAGCCGGTGCCGGGTCACGCCGGTCGCGGCCGTCGCTGCCCGGCGTAAACCGGACTGCGGCCGCCCAGGTGGTAGCGACACCCGCCTCGGCAAGTCGTGAAGGCGGCAACGCCCACGCATTCCACGTCGCGCCGCTTCGAGCCACCAGCGACCGTGCGTATGCACCGTTGCCGCCGATCCACACGTCGAGCCCACGACCGAGCAAGTCACCCGCGAGCGTCGCCAACTCGTGACCGCGCTGCTCGCGATCGCCACGTGGGAGCCCGAATGCGGTCGCCTCGGCCAGGGCCGCCGCATCGCCGAGTCCGAGCCCGGCCACAACCCGGTGCGGACCACAGATGGCTGCCAGTCGCGTAAAAAAGCCGAGTAGCTCCGCCGGGCTCAACAGCCCGACGCGCGCGACGAGCGTACCGACGTGTATGTCCGAGACGGCCGCCGCCACCGCCGCGAGCACCGACGGACCATGCAGCGCCGGTCGGTGCGGCGAACCGTTCGGGAAAAGGTGGTCGTAGGTGAACACGCCATCGACGCCAACGTCGCGGTACGCGCGCGCCAGCTCACAACACTGGACGCTGCGGCGAAACGTCGGCAGCACGACGCCGACTCGCACACGCCCGCGCTCCCGCCCGGCGCGTGTTGCGGGATCACGTGCGCCAGCCTCGCGGGCCTCCGTCACGCTCGCGACGCCCCGCGCGCTGCCAAAGCAGCGCCCTTCGCGCCAGCTTGGCTGCCGAGTTGCGCCACACGGATCTCGACCCGCGGACGAAGCGCGGCGCCGTTGAGGTGGACTCCGTGACGACGGCGGACGCCTTCGAGCCAAAGATCCGCGATGTCAGCGAGGCCGCCACCCAACACAAAACAGTCGGGATCGATGATGTTGGTGAGGTTCGCGAGTCCGACCGCGACGCTGTCGGCCCACTCGGCGAGCAACATCAGCGCATCCGGATCGCCCGCACGCGCTGCAGCCGCCACATGTTCGCCGCGAACCGCTGCCACGTCGCCACCGGCGAGCGCAACGATTCCCGGAGCGCGCTGCGACGCGGCTCGCCGCCGACCGAGCGCCCCCAACGCATTGCCCGAGGCTCGCGTTTCCCAACAACCACGCCGCCCGCACGAGCAGGCCAAGCCATTTCGCTCGACCACCATGTGGCCGATCTCTCCGGAAAAACCGTGCGCGCCGCCTTCGATTTTGCCGTCGTAAACGAACCCGCCACCGATGCCCGTGCCGAACGTGATCATCAGCAGGCGCCGCGGCATCACGACCTCACCGGGCGACTCGCTTACGGACGCAAACTCAGCAAGGGCCGCGAGCGAGGCGTCGTTGTCGGCAACAACCGGAATACCGAACTCGTCTTCGAGCAACACACGTACCGGCAGCCCCTCGACGCCGGGCAAGTGCGGCGCAAACAGCAGCGTGCCGGCCGAATCAACCAGACCGGGCAATCCCACCCCGGCGCCACGCACGTCGACACCACGCTCTTTGGCCGCGGAGATCGTGTCGGCCAGGCTCCGACGCACCGTGTCGGCGAGTCCGCTGCGGCCCTGCACGACCGGCGTACGTGACTCGAACACCGGCGGCGCCGAAACGCTTTCGTCATCGAGAGCCAAAAGGGCCCAACATTTGGTGCCGCCCACGTCGAGACCGATGGTCCCCGGTCGCACCTCAACTACCCCACCGACACTCGGCGAACCCGGCTCACACGTTGCTGCGGGTCCTGTACGTCGTTGCTGGCGGCGCCCGCTCCTTCGCCCGCCGCTGCTTCGCCCGACGTCGCGCGGGAGCGCCCCGCCGACGCACCACGGTGTTGCCCGGCCGTGCGGCGTGCCGCCGGGTCGAGCAGCGACAACAACGACCCAAGCCCGTCGAGCAGGCCAGCCACGTCGGTTACCGAGCCTTGCTCGACCACAGTTTCCGCGGCGTCGAGAAAACAACGTGACGCCGCGATCAGCTCGCGCGCCGCACCACGTAAGTGTTCCAAACCCTCGCGGGCCGATTCGGCCGCGGGTCGAGACTGCCCGCTGCTCACAGGGCACCGGCCCGAGCAGCAGCGACGCGTGTGGCACCGCTTGATTCCCGTGCGGCGTCGGCGCTGCTGAACACGACGTGCAGAGTCTCATCACGCAACGTCGCTTCGGACAACTCGAAACGGCGCAACGAGTCGGGCAACGCAACCGCCCGTCGATACGGGCCCACTCGCACAAACAGATCCGACCCGACCTGGCCGACCTCAAGGTCGCCGCGGTCGACAAAAGGGAGCCGCACCGACAACTCGCGTCGGTTCCCTGTTCCACTGAGCTTCATCGGTGACTCCGCCCGCAACGCACGCGCGGGATCACTGCGCCCGTACAACTCGCTGCCGATCTGCCGCAGCGCCGCGACCCCGACCACTTCCTCGCGGGCGAGCCCGACGGTGCGACATTCCACCGGCGCAAAGTCGTCGTGGATCTGTCGTTGATACTCACGTTGCGTCTCGTTCCATCCCGCCAACCGCGGATCGCTCACCTCCGCGGGCCAAACCCGATTGGAAATGACCATGTCGACGCAGTAGCCGTACAGCGACAGGTACGAAAACGTGCGGCGTGCCTCGGCGACGACCAGCTTTTCCGGATTCACGACGAGCCGCACGCTTGTGCGCACAGGGTCAGTGAGCAGCTCGCGGGCCAACTTGATCCTGTTGTAGAACGCCTCGACCGACCCGAACACATCTTCGCCCGCCACTGGGACACGCGTCAGGCGTGTCAGAGCTGGCGCGACCAAACGAGTGATACGGCGCTGCGCGGGGAAGAGCCGATCCATGTACCAACGCAACACGTCGGGCAGCGACAAAAGTCGCACCGTTTCAGCGGTGGGCGCGCAGTCGACAACAACGGTGTCCCACTGGCCCGAAGTCGCCAGTTGCGCAATCTCCGCAAGGGAAAACACCTCCTCAAGACCGGGCAACAACGACAGTTCCTCGGCCTCGATCCCGTCGACGCCAGCCCATCCCAAGACCCGCTCCATGTAGTCCTGCAAAGGGCCCCAGGCCTCTTCGAGCATCTGCTGCGCGTCGAGTTGTTGGCCCCACAGCTTCGGCGCCAATGCAGCACCCACCGAGCCAAAGTCGGTCCCAAATGCATCAGCCAACGAGTGCGCGGGGTCGCAAGAAATCACCACCGTTCGCCGCCCGCGGGCAGCAGAACGAACGGCCGTCGCGGCTGCCATCGTGGTTTTGCCGACACCGCCCTTGCCGGTGAACAGCAAGATGCGACACGACGAACGATCAGAAATGGCCGCTGTGGCCGATCTGGTCAGGGCTGCTCCAGTGATTCGACTCGGCGCCGCAGAGAATCGAGAGCGAAACCGATGATCTTGTGTTCGGCACGGCGTTTCACAAACCCCGGCAACGGCAAGACCAACTCGACCTCGAGTTCGTACGTGACCTGAGTACCGCCGGCCAGCTCGACGAAGCGGTACTCGCCCGACAGCGATCGCATGATGTCGCTTTCGACCAGCTCCCACGTCAACGCCTCGGGTGCGGCGGAGTAGTCGTAACGCAGCGTGTATCGCGCACTTCGACCCATCGCCGCGGCACGGAAGGAAACCTCCGTCGCTCGGCCCTGCTCGTCGGTGGCAACAACCGACACCTGCTTGATGTCACGGGCCCACTGCGGGTACGCCGCGAAGTCGAGTACGACGTTCCAGCAGCGATCCGCGGATGCCGCGATCAGGATCGAGTCGGTGGCGTGGTCGACCATGAGCAATCCTTGTGAGCGGCTACGGACGTATGAATCGTAACGGCTGCAACGACGCCACCCCGCAGCCAGACCGGCCTTGGGTCAACTCGACGACGCCGCCGGCGGGCCGGACTTTCGCGGGTGCGCGCCGCGCGCCGGGAACACTCCCCACGTGGCACCCCAAAAGGCCATCAGCCCGACACCGAAAACCGGCGCCAAGATCGCAAAGGCACCGTAGCGGCGAAGCGTTGCGGCAGCGATCGCGATCGCGACCTGCAGCGTGACCTGCGCCAGCAACACACGGCGAACACGAGGCGCGACGCCGTCGAGGAGGAAAAACGTGCCCGCCACGGTGAGGACTTCGTGGCGGCTGCGACGCGCCGAACGGAGGAACCCAATCACAAATAGCACCGTGCCAGCGAGCATCATCGCGACCTCGTAAGCCGCCGCGCCCCACCGCAACTCGCGCCACAACGACGCAGCTGCCGCGACGACAGCGAAACCCGCCGTGACCCACCAGCCGATCGCGATCGGCTTCGCGCCAGCGCGTGCCAAATCGTCGTAGGACGTCGTCACGAGGTCGCCTTGCTGATTGCTTCGAACAGGCGGTGGGCCAACACGTCGTAGCTGAACTGCTCTACAGCCCGGCGCCGACCCGCGACACCCAAGGCGGTACGCAGCTCAGGCGATCGCAACAACGGCGCAATCGCGTCGGCGACCTCTTCGGGATCGGTCGGATCAACCACGACCCGGCCGGTCACGCCATCGAGCACGGCCTCGGCGGCGCCGCCGGACATCCCGGCAACCGCCGCGACCCCACACGCCGACGCCTCAAGGAAAACAATGCCGAAACCCTCTTGTTCGAGTCCGGCCCAGCGGTTGCGACAAATCATCGTAAACACGTCGAGTGACCCAACAAATGCCGGCAAGTCTCGATCCGGCACTCGGCCGACGAAGCGCACGGGCGCGCGGCGCACCGACGCCAGTCGCTCCAGACGCCGCAGATCTCGGCCCGCGCCAGCGATCACCACACGTAAGTCAGGGAATTCCGGCGCGAGAAGCGCGGCGGCCCGAATCAGCACGTCCATGCCCTTTCGCGGCACCAACCGCGACACTGAGCCGAGCACCAACGCGTCGGGCTCGATCCCAAACGCGGCCCGTGTCGCGCCCCGTTTCGCGAGGGGGTGGTGGTGGAAACGTTCGACATCCACGCCGGGCGCAATGACATCGGCGTTTAACGGCCGTCGCGCGGCCCGCTCGGCCTCACGTAGCGGGTAGTTGCCCGCGGCGATCACGTGTCTCGCGCCGCGCAGGACCCGACCCAACACCGCACCGGTCCCCCACAGCCGCCCGGGCAACGTGATCTCCGCACCGTGGACGATCACTCCGTAGGGACGCTCGAGCCTGCGACCCAACGCAGCGAGCGGCAACGCAGGGTCGAGATAGACGATGGCTGCGTCGATGTCGGCCGCGAGCGTATTGATCCGCCGAACGAGAGAACGTGTCGGCAACAACACGCGCTCGGAGCTGCGTTCGATGCGGAAACGCTGCCGCGCGTCCCACATATCGGCCCCGTCATAGGGCGTTGTCAACACCGCGAACGAGTCCGGCGGCAGCCGCCGCCACAGCTCCCACAAATACGACTGAATCCCGCCCACCTTTGGCGGGAAATCATTGGTGACGAGCAGGTGGGTAGTCATAAGGCGGCGCGGCAACACGCAGTTGTCCGGAGGTGAATTGTGTCAGGCCTGGGGACCGCGCCCGGACTACGACCCGCCGCGATGCCCCTCGGCGATGCCCCTCGGCAAAGGCCTTCCGACGGCGGGCAGGCGTCTCAGCTCACAACCAGGTACGCGCGTCGGCCCACACGCCCGGGTCTGTCTCACGCGCCAAACCATCGGCGACAACTTCGAGCCAACCGAGTTGCGCGGCGGCCCACATGCTGTGTGCTCGCACCTGCGCGCCGCCGTACAACACCGCGTGAGAGATCGCCGCACGGGCCCGGCGGTCGTTCGGATCGGCCGTGTTGCCAATCACCACCGCCGCGTTGCGGCGAATGACGTCGGCGTCGCGCCGCGGCACGTACCAGCCGCTCACTGCCGCGAGAACGGCGTCGTCATCGTCGAGTTCGAGCAGCCAGACGGGGTCGATCGACGGTCGGTCAGCGCTGTCGGCTGATCCCCAGTTGCTGGCAACGTCGCTGGGACACGCGTCGGTGCACTCGTCGCATCCGTAGATCCGACTGCCCATCGCACGGCGAAACTCGACGGGAATACTCACGCCACGCTGGCCAAGCCAGGCCAGACATCGCCGCGCGTCAAGCGACCCGTCGCCGGCGAGCGCCCCCGTCGGACACCAGCGCACGCAACGGGTACAGGTTCCGCAGACGTCGGCAGCTGGCTCGGTCGTCGCCCGCAGCGCGGCGTTGGTCACGACCGAGCCCAACAAGACATGTGGTCCCCACGAACCAACCAAGATGTTGCCGGACTTGCCCCGCGGACCCAGACCCGCCGCGATTGCGGCGGCGCGGTCGTTGAGCACGTTGTCGTCGCACAACACACGCGCGCGAAATCCGTGTGTTTTCAACGTCGTCGCGAGCTGCCGTAAGGCCCCCCGAAAGTCCGGGTACGGGTCGTGCCACGCGTAGCGGGCGACACGAGCAGCCCCGGCCGGCGCAGCCGCGGCAGGGCGGCGCCGAGTCGGCCACGCGGCAACGAGCAACGACTGCGCGCCCGGCACCGCGTCGTGGGGGTCAGTCGCGCGACGCCAGTTGCGGTACGTCATCGTGATGTCGCTGGCCAATCCACGGCGGATCGCGTCTCGAAATGCCTCGCGGCCCTCCGGCCACACCGCCGCGGTGGCAACTCCACACGCGACGGCGCCCGCAGCGCGGGCCTCAGAGACGAGTCGTTGAGCAAGCGTGACCGTGTCGACCACAGGGTCGACCACCGGGTCGACATCGGGTACAACCACCGGGTCGACATCGGGTACGACCACAGGGTCGACATCGGGGTCGACCTCGCCCGCGACCGTGCCATCGCCGGGTGCCGACGCGTGCGCAGGGCGGCGCGCCGTCGGCCACGGGAGCGAGTCGGTCACCAACTCATCGTCGCACGGGGTTGGAGGGGCGGCCGAGCCTGCGACTGACCGAGCGCGAATCGACAACGGGACTTTGCCTATACTTCGAAACGAACATATGTTCGAGTCAGCACACGCCGCCATCCTGCACGCGGATCTCGACGCGTTCTACGCCTCGGTCGAGCTGCGTGACCGGCCCGAGCTCGCGGGCCGACCGCTGATCGTCGGCGGCGGCGTGGTGCTGAGCGCCAGTTACGACGCGAGGCGTCGCGGCGTGCGTACGGCCATGGGTGGCGACCAGGCTCGGCGGCTCTGCCCCGATGCCGTGGTGGTCGGGCCCAATTTCGAGCGTTACGTCGAGGCCTCTCGGCACGTCTTCGAAATCTTCGATGACACCACCCCGCTCGTCGAAGGCATTTCGATCGACGAGGCGTTCCTCGACGTGTCGGGACTGCGGCGCCTCAGCGGCGACCCCGTCACTATTGCCACGCGCCTACGCGAGCGGGTGCGAGACGAGGTCGGGCTGCCAATAACCGTCGGAATCGCGCGGACAAAGTTCCTCGCCAAGGTCGCCAGTGGAGTCGGCAAACCCGACGGCCTATTGCTGGTTGAGCCCGCCGATGAACTCGACTTCTTGCACGGCCTGCAGGTGGAGCGGTTATGGGGCGTCGGGAAGAAGAGCTCGCAGCGGCTACACGACGCGGGTATCCACACCGTGGGCGACGTCGCACGGTGTTCACGAGAGTCCCTGGAGCCGCTCATCGGCGTCGCGATGGCCCGACAGATCCTGGCATTAGCGCACAACGAGGACCCGCGCCGTGTCGAGCCGGGACAGCGGCGACGCTCGATCGGGTCGCAGCACGCCGTCGGCCTCGGCCGGCTCTCCACCGCCGACGCACACGCGATCTTGCTGTCACTCGCCGACAGGGTCACGCGGCGGCTGCGCGCCGCAGACTTGGCCGCTCGCACCGTGACCGTGCGCCTACGGCACCACGACTACCGACGCACCTCGCGTGCGCACAGCCTGCGTGATGCGAGCACCAACACGACGGTGATCGCGCACACCGCCGCCGCGATCTTTGATCACGAACGCGACCGGCTCGCCGACCAGGGCCTGACCATGATCGGCCTCACGCTGTCGAACCTGGAGCCCGCGACCCACGAACAAACACGTCTTGATTTCGAGGCATCAACGAAGGTTTCCCGGCCGCGGCTCGACGCGGCGCTCGACCAACTCAAACAACGATTTGGCACCTCAGCAGTCACACGCGCGTCGAGCTTGGGGCACCGGCCCGATTTCGAACTTGTCGCGGGACCCAACGCGCTCGGCGTCGCGGACCGCGCCCAGCTCGGGTCGCGACAGGGTCGCTGATCCGACACCGCGATCGTTTTCCGCCAGCGGGCCGCCACCGCCGTTCTCGCTCACGCCGGAGCGAATCACAGAACAGCGGGGCCAGACGAACGCCGGCCTCAGGCACCGCGGCGGTGTTGCAACTCAGGAACGAGGCCGGCGCGAGCGAGGCGAGCAAGTGTGTCGATCTCCACGAGGCGCAGCTCGACACGAACCGCGTGCTGGCCGTGGCCGTGTTTGCGAGGCGCGCCCAGCGGGCCCTGCCCGTCGGCCAACAAAAACGCCACTACGCAGTCGTCACACGAGGCTGGGCCCCTCACGTCGCAACGGTCGCAATCAATCACCATCGACTCGCGCCCATCGTTATCGAGCGGCTGATCCTGTCGGTTCATCGCCTTCGGCTGATCCTGTCGGTTCATCGTCTTGCTCCTCGCGCGTCACGTTCGGTTCACAGCCGAGCAGACGCCAGGGACACCGCGTCACGTAACTCGCTCCGATCGCGGCGCGCTCGCCGCAACGATCACCCCGTGGGCACGCGCAGCGACGCGTCGATCCCCAACACCCGGCGTTGATGTCGTCGAGCGAACGGGTCGAAACGCGCCGCAATCGACGACGCCTCCTGCGACGAGAGCCGTGGACCCGCACGGCGGGCTGTAACCAGTCGGTAGTCGACGGCACCCACCTCGAAGCCCCTGAACGCGGCCGAGCCGGGCGCGAAAGCGAATTCCGGATCGACCGCCGTCGCTGCGGGATCGACCGCGGGCGCGCCAGCGGCCAGCCGCTGCGCACGACGGACGCAACTCGCCATCACGTTCTCGCGAATCGAACGCGTGCTGACGGCCTCAAAACCCAACAGATCCAACAACTCCGTCGTGGGATCGTCGGATACGAACGCGACATCAGCCAGATAGAGCCATCCGCCGGGCGCGAGCGCACGGGCGATCTCGGCGACCACACGGTTGGGCCACGCCGCCGACAGGCTCATCTCGATGCAGATCGCTGTCGCACACGAGCCAGACGCCACGGGCAGTTGTTCAGCGTCGGCCAAGACAACCGGCGAGAAGCTGCGCGCGCGGCCGAGCGCGCCCGGGCTGAGATCGACGCCAACCACGCTCACGTCGGGGGCGACCCGATTGAGCAATTGCAGCGTGCCCCCACGCCCGCAGCCGACATCGAGTGCCGGGCCAACAAGAGCGCCGTCGCCGATCAGCTCGGCCACCAAACGTTGTTCGGCACGTCGTACCCGCCGACCAAAGACGCTGACCCAGCGATCCGAGACGTCGGGCTCGCCGGCAAGAGGCTCGTAACCCAAGTTCATAAAGGTCACGAAACCGCCCGCCGCTGAGCGGTCGATCGACTCGTGGAAACGTTCGTACCGCGCACGTTGCGTCGCCCGAAAATCGGCCACCTCTGCGGCTTCGGACCCATCATCGGGCACGCCGATGGTGGTGGTTGGGTGCGAGGCCGTCGTCACTGCGAGTCCAACGCGGTCGTGACGGTGATCCGATCCGGTTGGGTTTCGGGAACGATCGCTAGCGGGAACGCGCCCGACAGCTCGGAGTCGAACTCGAGCTGGTACCCGATGCTCAGCCCACGACCGCCATCGACCGTGCGTGACCGCGCCTGCACGTGCAACGTCCCGCGATCAAACTCCACGAGCCGGCGGCGCGCACCCGCGAGTCGCGAACGCCACCAGCCAACGATGTCGTGGTCGAGTTCGACAACACGGGGGACGGGTCCCGAGCCCGGCAACACCGCAACTTGCGCGCGTAGTGCCATGTCGATAGCCGGACCGCGCACGCCACCCCAGCGCGTGTCACACACGTCGATGAGCTCCGCCAGCGCCGCCGGCCAAGGCCACTGCGCCGCCGGCGCTTCGGCCATCGTCAGCCACAACAGCGCCAGATTCGGCCAGCGCCGCGGCTCTCGATGCAACAAGGAACCCACTTCAGCGAGAAGTCGGGCCTCACCAACTCCCGTCTGGCCGTCTCCGATTTGTTCGGCAAGAACACGCACCAGGTACCGACCAATGCCGAGCACCTCAATGAGCTGGTACCCCTGCACGAGGCGCATCATCGCGGCGAAGTCCTCGCGGGTGTAGCTGCTCGTCGCACACAGGTGGCCCGTCGCGTCGGCCTCGATCGCGTACTGCTCACGGTATTCGGGCGCATTCATCGGCGAGTTCACGAGCAGCAGCGGCCGGTACCAGGCGCCGACAAGGTTGCGGTCGAAACAAAATTGCACGTCGGCGACCGTCGAGTCGAACGTCGCGCCCGGCAGCCCGACAATGAACTCCGAACGAATCGGGCCCGACTTCACGAGTTGCGCGGCCAACGCGTCGTACGCCTCAACCTTGATATTGGAACGGTGCACGGCCGCCAGCACGTCGCTGTCGATGGTTTGCCGAGCCAACGTGCGCGGGATGGTGATACTGCTTCGATCGAAAACCTCGAACACGTCGAGCAGATTGCGGTGCACATTTTTCGCGTAGTTGATGACAACGGAGTGCGGGCGCCCGACGCGGCGACGCAGCCCGGCGAGATGTTCGGCAATCTGCACGTCACGCGCCAAGATCCCGAAGTTCGCATCAGCGATAAGGAGTTCCTCCACGCCCGACTCGACCACGTGAGTCAGCTCGGCGAGCACCTCGTCGAGCGGGCGCGACCGGATCCGGCTCAATGTCGCCGAACCCCAGTCGCAAAACGTGCAGCCATATGGACAGCCCCGGTTTGTCTCGACAGTGGCACAACGTAAGCCGAGTCCGGCCACGTCGATCGAGCCGTCGAGGTACGCAGACGCGAGTTGCCCTAAATCCGCGAGTCGTTCGGGCGCCGGCCCGCGCGTGACCGTCGGGCCGTCGATGTACACAACCCCCGGCACACGAGCGCACGCCTCGAGAGCGCGGGGCGAGCGCCAAGCCGCCGCCCGCGGCCCGCCAGCGGCGAGCAGCACACGGACGACCTCAAGCAGTGCCTGCTCGCCTTCACCAACGACGCCGAGGTCGACTGAATCGCCCACCTCCTGGGCAAACGCCGCCTGGTCGTGGTCACGAGCGGGAAACTGCGGACCTCCGCGCACGATGATCGCCGACGGCGCCGCCTCGCGAATCGCCCGCGCCAACACCGTGTTCTCCTCTGCCGACCACACATAGTCCGACAACAACACGACGCTGCGTTCAGGCAACCGTTGCGCCCAGCGGCGAGCTCGGCCGAGCGGTACGTAACACACGGGTCCGACCACGCAGCCGACGCGCTCGTCGGCGTTTAGGTGGCGCCGCAGATACCCGAGCAACGACCCCAACGACGCCGGCACGAGCGGACTGGCGTCGCCATAGATACCCACGACGAAGGCGCCTGACAGATCGACGCCATCGACCGCGCGCAGCGTCGCCGCGTACGCGCGAGCCGAGTGCCCCATCGATTGCGTGACCCCTTCGGCCACACGCGCACGGGAGTCAGCTTCCGCGACGATGAATCGGCCCGCGAGCAGCTGCTCGAACACCGTCGGCAACTCGTCGCCGACCAGCCCCACCGTCGGCAACTCGTCGCCGACCAGTCCCACCACCGGTGACTCGTGAGCGAGGGTGCGGAGCCACACCTCGGCCGACATCGGTCCCGCGGTCTGCGCGACCGCAGCCAC
>CAZWPY010000007.1:0-2061 GCA_964635475.1 uncultured Acidimicrobiia bacterium
GCTGGAAACGATCAACGCCCGACCGACGACAGTCGACCGGGCGTTTCTCGCGTGGTGGGCCGGGAAGGATTCGAACCTTCGTAGGCTAAGCCGACGGGTTTACAGCCCGCTCCCTTTGGCCACTCGGGCACCGACCCAAGGAACTGAAAGGTTAGTCCCCATGCCGAGCTTCGATGTCGTCTCAGAGTTGGACCATCAAGAGATCCGAAACGCAGTCGATCAAGCCAGCCGCGAGGTCAACACTCGATTCGATTTCAAAGACACGGGCAGCTCAATCGAGCTCTCCGGCAGCGAGATTCGGCTCGCCTCCTCGACCGAGGACCGCCTCCGCGCGCTCGTTCAAGTGCTCGAAGAAAAGCTGGTGAAACGGGCGATCTCGCTGAAGGCGCTCGACTACGGCAAGGTCGAAGATGCCACCAAGGGCACCGTTCGCCAGACCGTGAAACTGAACGAAGGCATCAGCTCCGACAAAGCCAAAGAAGTGAACAAGGCCATCAAGGACTTAGGCCTCAAGGGCGTCTCGAGCCAGACCCAGGGCAACCAGGTGCGAGTGACGGGCAAGAAACGAGACGACCTCCAGGCCGTGATCGCGGCCCTGAAGGAAAAGGACCTCGGTCTGCCGTTGCAGTTCACCAATTTCCGCGACTGAGCGCCAGGCCCGACGAGCCGCTCAGGTGATGACGCGCTCGGCGAACTTGTTGAGCGCATCGATTTTGTCGTGCAGAGTCTGCGTGTCGGGCTCGGTGGTGTACGGGTAGCGGAAACCGACAACGACGTCAGTCACGCCCACGTCCTCGAGGCGCTTCACGCCGTCGCGGGAGTACGCGTCGAGCGAGATGGCATGGATTTGGAAACCATCTGCCGACCCCGTCGCGTCGGTCCGTAGTTGTTTGACCCGCTCGATGAGCCCCGGCAGTTCGGCAGGGTCTCCACCCCCGTGCATCCACCCGTCGCCCAGCGTCGCCGCCCGCCGCAACGCAGCCGGCGCATGACCGCCGACCAAGATCGGCACCCGCTGTGTGGGGACGGGGCACAACTTCACCGCGGGCAACTCAACGTGGCTGCCGTGGAACTCGAAAAAGCCACCCTCAAGGAGCCCCCGGACCACCTGGATCTGTTCGTCCATCCGTTCACCCCGCCGGGCCCACGGCTTGCCCAAAACAGCGAAATCCTCCGGCCAGGGGCTAAGGCCAACGCCCAACGACAAACGATTGTTGGACAAGACCGCGACTGACGCAGCCTGCTTGGCGAGCAGCACCTCAGGGCGGACGGCGAGCTTGACGACAAAGGTCGTGAAGCGGATTCGACTGGTGAGCCCCGCGAGGTAGCCCATCAACACCATTGGCTCGATCATGGGTTTGTCTTCGAGCCACTCACGACCGCCATCGGCGACGTAGGGGTACTGCGCGTCGGTTTCGGCCGGGAACATGATCGAGTCGGGAATCGACAACGCGTGGTAGCCCGCGGCCTCAGCAGCTTGTGCCAACGGAGCGAGATAACTCGGATCGCACATCGTTTCCGCGTACGTGAATCGCATGGCGTGGGAGTCTTCCAGCTTGCCGCTCGCGGCGTATCCTCCCCGCGTGCCAGCACTGCCCGACAACTACGACGACCACCCAGCCCGCCGAGCCGCTCGCGAATCGATGCGCTGCGTAGAAGCAAAAGACCGTGCCGCGTGGCTCGCGAACTTCGCGCACGACGCGGTCGTCGAAGACCCGATCGGACCATCGATGTTCGATCCCGACGGTCGTGGGCATCACGGACTCGACGCAATCGCCGCGTTCTACGACGCAGTAATCGCGCCCAACGACTCGTTGCGATTCGTGGTCCACGACTCTCACGCCTGTGGCAACGAAGTCGCCAATACCGGCACGATCTCCACGGTGCTGCCCGGTGGGACCGCCACGGTGCACACCGACGGCGTATTCACGTACCGAGTCAACGGCGCCGGCAAAGTCACCGCGTTACGCGCTTACTGGCAAATGGACCGCCTTCGCATCGAGTCGGAGTAGCTCCGGCTCCCGGCAAACACCGTGTCGGAGTAGCTCCGGCTCCCGGCAA
>CAZWPY010000007.1:2161-45829 GCA_964635475.1 uncultured Acidimicrobiia bacterium
CCCGCGGACGCAGCGTCGTCGCATTCGGGTGGAGTCAAAGGCGACAAGAATCGGGGCGTGAACGCCGACAGCGCCAGACAGAGCCTCGTTACTCTCGATTTGGAGGGGGTGCTCGTTCCGGAGATCTGGATCGCCGTCGCCGAGCGCACGGGAATCCCTGAACTACAACGGACCACCCGAGACGAACCCGACTACGACAAGCTCATGCGCGGACGTTTGGAAATCCTCGACGCCAACGGGTTGACGATGCCGCTCATCGCTGAGGTCATCGGCGCACTGGAGCCGCTGCCGGGCGCTCGCGAGTTCCTCGACACGTTGCGCGACCGGTATCAGGTGGTGATCCTCTCAGACACGTTCGAACAGTTCGGCGCTCCGCTCATGCGTCACCTGGGAATGCCCACAATTCTGTGTCATCGCCTGGTGATTGCCGACGACCGCATCGTCGACTACCGCCTGCGGATGTCGGACCAAAAGCGCCACGCGGTGGAGGCATTTCGTGCCCTCAACTACGAGGTGGCCTCTGCCGGCGACTCCTACAACGACTCGGCGATGTTGGGCGCGGCCAACCACGGCTTCTGGTTCCATGCGCCGGAGTCGATCAAGGCGCAATTTCCCGACTTCGCGGCCACCGACGACTACGACGAGCTTTTGGACCTGATCGCCGTCGCCTTCAACAACGGCAGCGACGCGAGCGCCAGGACTTAGTTAACGCCAGTCGCCGCTCTGGAGGCGGGCGATCCGATCTTCCATGGGCGGGTGCGTGGAGTACAGCTGCGAGAACTGCACCTTGCGCCCCCCAAACGGATTCGCGATGTAGGCAGACGCTTGCGCCGGGTTCACCGCGACCGGCTGCGCTGCAACGCCGCGGGAGATTTTGCCCAGGGCGCTCACCAACGCGGTTTCTGAACCGAGCAAACGAGCAGCGCCCGCGTCGGCCTCGTACTCGCGTGAGCGGCTCACCGCCATCTGCATCACCCCGGCAGCAACGGGGGCCAGAATCGACATCGCGAGCAACGCGATCGGATTCGGTCGATCGTCGTCACGTCCGCCGCCACCGAACATCCCTGCGTACATCGCCATACGAGCCGCGAACGTGATGCCCATCGCAATCGCCGCGGCGACCGATCCAATGAGGATGTCGCGATGTTTGACGTGGCTGAGTTCGTGGGCCAAGACCCCTTCCACTTCGTTCCACTGCAGCTGCTCTATCAAACCCTGCGTGACGCACACCGCCGCGTGACTCGGGTTGCGGCCTGTGGCAAACGCGTTCGGCTGTGGGTTGGGCGATACGTACAGCCGCGGCATCGGGATGTTGGCCTTCTCGGCGAGGGCCGCGACGCTGCGGTGATACTCGGGAAACTCCTCCGCTGTCACCTCCTGCGCTCGCGCCGATCTGATCGCGAGCTTGTCGGAGAACCAGTAAGAGCCGCCGACCATCACGAGGCCAAAGATGAGGCCAATCGATGCCCCACTACGACCGCCAAACGCGGAGCCGAGCAGGACGAACAGCCCGCCCATGCCGGCAAGAAGAACCGCGGTTTTGACCGAGTTTTTACCCATAGCCCAATGATCGCACCAGCGCCGTGTTACTAACGCGCGTCCACCCAGGTCGCCGACAGGCCGCGGGCGCGAGCCTCGTCGATCACGGACCGGTCGTCGTCGAAGACTCCCGCGACCTCAAAACCCGAGCCGGCCAACCGATCGAACTCCTGCCCCTTAAAGACCGCAGACGCGGAGTACTGGCCACCTGGGCGCATGATCAGCAGATCCCAGCGCAGGCCATGCTCGGAGAACCACACAATCGTGGGCCGCTGCACCTTGAGCGGCCGACCGGTCAACACGATCAAGGTGACGTCGTCGGGCACGGCACTCAGCGCTAACACGCCGGACTCAATCACCGGATCCCGCGGGCACGCAGCGAAGAACCCGTCCCAGTCTTTGGGTCGGTTGTTGAGGAAATGCTCACGCCACGACGCGTCGGCCAATACGCCATCGATGTCGAACACCACCGCGGAGCGCGGCTCGCGAACGGCGTCGTCATGCCAACGCCAGTGTCGGGGCATAGCAGTGCCGATCTCGCCGTTAGTCCTCGCTCGGGTTCGCGCTCGCCCGGCGCGCGATCTCAGCGACGACATTGGGGTCGGCCAGGGTCGTGGTGTCGCCCAGGTCGCGGCCTTCGGCGACATCTCGCAATAGGCGACGCATGATCTTTCCCGAGCGGGTCTTGGGCAAGTCGTCGGTGAAGATCACCGTCTTGGGCCGAGCGATCGGGCCGATCTTGGTCGACACATGGCGGCGCAGCTCCTCGCCGAGTTCGACCGACTGCCCAACACCTGAACGCAGGGTCACAAAGGCCACAATCGCTTGGCCCGTCGTGTCGTCCTTGGCACCGACCACGGCCGACTCGGCTACATCGGGGTGGTCGACAAGCGCCGACTCCACCTCGGTGGTCGAGACGCGGTGACCCGATACGTTCATCACGTCGTCGACGCGACCGAGCAACCACAGGTATCCGTCGTCGTCGAGTTTGGCTCCGTCGCCCACGAAATAACGTCCCGGGTAGGTCGACCAGTAGGTCTCGCGATATCGCTCAGGGTCGCCGTAAATCCCGCGCAGCATCGACGGCCACGGCTGCGTCAACGTCAAGTAGCCGCCACCGCGCTCGATCGATCGTCCGGCGTCATCGACAACCTCCACGCCTATGCCCGGAAGCGGATGCGTGGCCGAGCCCGGTTTCAAAGTCGTCAAGCCGGGCAGGGGCGAAATCAGGATCGCCCCGGTTTCGGTCTGCCACCACGTATCGACGATCGGACATCGCGAGCCGCCGATGTGCTCGTGGTACCACATCCAGGCTTCGGGATTGATGGGCTCGCCGACCGATCCCAGCAGCCGCAAGCTCGACAAATCGTGCGCGGCCGGGAGGTGATCACCCCACTTCATGAAGGTGCGAATCGCCGTCGGAGCTGTGTACAGGATCGTGACGCCGTATTTGGCAATCAGCGACCACCAGCGATCCTGCCCCGGCGTGTCGGGCGTGCCCTCGTACATCACCGAGGTCGCACCGTTCGCGAGCGGGCCGTACACGATGTAGCTGTGCCCCGTCACCCAGCCGATGTCTGCAGCACACCAATAAACGTCGGACTCGGGCCGCAGGTCAAAAACGTTCAGGTGGGTAAAGGCGACCTGAGTGAGGTAGCCCCCCGTGGTGTGCATGATTCCTTTGGGTTTCGCCGTTGTGCCCGAGGTGTAGAGCAAGAACAACAAGTCCTCAGAGTTCATCGGCTCCGGAGCACACTCGGGGCTTGGTTCGGCTGCGACAACGTCGTGGTACCAAACATCGCGCCCGTCGGCCATCGCCACGTCTTGCCCAGTGCGGCGCACAACCACAACCCGTTCGATCGTCGGGCACTGCGCCACTGCCGCGTCGGCGTTCGCCTTCAGCCCGACAGCAGCGCCGCGGCGATAGCCGCCGTCGGCGGTTATCAAGACACGCGCCTCGGCGTCGTTGATTCGGTCACGTAAGGCCTCGGCGGAGAACCCGCCGAACACCACCGAGTGTGCGGCTCCTAGACGAGCGCACGCCAGCATCGCCACGGGAAGCTCCGGGATCATTGGCATGTAGATGTTGACCCGATCGCCCTTACGCACGCCCAAACGCTTCAGCGCGTTGGCAAATCGGCCGACCTCATCGAGTAGAGCCGAATAGGTGATCGTGCGGGTGTCACCCGGTTCGCCCTCCCAGTGGTACGCCACGCGGTCGCCACGGCCCGCTGCGACATGACGATCGAGACAATTGGCCGACACGTTCAACTCGCCGTCGGCAAACCAACGAGCGAAAGGCACGTCCCACTCACACACCGTCGTAAACGGCGTAATCCAGTCGACAAGTTCCCGAGCTTGCCGGGCCCAGAACGCGTCGCGATCGGCGTTGGCCTCGTCCCACAAGGCACGGCTGGTCACGCGCGCCCGCGCTGCGAACTCAGCAGGCGGCGGAAATAGTCGATCCTCGTTGAAAAGCGCGTCGATCGTGGCGTCGCTCACGGCTTCCTCCCTCTGCCAACCTGTGCCAGTCGTCCCCAATTCTTGGTGACGCTACCCCCCGCGCGCGGCGACGCTCAGGGCAGGTGCTTGACATGAAAAGACTTCGGTCGTACGAACGCGTCGAATCCGAACTCCGACAGCGTGATCCCGCGACCGGTGTCCTTTACGCCCGTCCACGCGAGCGCCGGGTCCAAGTAGTCGCATCGGTTCACATAAAACGTTCCGGTTGCCACACGATCGCCGAGCGCGGCCGACTGCTGCTCGTCGGCAGACCAGATAGAAGCCGTGAGTCCGTACGGGGAATCGTTCATTAACGCGACGGCTTCATCGTCGCTGCTCACGCGCTGGATGCCCACGACCGGTCCGAAGCTCTCCTGGACCATGACGTCCATCGAATGGTTGACGTCGACCAACACGGTGGGGGCGAGGTAAGCGGTGCCCGGCCGGCTCGCAGAGAAGGCCGCATCGCCCTCACCCACAAGCTGCCGCGCGCCCGCTGCAACAGCGTCAGCAATCTGGCGCCGAACGAAGTCAGCCGCGGACGCGCTCACCATCGGACCGAGGTTTGTAGCGGGGTCGAGCGGGTCGCCAAGGCGGTACTGCCGAACCGTCGCCGCGAAACCGTCGACGAAGTCGTCGAACACCGCTTCGTGGACGTAGATGCGTTCGATTCCGCAACACGACTGACCGGAATTGAAAAACGAGCCATCCACGGTTTCGCCAACCGTGTAGGCCAAGTCGGCGTCGGCGCGGACATACGCGGGATCCTTGCCACCCAACTCGAGACCAGTGCCGATGAACCGAGTCGAGGCCGCCGCCTGGATCCGGTGGCCGGCTTCGACCGAACCAGTGAAAGCCACGAAGTCGATCCGTTCGTCGCCGATCATCTGGGCTACGTCGTCATGGGTTGCGTGCACGTACTGAAAAAGCCCGTCCGGCGCGCCTGCCGCGGCGAACGCAGCGGCAAGGCGCTCCGCGCACAACAACGTTTGCGTAGCCATCTTGAGCACGGCGGTGTTGCCGGCGAGCAGAGCGGGAATGATCGAGTTCACCGCACACAGGTACGGGTAGTTCCACGGCGCTATGAGCAGGACCGTGCCGACAGGATCGCGGCGGATGAAGCGGGTAAACCCCTCCCGCGGTTCCAACTCCCTATCGGCCAGTGCGTTGGGCGCAATCGACATCATGTGCCGGGCGCGTTCCTGAAAGCCACGGCGGATCTCATTGGGCGACTGGCTCACAGGACGGCCCATCTGCCGTGTGAGCTCCGCGCCGACCTCCTCGGACGTGGCAAGCAGGTTCTCGACAACCCGTTCGCACAACGCCACTCGATCCTCGACCGCCGTCGCTCGCCAGCTCGCCCGAGCGGCAACAGCCGCGCTGAGCACGGCGTCGATCTGTGTGGCTGAGGCCGTCTCGCGTTCGGCCACGACCGAACCGTCGATCGGCGAGATGATTCGCTGAGTCGCCATGACCCTTAGTCCATCACGACTCGAAACAGCGCTCGGTCGCTCGGCACACCTGCGCGGGGCAGCGCCCACGGACTGGACCACCGACTCCGGCGGCTACATCTCAAGCAGACCGTGGCTAGCTCAGGACCAAACCCGGCTAGCCGCGCTGGCGAAGCAGGCGACGCAGGATCTTGCCTGAAGCCGACTTCGGAATCTCGTCGACTATCTCCATCAGGCGGATCTGTTTGTAGCTGGCCACGTGGCCGCCGACGAACTCCTGCAGCTGCTCCAGCGTGAGCTGCGCTGCGGGCTTCAACACAACAAACGCTTTTGGCAACTCGCCGGCTTCCTCATCGTCGATACCGATCACAGCCACATCGGCGACCGCCGGGTGCGTCACGATCAGCGCCTCAAGTTCAGCCGGCGGAACCTGAAAGCCCTTGTATTTGATCAGTTCCTTCACCCGATCGACGATCGCCACGTAGCCCTCGGCGTCGATTGTGGCTACATCACCGGTATGCAACCAGCCGTCGGCGTCGATCGTCGCTGCGGTCGCCTCCGCGTTGTTTAAGTAACCCTTCATGACTTGCGGACCCTTCACCCACAACTCGCCGCGTCCGCCCACTGGCTGGTCTTCGCCGGTATCGGGATCCACGAGGCGCGACAGCGTGTTGGGAATGGTGATGCCGACCGTGCCCGCGCGGTTCTTGCCGATCGGGGTCGCGTGACTCACCGGCGACAATTCGGTCATGCCGTAGCCCTGACTGACCTCACAGCCAATTCGCCGACTCGCCTCGTCGGCGAGGTCGGCACCCAGCGGCGCCGCCCCACTGAACATGAGCTTGATCGACGAAACGTCGTAGTTGTCGACCACGGGGTGTTTCGCCAAGGCCAAAACGATCGGCGGAACCACATAGAACTGGGTCACCTTGTGTTTTTGAACCAGCTCGAGAGCACCGACGAGATCAAATCGGGGCATGGTCACTACGGTGCTGCCCTGCGCCAGGAGCCCGTTCATCAACACCTGCATTCCGTAGATGTGAAAAAACGGAAGGACAGCTAGGGCAACCTCACCCGGGTCGCCACCAAACAGCGGCAGGGTCTGGGCGATGTTGGACACAAGGTTGGTGTGAGTGAGCATCACGCCTTTCGGCAAACCCGTCGTACCCGACGAATACGGCAGCACCACCACCGTCTCATGCGGGTCGATCTCGACCTGCGCGATCGGCTCTCCAAAGAGGCTGGCAAACGGCGTCGTGCCTTCAGCGCCATCCAAAGTGACGATCTCGGTCACCTTGGTGCCCGCGACTGCTGCGGTCGCTGTCTCCACGAACATCCCGATCGTGACCAACAACGAGGCGCCCGAGTCGAGGAGCTGGTGACGGATCTCGTCGGCGGTGTAGGTCGGATTGATCGTGGTGATAGTTCCACCCGCGACGGCTGCTCCGTGGAAGGCCACGGCGTACTCCGGCACGTTGGGCGCCATGATTCCCAACACCGAGCCGGGCCCAAACCCGCGCGCAGCAAGCCCACCGGCAAGCGAATGAATCCGGTCGCGAAGCTGGCTGTATGTGATCGCACGACCACTCGGGCCGTCGATCAGCGCCGGCGTATCGGACAGTTCGTCGGCGAGACGCAGGACGTACGCAGTCAACGCTCCTTCGGGCAACTCCACATCAGGGAGGGGACTCGGGTGAACGATCATGGCGACCTCGCAGCGTTCTCGACGGAAGGTGTCATGATGCTCGCCCGCGACGTCCGGCGCCAGAGGCGCCAGACCCCACACGCGAGACTTGCCCATCGCCGACGAAACACCCTCCCGAGTCGCAGTGGATCGTCCCAACGACGGTTGGTTCGCGGGTCAGCCGAAATATCAACACGCACAACGTTTTTCGGGAGTGGCGAGCTTGCTTGCCCACCTCCGCCCCGGCATCGGCTTGAACCTGGGTTACTCCGACACGACGGCGCCGCCCCGTGAGGTGAACGAGCGCCACGGAGTCGGCGAAGTCAACGAGATCAGTGAGGTATCCACGGCACTCGAACTGCAGGACGTTTTGTCGACTCAGCTCATCGACCTCGTGATCGCAGAGTTGAGTCGAGGGTGGTCGCTGCCGGGCAAGCGAGTGCTCGACGTCGCGTCCGGCGCCGGAGTCGGTTCACGAGCACTGGCAGCCGCGGGAGCTCGAGCAATTCCGGTGGATCGTATGTGTTATCCGGGATCTACAGCCTCGTTGCAGGCCAGCGCCCTTGAGTTGCCCGTGCGAACGTCGTGGTGTGACGCAGCGATCAGCGTGGAGTCCGCGTCGCACCTCGCCGATCGGGAGACCTTCTTCGCTGAGGTGAGCCGCTGCCTTCGACCCAAGGCTCGGTTCGTGCTCGCCGACATCGTGCCCGATCGCGACTATCAGAAGGTGCAAGAGCAGCTCACTCGCGCGGGACTCGCGCCCGTCGAGATCCACGACGTCACGCTCGGCGTGGTGCGCGCTCTCGAGCTACGCCGGCAAGCCTTTGGTCACAACGGGGACCTCGCGAACTTCGTCGCTGCGCACGTGAGCACGCAGGAGTTGGTCGCGTGGAACATCGACCTCGACAGCCTCGCGGTCGAGGCCAAGCTCCACCGCGCGAACAGGCGCATGCTCGAACGCGAAACCTTGCATTACCTGATCATCAGCTGCACGCGAACTACCGCTGGCGCCGACTGAGCCGCAGACCCACCTACCCGATGGCCGCTACCCACACGCCCACTGGGCTACGTGGAAACCCCCCAATCCCTTGGGGGCGAGCAGCGCCTCGGCTTCCGCGATCGCGCTGCGCGCCCTCGCGACGTCGAGCGTGAGCGGTCGCGAACCGTGGCCGACAACCAGCTCGCGCGCAGCGGTTACGCGCCGATCAATCCCGTACTCGCGGAGGAAATCACATTGGAAAACCAACACTTCGGGCGCCAGTTGCTCCCACGGTACGTCGACGGTGATGTCGAGGCTCCCCGGGCGATCGAAGGGGTCGCTCCCGCGAACGTGACCGGCATAGGTCCGCAGCCAGTCTCCGCGAGTCGCAAGCCTGTTGGTGTCGGCGCCATAGTCGAAAGCGACCACCACGCCTTCTTCGAACAATCGACGAGCGTCAGCTACCCAGCTCCGGGCGTGGGTGGCAACCGGGAATTTCCCGAGCGCTGCGGTGCTCACAGGCTCCGCCAGGTCGCGGAAGTCGGCGCTGGCTGGGGCGACAACCCAGCCAAACCCATCGGTCTCGTCATCCACGCTGACTCGCCACTCGATAAGGCCGCCCGCAGCCGCTTCAGCGACGTCGACACAGAGGTTGTCGAGCAATTCATTCGCCAGGACAACGCCTCGTTGCCCACGAGGGAGTTCCGCCATCGATGCGACCGACGACCAACCGCGCTGAGCGCACTCGCCGAGCGGCAGCCACGTCGTTTGCGTCGCGCGCAGAACGTCGGAGCGTTCGACCATCACATATGCCAGAGCGTCACTGCAACGCGGACGCGCCTGTCGAACCGCGATGGCCAGCGCCCCACGCCCCGCTCCACATTCGACGACCACAAACGGATCCGGTTCACCGAGTCGGGTCCACTGGGCATCGAGAAAGTCGCCCACCACCGCCCCGAACAGCGGGCCAACTTCGGGGCTGGTCAGAAAGTCACGACCCGCCCGGCCAGCGCCGCCGCCGCGGCCGTAGAAGCCGAACTCCGGGTGATACAGGCACAACTCCTGATACTCGCTAAAACGCAGCGGCCCCTGTTCGGCAATCGCCTGCCGCAGCAGAGCCTTCAGAGTCGACGTCGGGTCAGCCCTTGACGAGGACCGACGCATCACCGAGGCGACCGAGCAGCTGCGGCAAGATCCCCAAAATGATGGTGCCCAGCGCCGTAATCACCATTGCCGCTGCCAGTGTCTGCGGAACCCTGATCGGCGTACGGTCGCCGTCGACGACGGGTTTCATCCACATTTCCCGCGCTACGGACAGGTAGTAGTACGCCGCGATCGCGGTGTTGACGGCGAGCACGACGCCGATCGCGACCGCCGATGCTGAGCCCGAATCAAAGATCGACCGCATGATCCACAACTTGCCGGCGAAGCCCACGGTCGGCGGGATTCCAATCAGCGCCGCCAGGAAAAGGGTCATCAACACCGCAAGCCCAGGCGCGTACTCAAACAGTCCGCCAAACGACGTGATCTCACCCGACCGTGTTTTGCGCGAGACAGCGATCACGACAGCAAACGCGCCCAAGTTCATGAACGCGTACGCCAGCACGTACACCGCCACCGCTGCCATCGACGACTCACCCGCGATCGAGTCGTTTCCAGCGACAGCGAAGGGCACGAGGATGTAACCCGCTTGCGCGACCGAGGAGTAGGCGAGCATCCGCACGACGTTGGTTTGCCGTAGGGCGATCAGGTTGCCCACGGTCATCGTCAACGCCGAGAGAACCCACATCAACGGACCCCATGAATCCGTCTGGCCGCCAAAGGCCACAAACGCGAGTTCGAGCAAGGCAACGAACCCCGCCGTCTTTGACGCGACAGACAAAAACGCGGTGATCGGCGTGGGCGCACCTTCGTAGGTGTCGGGCGCCCACTGGTGAAACGGCACCGCCGAGACTTTGAACGCGAAACCCAGCAGGCTGAGAATGACCCCGGTGGCGACGAGGCGATCGAGGTCGGCCGACGTCGAGCTCAGAGCCGCGGAGATTTTGAACAGGTTCGTCTCGCCGGTCGCCCCGTAAATGAGGCTCATGCCGTACAACATGATCGCTGATGCCACGACGCCCAACAGGTAGTACTTGAGCGAGGCCTCGTTCGACTTGTTGTCGCGCTTGCGCCAGCCCGCCAGGAGATACGCGGGGATCGACAACGTCTCCAAGGCAACGAAGATCATGATTAGGTCGCGCGCCGACGCCATCGCCACCATGCCGAGGATCGACGAAACCAGCAAGAAGTAGTACTCGCCCTGGTAGTAGTCGCCCTCTTCCACGTAGTTGGCCGACATCAACACGACCACCACTCCGGCAACGAGCAGCAGCCCCTTCATCACGAGCGCAAAGTCGTCGACGACGTAGCCGCTGTCGAGCATCGAGCGCGTCGCGCCGTCACGAGCCAGGGTCAAAATCGGAACCAGCGCGCCGACCAACACCATCGCGGACACCGTCGAGGTGGCCCACTTACTGCGATCCGGCAGCACCAAATCGAGCAGCAGCAGCACGACCAGTCCGCCCACCAAAACGATCTCGGGCGCGAGGGCGTGGTAGTCGAGGTTCGGTGCGCTGAACCCGGTAGAGGCCAGGACGGACCCGATCACAGCAAACACGTCAGTTGCCAAAGGCCGACAGTGCCAGCTTCACGGCAGGGTCGGTGAGGTTGAAAAGGATTCCGGGCAACACGCCGAGCACCACGATCCCGAGCAACATCGGCGTCCACGCGATCCATTCCGGACCATGGACGTCGTGAATGTGCGCGTCGGCGAACTCTTCTTTCGGCATCCCAAACGCGGTCCGCTGGAACATCCACAACAAATAGCCCGCAGCGAACACCGTCCCAATCGACGCGACGACCATGCAGGTCCTAAACAGCGCCTCGGACAAGCCAGCGGCCGGGCTGTACGCCGACACAATCGCCGGGAACTCCCCCCAGAATCCCGCGAGGCCCGGCAATCCCAACGACGCCATCGCACAAAAGCCCAGGATCCACCCCATACGTGGCGCTTGCACGAGCAAACCACCGAGGCGCGACAGCTCGCGGGTCCCAAATCGTTCGCCGATGGACCCAGCGACGAAGAACAACATGCCCGTGATCAAACCGTGGGCGACCATCCCGAACACCGCCGCGTTCACGCCAAGCGGCGTGAGTGTGGAGATACCCAACATCACAAAACCCATGTGCGCGACCGACGAAAACGCAATCAAACGTTTGAGGTCTTTTTGGGCCAAGCAACCCAACGCGCCGTAGATGATGCCGATCACCGACAACACGGCGATCACCGGCGCCCAGCTCTTCGCTGCCTCGGGCAACATCGGTATTGCGATCCGCACGAACCCGTAGGTACCGAGTTTCAGCAACACCGCCGCGAGGATCACGGAGCCAACTGTCGGCGCTTCGGTGTGTGCGTCGGGCAGCCACGTGTGGAACGGGAACATCGGCACCTTGATGGCGAACCCCATAAACAGTCCGCCGAACATCAAGAGTTGTGTGCCGTGCGCGATGTCGCGTAGCGCCGACGAGGCCGACGACAGCTCGACCATGTCGAAGGTTCGGCCGCCCTTGAAGTAGATCGCAAGGAAGCTCAGGATCATCAATGCCGAGCCGAACAGCGTGTACAAGAAGAACTTGATCGACGCGTATTGGCGGTTCGCTCCGCCCCACACACCGATCATGAAGTACATCGGCAACAAAACAAGCTCGAAGAAGACGAAGAACAAGATCAGGTCTTGCGACAAGAAACTGCCGTTCATTCCGGTCTCGAGCACCAACAACAAGATCAGGAATGCCTTCGGGTTGTGCGGCTCAGGGAAGTGGTCCCACGAGAAGATCACACACAACGGGGTCACAACCATCGCCAACAGCAGCAAGGGAAGCGACAAGCCGTCGACACCCAGGTGGTAACGGCTGTTGATGACCTCGATCCACTCCTTGTTGACGGTGAGCTGGAGCGTCCCAGCTTTGTCAAAGTCGAAGTTGGCGAGGATGTACACGCCAGCGGCCAACGTCGCGAGCGTCGTAACCAAGGTCAACACCTTGATCGTGGGCTCGTTTTCGCGAGGGACCAGCGCAACAAGCAGCGCGCCCACGAGCGGCAGGAAAATCGCCGCGCTCAGCGCCCAACTGTCGAGATTCATGACCAACCCTCTCTTAGATGAACGCCACGATGGCGATCGTCACGATTGCCGCAGCGGCAAACATCAAAGCTGCGTATTGCTGAACTCGACCTGACTGCATCGTGCGCAGGGCCCCGCCCGTCGCGCCCGCGGCTTTGCCCGCTCCAACTACCGACCCGTCAACGATTCCCTGATCGATCTTTTCGTAGACGAACTTCGACCCCGCGACCGCGCCTCGGCCCGCGGAGTTGACGACGCCGTCGAGCACGTGTTGGTTCACCCAGTACGCCGCGCGAGCAATCGGCCCCTTGATCGCCCCGACGATCTGATCGGTGTACAGCCAGTCGAGGTAGTACTTGTTCTCAAGCAGCCTCAAGCCCCCGCGAGCCACGGCGTTGCGTTGCGTGAGCCCACGAAGTGCCCGCTCCTTGCTCCAGTACCAAACCCCCACGGCGATTCCCAGCAGGCCAAAGAGAACCGACAAGGCGGCGATCGGAATCTGGAACTCGTGTTCCTTGACGCCAGCCGACACGACGACTTCGTTGAGAGTGAACTTGCCGAACCACAACCAACCGGGCGCATTGAGCAAACCGGCCCCTACCGAAAACGCCGCGAGGATCATCAACGGAACAGTGAGCAGTTTTGGCGACTCGTGCGGATGGTGGTGACCGCGGTACTCGCCCATAAACGTGAGCCAAATGCAACGGGTCATGTAGCAGGCGGTCATGAAGCCGCCGATCAGGCCGACTATTAGGAACGCGCCGTAGCCATTCTTCGACGCACCCAACAAGATCTCGTCCTTCGACCAGAAGCCAGCAAAGATCGGGACACCTGCGAGTGCGAGCGACGACAGCAAAAACGTCATGAACGTGATCGGCATCGGCTTACGTAAGCCGCCCATGTCCTTACGCATGTCGAAGCTGTGGTGCGCACCGGAGTGCGACACGGAGCCAGCGCCAAGGAACAAACAGCACTTGAAGAACGCGTGCGTAAACAGGTGGAAGATCGCCGCCGTCCACGCCCCGACACCCAGCGCCATCACCATGTAGCCGAGCTGGCTGACAGTGGAATAGGCAAGAACCTTCTTGATGTCGTCTTGCACAAAGGCGAGCGCGGCGGCAATGAGGATCGTGATCGCGCCGATGATCGCCACCAAGTTGAACGGCGAATGCCCCGGGGCGCCGATCGAAAACGCCGTAAAAAACACGCCGTACAGCCGCGCCACCAAGTACACGCCGGCCACAACCATGGTCGCGGCGTGGATAAGCGACGACACCGGAGTCGGGCCCGCCATGGCGTCGGGCAGCCAGGTGTGTAGCGGGAACTGAGCTGACTTGCCGATCACGCCCAGGAACAGACACGCTGCGCCCGCGAGCAAGACGCCATGGCTGATGTCACCAGCGACCGCACGTTCGTTGAGCTGCGCGATGTTGAAGCTCTGACCGTTGGCAAAAAACAGGATCGACATGCCGACCAGTAGCCCGATGTCGCCCGTTCGAGTTGTAAAGAAGGCCTTCAACGCCGCGTCGGAGTTCTTCTGCTCTTCCCACCAGTGGCCGATGAGCATGAACGAACACAAGCCCATCAACTCCCAACCGAACAACATCTGCACGGTCTCCGACGCGGTGACCAAAACCAACATGCCGCTCGTAAACAGTGACAACGCGGCGTAATAGTGGGTGAAGCGGCGGTCACCGCGCAGGTACTCGAGCGAGAAGACGTGCACCAGCGTGGAGATGAACGTGACGACGAAAAGCAGAATCACCGCGAGGCCATCGACGTGGATTCCAACGCCAATTTCAAGGCCGCCCGACTTGAACCACGTGGTGCGGTGTTCGATCGACGGTTTGACCTCGTGCTCTTCGCTGTGCTCCTCGCCCTCGGCCTTGAGGTGGCGAGTGGTCGCACCCAAGCCCTGCTCTGATTGCTGTTCGCCCGCGTTGTGATCGGCGGCGTCGCCACCTTCGGACTCGGCCGACTCTGCGCTGTGGTCGGCCGACATCACTGGTTCGGCCGAACGCTGGTGCCACGCACCCATCGCCCACACCGACAACACCAACGCGGCGACCATGCCGGCGATGCCAATCTCGGCGCCCTTCTTGGGCAACCGGCGACCGAAGAACAGGATCAGCCAAAAAGCCACCGCAGGCAGCAACGGAATGATCCACGCGTGATCGAGGATGAACAACGCAGTCCTCCGCTCAGCCGCGCAACACGTCGACCTCAGTGAGGTCGATGCTGCGGCGGTTCCGATAAATCAACAACACGATCGCGAGGCCAACGCCTACTTCCGCGGCGGCGACTGCAATCACAAACAAAGCAAACACTTGACCGCTGAGGTTGCCGTGTTCGGCCCCAAACGCGATCAGGTTGATATTGACCGCCGTGAGGATCAGCTCGATCGACATCAGCACCAGGACGCCGTTGCGTCGGGCGAGCACGCCGTAGACGCCAATGCAAAAAAGCGCCGCCGACAGCAAGAGGAATTGGTTGAGCAACATCTCAGTCCCTCCTTGCGATCACGATGGCGCCGACCAGGGCCGCGAGGAGCAAGATCGACACCAGCTCGAAAGCCAGCACGTTGGGTCCAAAGATCTGGTCTGAAATCGCGGCGGAATTGCCGCGCACGGATCCCGAGATCTCGACCTTGTGGTCGTTGAAAGCGCCCCACAACAAGGTACCGAGCACCCCAAACAAGAACAGACCCACGGCTGCCGCGATCGGCCGCTGCTCGTTGTCGAGCCCGGCGTCGCGCCCGATCGGCGCGCGCGTGAGCATCACGCCGAAGAGCAACAGCACCACGATCGCGCCGATGTAGACCAACACTTGTGTGACTGCGACAAACTCCGCGCCCAGGAGAATGAACTGCGCAGCAGCGCCGGCCAGCACGATCACGAGACACAACGCGGCACGGACGACGTTTTGCGTGGTCACAAGTCGCAGAGCGGCGATCACCATCGCGGCCGCGATCAATCCGAAAAAGACGTTCTGCGCGACCACGGTCAGGACTTCTTCTTCACTTTGACTTCAGACCCAGCCTCGTAGGCCGGTTGCTCGGGCACCGTGCCGTACCACTCGCCGAGCTTGGACTTGTCGTGGATGAGGTCCTGAATCCGCACCTCGGAGTACTCGTACTCAGGGCTCCAAAACAACGCGTCAAACGGGCAGACCTCAACGCAGATCCCGCAGTACATACACAACGCGTAATCGATGTCGAAACGGTCGAGCGCCGAGACCGTACGTTCTTTGCCGCCTTCACGACGTGGCGGGCGCTTCTCCTTGTGACCCTCGATGTAGATGCACCAATCAGGACAACTGCGGGCGCACAACATGCACACGGTGCAGTTCTCTTCGAGCAAGGCGATCACGCCTCGAGCACGGGGCGCAACCTCCTCTTTCTCGCGGGGGTACTGGACCGTGACGGCCGGCTTGAGCATCGTTTTGAACGTGACGCCCAAACCCTTGATGAAGCCCGGGACAGTTGGCGCCGGGATCTTCGGCGGCATCAGAACACCACCTTCAGCACAGCCGTGACCACGATGTTGGCCAAAGCAATCGGGATCATGAACTTCCACGCGATCGCCTGTAGCTGATCCTCACGAAAACGGGGGTACGTGAAGCGGGCCCAGAAGATGAGGAACGCGACGAACATCACTTTCGCGAGCAGGACCATCGGACCGACGATGTTGGCCAGGTCGCCCTCGATTCCCGGCAGCGACCAGCCGCCCAAGAACAAAGTGGCCGCGAGTCCGGCGAGCGCGAACGCCGTCGCAAACTCGGCGATGAAGAAGAACAAGAACCGGATGCCGCTGTACTCGGTCATGTAACCCGCAACGAGCTCTGACTCAGCCACCGGCATGTCGAACGGCGCTTGCGTGAGTTCGGCCTGCGACGCCATCAAGAAGAGTGCAAAACCGACGAACTGCGTTAACACAAAGGGCGAACCGAGCGCTCCGATCCCGAAAATCTCGCCGTTTTGCTGGGCGGCAACGATGCCTTGCAAGCTCATCGTGCCGGCTTGGATCACCACACCGATCACCGCGAGCACCAGCGGCAGTTCGTACGCGATCAACTGCCCCGCCGCTCGAAGCGCACCCAGCAGCGCGTACTTGTTGGCCGAACTCCATCCGGCCATCAACACGCCGATCACCGAGATCGACGAAACGGCCAGCGCGAAGAAGACGCCCGTGTCGAGGTTCTCAACGACCAGGTCTGGGCCAGCCGGGATCACCGCATAGAGCAGGAACGTCGACATCATCACGATCGCAGGAGCGAGCGCAAAAACTCGTCGATCGGCATCGGCAGGGATCAAGTCTTCCTTCTGGACGAACTTGATTCCGTCGCCGATCACCTGGAACCAGCCATGGAACCCGCCTGATTCCATCGGGCCGAGGCGGCTTTGCATATGGCTCATCATCTTGAGCAAAAACGTGTAGCCCAAGATGATCGCCCCCAACGGGACGATGCCGAGCACGACCAACGACTTGATCGCCGTCTCAGCCCAATACGGCAACGAGGCGAACATCATCGGTCGATATCTCCCAGAATGAAGTACAAGCTGGCGAGCACCGTGATGATGTCGGGCACGTAACAGCCCTTGAGAACCCACGGCAGAACCGACGTATTCGAGAAACTGGCCGAGCGGATCTTGCAGCGGAACGGGCCGAGCCCGCCCTTCGACACGACGTAGTAGCCCATTGCGCCCAACGGGTTTTCCGTTTGAACGTAAGCCTCGCCTGCTGGCACCTTGATGATCCGGGGCACCTTGGCCATGATCGGCCCAGCCGGCAAACCGTCGAGGAGCTGATCGACGATCTTGGTCGCCTCGCGCACTTCCTGCAGTCGGACCCAATAACGAGCGAAGCTGTCGCCATCAGGGTGGGTCCACACCTTCCAGTCGACGTGTTTCCACGCGAGCGGCGAATCCTCGTCACGGCGCAGGTCCCAATCAATGCCACTGGCCCGGGCGTTCGCGCCCGACAACCCGTAGGACAACGCGATCTCGCGCGGGATCACGCCGACACCGCGGCAACGTGTCTGGAAAATCTCGTTGCCCATCAGCAGAGTCTCGAGGTCGTCGCAAAACTGCCGCATTTTGACCATGGCCGACTTCGACTCGGCGATCCAGCCCTTGGGCAAGTCGTCCTTCAGGCCGCCGATGCGGTCGAAGTTCGGATGAAAACGCCCGCCGGTGTAGGACTCGATCAAGTTCAACACGTGTTCACGGTCACGAAACGCCAAGAAAACTGGGGTGACCGCCCCGAGCTGGACGCCCATCTCGCCGATAAACAACGCGACGTTGGCGATGCGCGCCATCTCGAAAAGAATCGTGCGGATCCATTGCGCCCGTGGTGGCGCTTCCACGCCCATGAGCTGCTCGGCAGCAAGGATGAAGGGCACCTCGTTGGCAAAACTCGAGAGCCAGTCGATGCGGTTGATCAACGACGTGACCTGCGGGTAGGTCCGAACCTCGGTGAGCTTTTCGTAACCCCGATGCATGTAGCCCGCGACGACATCGGCGTCGACAACACGTTCACCATCGAGGCGAGCGATCACGCGCAAGGTCCCGTGTGTGGCCGGGTGCTGGGGCCCGAGGTTAAGGGTCATGCCCTCGGCCTCAAGTTCCACGTTCACCCGAGCTTCCGACAGCGAACGATTGACGAACGCCAGCTGTCGGTCGGAGTCGACCATCGACATGACTACTCGCCACCTTCCTCTTGGCCCTCGCCCGACTCGCCGGGCATCGGCTCGACATCGACGAGACCCGGCCACGGCTTGACCTCACGAGCCAGCAGCGGAAAATCCTTACGCAGCGGGAAGCCCTCGAAATCCCACGGCAAGTACAAGTGCACCAAGTCGGGGTGACCAAGGAAGGTGATGCCGAACATCTCCCAACACTCACGCTCGTGCCAGTTCGCGCCTCGATAGACGCCGACGAGAGTTTCGGCGCGAGGATCGGCGTCGTCGAGGTCCGCCTTCAACATGACCCCGCCATGACTGCTCGTGCTGTAGAGGTGCGCGAGCAGCTGAAAGCGCGAACTCCCGCCCGCGACACCGGTGACGATTTCCTTGCTGGGCTCAGACCGTGCATCGGGGTCCGGGTTTGGTTGTTGGTCCGGCAGCCAATCGATCGCCGACAAGAAGTCGAAATAGTCGAGGCCCAGCCGATCTCGACACGCGAGCGCCGCGGCCCGCCAGTTCTCGGGTGCCACCCGAGCCCAAGCCAGTCCGCGCTCCACGTGAGTGTCGAGGATCGCGTCGCCCAGCACTGCCGTCAGCTCGGACAACCGCGCGTGAGCAGCTTGGTCGGCCGCCGACGCCGGCTCGATCGTCGCGTCAACGATCTCGTCGGCGGTCGCGGTGGCTGCGGGTGCAGGAACGGGAGCGTCAGGAGACGACAATGGGTTCCCCTCGACGACGGATTGTGGCGCTCTGTGACGGTGCAAACTCATCGCCATCACCGCGCCAGCGCGCTGCCATGTCTTCCTCTTTGATCCGCTGCTGTAACAAGACGATTCCCTCAAGCAACGCCTCAGGACGCGGCGGGCAACCCGGCACATACACGTCGACCGGCACGATTTGGTCGACTCCCTTCGTGACCGAATAGGAGTCCCAGTAGGGCCCGCCGCAGTTGGAGCAGCTGCCCATCGAGATCACATACTTCGGATCAGGCATCTGCTCATAGAGCCGCTTCAGCGCCGGCACAAGCTTGTCGGTGACAGTTCCGGCGATCACGACCAAGTCGGCCTGGCGCGGGCTCGCTGGAAACGGGATGACCCCGAGGCGCATGACGTCGTAACGAGGCGACGCAAAGGCCGCGCCCATCTCGATCGCACAACACGCGAGTCCCCATTGGTAGGTCCACAACGACATACGTCGCGCGTACCCCAGCAGCCAGGAAACCGGCTTGGGAACCCAGCCCTTCTCGACGATGCCCACTAGAAGCCCCCGCCCGCTGTCAGCACGGTCAGTCCCACCTCAACACGCCCTTTCGCCACGCATACACGAGACCGAGCACGAGAATGCCGACAAAAATCAACATCTCGACGAGGCCGAACACACCGTAAGCCTCTAGTCGTGTGGCCCACGGGAAAATGAACACCGCTTCGACGTCGAACAACACAAACAGCAGGGCGTAGACGTAATAACGAATGTGGCTCTGCGACCAGCCAGCGCCGACCGGGTCGACTCCACACTCGTACACGCTCATCTTCGCTGGGTTGGAGCGACTCGGCTTCAGCAACTTGTTCGCGCCAAGCATCGCCGCGACCATGCCGATCGCGGCAACGGCAAAGATTGCGACAGTGAGGTAGGAACGGAGGAACTCCGACACGTCTGGGGAATCTAGTGAAGGCCCTCGCCCGGGACCAAAGCGAGAGAGCAGACGTGGAGGTACCTCTAACCTGGTCCGATGGCCAAAGTAAGTCCGACGCCGCCGTACCCGTTCGCCGCGGAACGACCCGACTTTGCGGCCATTGAGCAGGCCGTTCTCGAATATTGGGACTCGATCTCGGCCTTCGAGGCCTCCGTGGACCAACGACGAGCGGCCGGAGCGGCCGAATTTGTCTTCTACGACGGCCCGCCGTTTGCCAACGGTTTGCCGCACTACGGCCACCTGCTGACGGGATTCGTTAAGGACGCCGTGCCTCGTTATCAAACGATGCGCGGCCGCACGGTCGAGCGCCGTTTCGGATGGGACTGCCACGGCCTGCCCGCCGAGATGGGTGCCGAGAACGAACTTGGCGTGCACGGGCACGCAGCGATCGCCGACTACGGCGTTGCTCGCTTCAACGAGTACTGCCGCCAGTCGGTGATGCGTTACACGCAGGAGTGGCGTCGCTACGTCACTCGCGCGGCGCGTTGGGTCGACTTCGACAACGACTACAAAACCATGGACGTCTCGTACACCGAAAGCGTGATGTGGGCGTTCAAGACCCTGTTCGACAAGGGATTGATCTACGAGGGTTACCGGGTGGTGCCGTATTCGTGGGCGGCCGAGACGGTTCTGTCGAACCTCGAAGCACGCCTCGACGACTCCTACCGCGAGCGACAGGATCCGGCACTCACCGTCGCGTTCACGCTCACTCCCGCCTCGGCCGCGGCTCTCGGCGTGACGCCCAGCACTGCGCTGCTCGCCTGGACGACCACTCCGTGGACGTTGCCCTCGAACTTGGCCTTAGCCGTTGGCCCCGAGATCGAGTACAGCGTCGTCAAACTCGACCAGCCGCTCGGCGAGATCACCCACGTGATCATGAGCAGCCAACGGCTCGAGTCCTACGCACGCGAATTGGGCGAGGCACCCGACGTCGTCCGGGTTCTGCCGGGCAGCGATCTGGTCGGTGCAACCTACGAGCCGCTGCTCGACTACTTCGCGTCCTGGCCCAACTCGTTTCGCGTGCTCGCGGCCGACTTCGTGTCGACCGACGACGGCACCGGCGTCGTCCATCTGGCCCCCGGGTTCGGCGAGGACGACCAACGAGTGTGCGAAGCCGCCGGCATCTCGGTCGTGTGTCCGGTCGACGAGCGCGGGCGATTTACCGCTGAGGTGCCCGACTACGCCGACCAATTGGTTTTCGACGCAAACCCACTGATCATCAAAGCGCTCAAGGCGCAAGGCAAAGTCGTCCGCCACGAGACGATCGTGCACAACTACCCGCACTGCTGGCGCACCGATGAACCGCTGATCTATCGCGCCGTGTCGTCGTGGTTCGTAAAAGTCAGTGCCGTCAAAGACCGCATGCTCGAGCTCAACGAGCAGATCACATGGATTCCCGCCCACGTGCGCGACGGAGCGTTTGGCAAGTGGGTTGAAAACGCTCGCGACTGGTCGATCAGCCGCAATCGGTTTTGGGGTTCGCCTATCCCAGTTTGGAAAAGCGATGATCCGAACTACCCGCGGGTCGACGTCTACGGATCCCTCGATGACATCGAACGCGACTTCGGCGTGCGGCCGACGGACCTACATCGACCGTACGTCGATGAGCTCACGCGCCCGAATCCCGACGACCCGACCGGGCGCTCGACGATGCGTCGCGTACCCGAAGTCTTCGACTGCTGGTTCGAGTCAGGCTCGATGCCGTTCGCGCAAGTGCACTACCCGTTTGAACGGCGCGAGTGGTTCGAAAGCCACTTCCCGGCCGACTTCATCGTCGAGTACACGGGCCAAGCCAAGGCCTGGTTCTACACGCTGCACGTCTTGTCGACGGCCTTGTTCGACAAGCCGCCCTTTCGCACGGTGGTCGCGCACGGGATCCTGCTCGGCGACGACGGCCGCAAACTCTCAAAGAAACTAAAGAACTTTCCCGATCCCGACGAGGCGTTGGCCAACTACGGGGCCGACGCGATGCGTTGGTATCTCCTCAGTTCGCCCGTGCTGCGTGGGGCCGACATCGCCGTCGATGCCAAGGGATTCGCGGAGTCGGTGCGCGCAGTGTTGCTACCCCTGTGGAACGCGTTTTCCTTCTTCACGATGTACGCGAACGTCGATCGCATCGCCGGGGAACGACGCGCAAACGCCACCGGGGTCCTCGACCGGTACGCGTTGGCCAAGACTCGCGAGCTGGTCGAGACCGTGACGGCGAGAATGGACAGCTACGACATCGCTGGCGCCGCCAGCGCGATCGGCAGCTACCTCGACGCACTGACCAACTGGTACATCCGTCGGTCTCGCGAACGATTCTGGAGCCCGCTCGCGGATGCGGAGTCAGACAAGGCCGACGCCTACGACACGTTGTACACGTGTTTGCTCAACCTCTGTGAGGTCGCGGCGCCGCTACTTCCACTGGTTGGCGAACACATCTATCGGGCGCTGAGCGATGCGCAGTCTGTGCACCTGCAGGACTGGCCCGATCCCGCGGCGCTACCCGACGACCCCGATCTCGTCGCCACGATGGATCGCGTACGAGACGTGTGTTCGGCCGCGCTCTCGGTTCGAAAGGCAAACAAGATCAGAGTGCGCCAGCCGCTGGCTCGGCTCTCGGTCTACGGCGAAGGCGCGTCACGTCTCAGTCCTTACACGTCACTTATCGCCGACGAGCTCAACGTAAAACACGTCGAGCTGTCGGAGTCGGCCTCCGCGGTTGCCTCACGAACGATCACGGTCAACCCTCGGGTAGCGGGCCCCCGACTGGGCGGCGCTGTCCAGCACGTGTTGGCCGCCGCCAAACGCGGGGAGTGGAGTGAACAGCCCGACGGCTCAGTCCACATCGCCGGCCAGGTTCTCACTGCCGAGGAGTGCACCGTGGCCTGGACGCCGCACGACGGCGATTCATCGCGGGTTCTCACAGCCACACATTCCGGCTTCGGCGCAGCAGTGCTAGTCCTCGACCTCGAACTCACCGACGACCTCGTCGCCGAGGGCACCGCTCGCGACCTCGTGCGGCTGATTCAGTCCGCCCGCAAAGAGGCGGGTAAGGCCGTGACCGATCGCGTGCAGGTGACCGTCAGCCTCGAGGCTGCCGATCTCGAGGCCGCACGGACACACCACTCGCACATCGCTCACGAGGTTCTCGCCGACTCGATCGAGTTCGTGGTTCTCGACGACGTGTCGAGCCGTTCCGGGACCGAGCTGGCAAACGGTCGTCAGGTCGACGTGCGGATCGCGTGACCGCGCTGGCGGAACTGCGCGACAGCTGAACGCGGGTTACTTCATCGCCGGATGTTGACGGCGCAACATCGCCAACAACAGCCGCCGCGGTAAGTGTTGGGCTGCTACGGCGCCCGCCGCGTTCGCCCAACCAGGAATCACAACACGTTTGCCGGCAAACGCGCCGTCGATGGCTGCCGTGGCCACGTCGGCGGCCGACTCCCACATCACGTCGGGCATCGCCTTACGAGCGACGGCAGGGTCGAAGCCCGCGGCGTCGGCGAAGCCCGTCTCCACCGGCCCCGGACACAACGCCGTGACCGACACTCCCTTGCCAGCAAGCTCCGCGTGAAGCGCCTGTGAGTACGACAAGACGAACGCCTTCGCCGCGGCATAACCCGCCTGACCGGGGATCGGCTGAAACGCGGCCGTCGACGCGACGTTGAGAACCACACCCGACCCACGCTCGACCATCGGCGGGATCAGCGCGGCGCACAGGTGCACGACCGCCTCGACATCGGCTCGCACCATGCCCAGTTCGGCTGAAACGTCGGCGCTCCAGATCGGACCCGTTGTGGAGGAACCCGCGTTGTTGACGAGTACAGCTACCTGACGAGACCCACTGGCCAGCTCTTCAAGCAGCGCGGCGCGACTGTCGTCGTCGGCCAAATCGCAGGCCACCACGTCGGCTTGGCCGCCGCCGGAGACAATTCCCTTGGCAATCGATTCGAGCTTCTCGCGGCGCCGCGCGACGAGCGTGACGTGCCAACCCTTGGCCGCAAGCTGCTGCGCGAATTCAGTGCCGATCCCCGATGACGCGCCCGTGACAAGAGCGGTCAGACCTGCTGCGGGCTGCGGCGCGGCCACTATTGGCCCAACATCACAGCGTCACGGACAATGTCGAGGGCTGGTTGCGCCCACAGACCTGCCCCGATAGTCACGACAACAGCCACAACGACGACGGCGACCCCACCAAGTGGCAGCGTCGATCGATCCTTGGCTGTGGCGCCCCCGTCGTCCTCCATGAACATCGCCACGGCGATGCGCAGGTAGAAGAAGGTGGCGACCACTGCAGCGAGCATGGCCACGATCGCCAACGCGTACGAACGAGCGTCCACCGCCGCGGAGATCACTTCGAACTTGGCCAAAAATCCCGTGCTCGGCGGCACGCCAGCCTGCGCGAGCAGCAATACCCCGAACAACACCGCCAGTGCAGGCCGGCGGCGCGAGAGGCCGCGCAAGTCGACCAAGGACGTGGCGCTGTCGTTCGGACCCGCAATGAGGGTCAACACGCCAAACGAGCCAAGAGCGAGCAGGGTGTACGCGCCCAGGTAGTACAACGATGAACTCACGCCTTTGGCGGTACCCGCTTGCACCCCCACCAGCACAAAACCGGCGTGGGCAATCGATGAATACGCGAGCATTCGTTTGACATCGGTTTGCACCACCGCGAGCAGCGAGCCCACCAGCAACGTCAGAATTGCTATGACCCAAACGATCGGACGCCAGTCGACTACGTAGGTCTGCAGCCCGACGTACAAAACACGTAACAGCGCGGCGAAACCGGCCGTCTTCGCCGCGGCCGCCATGTAGGCGGTGACGGGAGTCGGCGCACCTTGGTAAACGTCGGGAGCCCAGAAGTGGAACGGCGCGGCGGCCACCTTGAAGCCAAGCCCAACGATCAGCAGCGCGACACCGCCGAGCAAGATCCCTTCCGAGGTCAACGTCCGGGTGCCCAAAAACTGGCGAATCTCCAGCAAATTCGTCGATCCGGTCGCGCCATAGACCAACGCAATCCCATACAGAAAAATCGCCGACGCAAACGCACCAAGCAGGAAGTACTTCATCGCCGCCTCGCGCCCGAGTTCGTGGCGACGGTGGTACGCAACGAGCACGTACAACGAGATTGACAAAACCTCGAGGCCGAGGAAGACGACGATCAAGTCGTTCGCTTGGCCCATCACGACCGCTCCGGCGGTCGCCAACAAAACCAGCACCCCGAACTCCAGCCGCCCGAGGCGTTGTCGTTCGAGGTAACCCGAGGCGAGCAGCAAACCGCCAAGTGCCGCGACACACACCGCCATCGTGACGACCACGGAGAACCCGTCGACCGACAGTGAGTCGGCATAGATCGTGCGCACCCCGCGATCGTGGATCTGATTCCACAAAACGACTGCGACGACACCGGCCCCAACGACGGCCGCGCACGGGATCGCGGTAAGCACCCACGGCTTCAGCCGCGGCCCGAACATCGGCGCGACGGCCATCAACACGGCGGCTGCGCCGATGAGGATCAACACCGGGAGCAGTCCGACCCATTCGATCGGCGGAACGTCGATCGGTGTGGTCTGTGCGAGCAAATCCGGCAACATCACTCGCCCTCGTCCCCGCTATGTGCCCCCGCGTCGACAGACTCGGCGTCGACGGGTTCAGGAACCGTCGAGGCATCGACCCCGTCACGTGCTACCTCTGGCTCCTTGGCCGAGGTGCTCGCTTCGACATGCGCGAGCACTCGATTCACGCTCGGTTCGATGCGATCGATAAACGGCTTGGGATAAACGCCCATAACCACGATGGCGAGGATCAGCGGCGCCATCACCACTCGCTCCCACAAACTCATGTCGGCGATCTGATTGGCCTCATCGGGCTCGCCATGGAACGTTCGCTGATAGGCCCACAGCAGATAGATGGCAGCCAGGATCACGCCCGAGGCGGCCACGACGGCCCACCAGCGCCGGGTGAGGAATGTGCCGGCCAAAGTGAGGAATTCACCAACGAAACCGTTTAGCCCGGGAACTCCGATCGAACTGAGCATCACCAACGTGAACACGCCGCCCAACACCGGCGCGGCTTTGCCCAGACCGCGCAGCTGGGAGATCTCCCGTGTATGTCGCCGCTCATAGATCATGCCGACCAACAAGAACAACGCACCGGTTGACACGCCGTGGTTCACCATTTGCAAGACGCCACCCACAAGTCCCTGTCGAGTCAGCGCAAAAATGCCCAGGACGATGAATCCAAGGTGGGCGACCGAGGAGTAGGCAACGAGGCGTTTGAGGTCCTTTTGCACCGTGGCAACAAGTGCGCCGTAGATGATCCCGATCGTCGCCATCGTGAGGAACACCGGGGCGAGGTCTGAGGCTGCCTGCGGGAACAACTCCAGCCCAAAGCGGATGAAGCCGTACGTGCCGAGCTTCAGCATCACGCCGGCCAAGATCACCGAGCCGGCAGTCGGGGCCTCGGTGTGCGCGTCGGGAAGCCACGTGTGGAAGGGAAACAGCGGCACCTTGATGCCAAACGACAAGGCGAATGCCGCAAAGAGCCACCGGCTCGTCTCGATCGACAACACGCCTTGGCGTGAAGCAAGTTCCTCGAGGTCGAAGGTCAACGAGCGGCCGCCAGTGGCGCTGAGCGAGGCCAATGCGATGATCGCCACGAGCATCAGAGCCGAACCCAGCGCCGTGTAGATGAAGAACTTCAGCGCCGCGTAGGTGCGGCGGCCGTGGCCCCAGCCGCCGATGAGGAAGTACATCGGGACGAGGACGATTTCCCAAAAAATGAAGAACAAGAACAGGTCGAGCGCGCAAAACACGCCGAGGCAACCCGCCTCAAGAAGCAGGATCCACGCCACGTAAGCCTTGACATCACGTTCGACCTTCGGGGCCAGCAAGGCGATCGGGAACAGCCAGGCCGTCAGCACAACCAGCCACAGCGAGATCCCGTCGATGCCGACTTTCCACGAGATTCCGAGGTCTTCGATCCAGCGATGCTGTGAGACGAACTGGTAACCGGCTTCGGATTTGTCGAAGTCGGCCAGGATCACCGCAGCCAATGCGGCCACGACCAACGTGATCGTCGCGCCGGCGAACTTGGCCAGCTCAGGCCGACTCGACGGCAACAGCGTTACCAGCAGCGCGCCGATCGCCGGAATACCCACGAGTAGGGCGATGTAGGGAAGATCGGCGGTGCCCGACCCGCTCGTGGCAAACATTTGGATCAAGCCGCTCATGCCCCAACCCCAACACGAACGACGATCCACGCGAGTAGCGCTACCGCCCCCAACCCAATCCCCACTGCGTACTGGCGCACTTGACCGCTTTGGGTCTTCTTCAATCCGCGGCCCGCGTCGCCGACCAACTCCGCCACCGCGTTGACAGCACCGTCGACTGCAACACGATCGACCGTGGCCAATCCCTCAGCTAGCCGATGTCCCGGGTGCGCCACGACAGCGCGGGTCGCAGCGTCGTAATACCAGGCCTCACGCAACACAGCGGGCTCGAGCGCCGCAGTACTCACGCGGTGCTCAAGGAACGCCCCACGGGCGAATCCAATTGCCAACGCAGCAAGTACGACGACACCTACAGCAAGTGCGATCTTCGTCCCGCCCGCGACCCCCAGCTCGTGGCCACCAACCACGGGCTCGAGCCAGTGCTCGAGATTGTGGAACCCACTGAACGGCAAGTTGACGGCGCCGCCGAGCACGGACAACAGGGCGAGTACCGCCAGCGGAACAGTCATCATCCACGGCGATTCGTGCGGGTCGGCCGCTCCATGCGCGCTCGCGTGTCCCTGAGCATCGGCGGCTGCCGACTCGGCGGCCTCGTTGCGCCAACGCGGTTTTCCGAAGAAGACCAGGAACACCTGTCGACTCATGTAGTACGCGGTCAACACTGCGGTGACAACGCCGATTGCCCACAACGCCTTGTTGTCGGCCCACGCCGCCAACAAGATGTCGTCCTTGCTCCAGAAGCCGGCAAACGGCGGTACGCCAGCAATCGCGAGCCAGCCGACGATGAAGGTGGCGGCAGTGATCGGCATGAACTTCCGGATGCCACCCATACGTTTCATGTTCTGCTCGTGATGCATGCCGTGGATCACCGAGCCTGCGCCCAGGAACATCAGCGCTTTGAAAAACGCGTGGGTGACCATGTGAAAAATGGCGGCTGTGTAGGCCCCGGTGCCGACCGCCAGAAACATGTAACCCAGCTGACTCACCGTGGAGTACGCGAGCACGCGTTTGATGTCGTCTTGCGCGACCGCGGCAGTGGCGGCGAACAGAGCTGTGATCACACCGACCCAGGCGATCACCGTGCTGGCGTCGGGAGCCATGTGCAGCAACGGATTCGAGCGCACCATGAGGTACACGCCCGCGGTCACCATCGTGGCCGCGTGGATCAGCGCCGATACCGGAGTGGGGCCCTCCATCGCGTCGGGGAGCCACACGTACAGCGGCAGCTGGGCCGACTTGCCGACCGCTCCGACCAGCAGCAGCAGACAAATCGCCGTCGCGGCTGTTTCTGTGAGGCCCGGCGCCCGTTCGAATACCTCCGAGTAGGTGATCGTGCCGAGCTTGGACAACATCAAGAAGATGGCGACCATAAATCCAAAGTCGCCGATGCGGTTGGTAACAAACGCCTTCTTGCCCGCCGAGGCAGCACTCGAGCGCTCGAACCAAAACGAGATCAAGAAGTACGAGCAAACGCCCACGCCTTCCCAGCCGACGAACGCAACCAGGTAGTTGTTGGCGAGAACCAGAACCAACATCGAAAACGCAAACAGGTTCAAGTACAAAAAGAAGCGGCTGAAGCGCTCGTCACCGTGCATGTATCCGATGGCGTACAGGTGGATCAGCGTGCCGATGCCGGTGACGAACAACACCATCGTGATCGACAACGGGTCAACGAGCAGCGCGGCCTTGATGGAGATTCCACCGACCGAGATCCAATCGAAAAGGTGCGACGTCACCGCCCGTTGCTCAGCGTCGCGGCCGAACAGGTCGATGAAGGTCGCGACGGCGAGCACGAATGACGCACCAATCGCGCCCGTCGCGAGCCAACCCGCCAAGGGATCGCCCTGGCGCCGACCGGCAACAAGCAAGGTCAAGAACCCACACAGCGGCAGGATTGGAATCAACCACGCGACCTCAGCCATCAGCCCTCCAAGCTCGCGAGGTCATCGGCGGTCGCCGTTGGCTGATCACGAAATATCGCCACGATGATTCCCAACCCAACTACGACTTCCGCGGCCGCGACAACCATGACAAAAAAGACCACGGCTTGACCGCCGATGTCGTCGAGCATGCGTGAAAACGTCACAAACGTGAGGTTCACCGCGTTGAGCATGAGCTCGACGCACATAAACATGATCAACACGTTGCGCCGCGTGAACAGCCCGACGGCGCCAATCGAGAACAGCAGCGCGGCCAACGCTAAGTACCACTCCCCACCGATACTCACGACGAAACCTCGTCAATCAAATCAGAGTGCGCGGGCAGCGGCGGTGGGCGGCGAGCTAACACGACCGCGCCAACCACCGCGATGATGAGCAGAACCGATGTGAACTCAAAGGCGAACAAGTAACGCGTGAACAGTGTCTCCGCGAGAGCTTCAACGTTGCCGTCGTCGCCCGTGGCCACTCCCGCAACCGCTTTGGCTCCCGTCGCCAACTCACCCGACGACGCCCATGCGAGAAGGCCAGCCTCCACCAAGAGGCCAAGGCCGACGACGACCGCGAGCGATCTACGAAGCGGACCGTCGGACTCGGTCGGACCGTTGCCGTACACGCCGAGCAACATGATGACGAAGAGAAACAACACGACGATCGCGCCGGCGTACACGATGACCTGAACAGCAGCCAAGAACTGCGCCTGTTGCGCAACGAACAAGACCGCTACACCGAAAAGCGTGAGCACCAGCAACAGCGCCGAGTGAACCGGGTTGCGGGCGCTGAGCACGCCGATCGCGCCGCCGAGCACCATGGCCGCGGCGACTGCAAAAACGACCAGATCCACGACGCTCATGAGTGGCCACCGCCGTGTGCAGCATCGTCGTGCGCATCGTGGCCGTGCGCATCGTGGCCGTGCGCATCGTGCCCGTGAGAATCCTCGGACTCGTGACCCGACACCACGCTGCGCCGCGCGTCACGCTCCACTTGCGAACCCTCGCCGCGGCGGCGACCGAAACCGAGGTCGGCCGACCAGCCCTCGGAGTCCTGATAGCTGGCTGTCCCGCCGGGCGACGTCGCACGCACCCAGGCTGACGTGTCCTCGATCGACGTCTCGTTCCAGTCCTCCCACGGCTGCTGGCGTGGGAGCCCGTCGTCGTCGACCACTAATTCGGCCTTGGTGTAGATCGCATCGCTTCGGTTCGTAAAGCTGAACTCGAAAAGCTTCGATTCGGTGATCGCCTCAGTCGGGCAGGCTTCAACACACAAGTCACAGTGGATACAACGCAAGTAGTTGATCTCGTAAACGAAACCAAACCGTTCGCCGGGCGAAACGGGAGAGTCGACCGGGTTGTCGGCGCCACGAACATAGATACAGCGCGCGGGGCACACGCCAGCGCACAACTCGCACCCAATGCACTTCTCCATGCCGTCCTCGTAGCGGTTGAGCACGTGGCGGCCATGGAAACGTTCAGGTTTTGGACGTTTGTGTTGCGGATATTGCGTCGTGAGGCGCGGGCCAACGATGTTGCCCAGCGTCACGAGGAAGCCTTCGAAGTAACCCATTAGCTGACCTCTCCCGGATCGAGGTCGACGCGACGCTGGCCAGCACGCACGGCCAAACTCAGTAGCAGCGCACACAGCGCGAGCACGCCAAGACCAATGGCTGCGACGGCGGCGGGCGCCCAATTCTCAGAGTCGGCAACGCGAAACGCCGCGATCAACAACAGCCAGCCCATCGCCAAGGGGATGAGCCGCTTCCATCCGAGGTCCATCAGTTGGTCATAACGAAAACGCGGAAGGGTCGCGCGCAACCACACATGGACAAACAGAAAGAGCAGCAGCTTCAGGAAAAACCACAGGATCGACATCCGGGCGATGTGCAACGGACCCAGGTGAATGTCGGGACCAAGGGGCCCACCGAGGAAGAGTGTGACCACGATTGCCGACATCGTGATCGTGTTCATGAACTCGGCAAGGAAAAACAGAGCGAATCGCAGCGACGAGTACTCGGTGTGGAAACCGCCGACCAGTTCGGACTCCGCCTCCACCAAGTCGAACGGCGGACGGTTGGCCTCAGCAGTCCCAGCGATGAAAAACACCACGAACGGCACGACGCCGAGCCGCCACAAATTCCAGTTCCAGTCTGCCTGCGCGTCGACAATCCCCATCGTCGACAACGTCCCTGAGACAAGCACGACCGCGGCAACAGACAGGCCCATCGCGGCCTCGTAACTCACCATTTGCGCCGACGCGCGTACCGACCCCAACAGCGGGTACTTGGATCCCGACGACCAGCCCGCCAGCATGATCCCGTAGACGGCGATCGAACTCACCAGTAGCAAAAACAGGATGCCGATCGGGGGGTCGGCCAGCTGCAATTGGGTGTCGTGGCCAAACAGTCGCACAGGTCCACCCAACGGGATGACCGCGAAAGCAAGAAAGGCCGTGCAACAAGCGATGTAGGGCGCAAGGCGAAAGATCCGACGATCGGCCTTCTCAGGAAGCAAGTCTTCTTTGAAGAACAGCTTGATCCCGTCGGCGAGCGTTTGGAGGAGTCCGAACGGGCCGGCCCGGTTGGGACCGATCCGGTTCTGCATATCGGAAATGACCTTACGTTCGAACCACACCATCAACATGACCGCGACGAGCAAGATGGCAAACGCCGCCACAGCCTTCAGAATCACAATAAGCACAACCGTGAGGTCGACCTTGCCGCTGAGCAACGGGTCGGCGGCCAACAGCGAAGCGACGTGCGCGACGTGGGCGGCGATCACGAGCGTGTCTCCACGTGTACGTCACAGGCGACGGCGTCGATCGCGATCAGATCCGATGCGCCAGCATCGCCGTTACGAAAACGGAGCTCGACGACACCCTCTCCTATCGACGGGCGGATGCGCACAGGCACGGTTACTTGACTCTGCGGCGAGCTGACCCGCACCGCGGCGCCGTCGTGCAGCCCGAGCTTTGAGGCCAAGACCGGCCCGAGCTCGGCTGCGGCGCCGCGAGCCAAACCCGCGAGCGACGCTGACCGCTGCGTCATCGCGCCCAAGTCGTACAAGGAACGACGCGACACCAGCCGCACCGAGTAGCGATCGAGGGCGGGGACAACAGCGCTCTTGGCGGTGGGCGGCAGCGCTACTCGGCGCGGCCGGGCGGGAGCCACGTCGCCACTGTCGTCGCGAACGCGAGCAGCGCCGGTCTCGCCCTCGTCGAGGCTTTCGCCCTGCTCGCTGGGTTGCCCTTCGTCGTCGGCAGCACACAACACGCCGACAACCGAGTTGCGAGAATCATCGACGTCGGCCAGCGGCTCGAAACCCACGACAACCCGCGAAATCTCGTCGGTGATCTCGTCGAGTGACTCAAATCCCAAAGGCTGCTCGAGCAAGTCGGCTAGGTCGGCGGCAACCATCCAGTCGGGTCGGGTCATGCCGGGCGCGGTGACCTTTTGTCGCACACGAGTTACCCGGCCTTCGATATTCGTGGTCGTGCCGCTGCGCTCGCCGGGTCCGGCCGCGGGAAGGATCAGGTGGGCCAGCGTGGCCGAATCGGTCCGGAAAAGATCGAGGCTCACGAGTAGCGGCACCCGTGCCAATGCTTGTTCCGCGAGCCGGCGGTCGGGGAAGTCGGCCAGCGGATCGGCACCCAGCAAAATCAATACCCCGATCGATCCATCGGCCGCTCGGCCCAAGATGTCACGGGCGCCGAGCCCGGCTGAGGTCGGCACCATCGGCCAGCCGCCGGCCCGGAACCACGGGCCCGCATCACCGGGACCGACGGGAATCCCGCCGGGCAGCAGGCCAGGAGCAAGTCCCATCGCCAGCGCACCGCGGACGTTGCCCCGTCGCAGCAGCGGCAGGAACCGAGCGGAAGGAAACGTTTCCGCGAGGCGCACAACCGAGTGTTCAACCCCGACAGCGGGCTCGGCCAGCGACGAGCGGCCGTACGCGACGACGATCGATGACGCCGCACCAAGAAGTTCACGCGCCGTTCGAAGTTCGTCGCCCGACACGCCGGCCACGTCGCCGGGATCACCAGCGGCAACCAGTGCATCGGTCACGGCAGCCAGTTCGCCTGGCCGATACACCAACGTCGTCGTCGCATAGTGCGACAAACCTGTACGAACGGGCGAGAGTTCGATGATCTTCGCACCCCGTTGCGCGGCTGCTTTGACCCGCAAGAACAGAACGGGGAGTTCGTCTTTTATGTCGGGGCCCATCACGACCACGACGTCGGCCGCACAGGCGTCGTCGATGGTCGCGGGCGCAAGCGCCGAAACCAACACCGGATCGACACCGTCGGCCAATTGAGCGTCAACGTTGTCGGTGCCGAGCACTCCCTTTGCCAACTTGGCCCACGCGTACGCATCTTCGTTCGTGCAACGGGCGCCGCCCAACACGGCTACCGAACTCGGGCCGCGGCCAGCTAACGCGTCACGAATTCGATCGGCGACTTCCTCGAGTGCCTCAGCCCACGACACGGTCTCAAACTGGCCCGAGTTGCCGGCGACCCGCCGAAGCGGGGTCAAGACCCGGTCGTCGGCCTCCAGCGATTCGTGGGTAAAACGGCCCTTGTCGCACAACCAGCCGTGGTTGACGGCGTCGGAGTCGATGCCCAACACGCGCACCACCCGATCGCCTGAACTCTGCACGGTGGTTCGGCAACCCACCGCACACGTCGTGCAGGTCGAGTCGTTTTGCTCCAAGTCCCACGGGCGCGCACGGAATCGGTAGGGCTTCGCCAGCAGCGCACCAACGGGGCACAACTCCACTGTGTTGCCCGAGAAGTACGACGCAAACGGCTCATCGGGAAACGTCAGCACCTGGGTGCCGCCGCCGCGTTCGGTGAAGCTGATCAGCGGATCACCGGCGATCTCGTCGGCGAAGCGGGTACAGCGGGCGCACAAAATGCACCGTTCGCGGTCGAGCAAGACCAAATCCGAAATCGGGATGGGCTTCTCGTAGTGACGTTTTTCCTCCACGAAACGACTCTCGCCGGGTCCGAAGGCAACCGTCGTGTCCTGCAAGGGGCACTCGCCGCCTCGATCGCAAACCGGGCAATCGAGCGGATGGTTGATCAGCAAGAACTCAAGCACGCCGTCTTGAGCCTTTTTGACCGTCGGACTCTGTGTGTGAACCACCATGCCGTCGGCGACGGGAAGGGTGCACGCAGGCGGCAGTCCGCGCATGCCCTCGACCTCTACGAGGCACATGCGACACATTCCGACGGGTTTCATCCGTGGATGCCAGCAAAATCGTGGGATGTAGACCCCGTGACGCTCGGCGGCCGCGATCACGAGTTCGCCGGGTTGTGCCGGAAACGTCACGCCGTCGACAGTGACGTTCAAGGCCGCGGGAGGCGCGTGGCCGTTCGTCTGGTTCTCGTTCGGCAGATTCTCAGCCATGGGCCGCTCCCGAGGAAGCTCCGACCACCGTTGGGTCGTCGACCGGCGTCGATGAGACCGGCACCGCGCCACCCACCGCTGCTTCGTAGTACGAACGAAACAGACGTAACGACGACACGACGGGCGAGGCCGCCGAGGGGCCCAGTGGGCAAATCGTCGTTTGACCCGGAGGCCAGGTCAGCCCCGGGCTGATGTTGTCGCACACGTCGAGCAACAGTTCCAAGTCCTCGGGACGCCCGTGGCCGTTGTCGATACGAGTGAGGATCTTGGTCAGCCAGCCCGTGCCTTCTCGACACGGCGTGCATTTGCCGCAGGACTCGTGGGCAAAAAATGCAACCAAACTCAGTGCCGCCTTGATCGGATTGGTCGAATCGTCCATGACCATCACCGCGCCCGAGCCCAACATGGATCCACGGGCTTGCACTTCGTCCATGTCGAGGGGGCAGTCGAGTTGGTCGGGGCCAAACCACGGGGCCGACGCGCCACCGGGGACGAAGGCCAACAACTCGCGACCAGGACGCAAGCCGCCTCCGAGTTCAGGGTCGAAAAACAAGTCCCGAAATGTCGTGGAGACAAGCTCGACTTCGTAGTTGCCCGGACGATTCACGTGGCCCGACAGCGACATGATGCGGGTGCCGGTCGACTTGTTGCCACCCAGCTGCGCATACGCGCCCCCGCTGTTGTTGATGATCCACGGCAACGCCGAGATGGTCTCGACGTTGTTGACCACTGTCGGCTTCGCGTAGAGGCCTTTCACCGCGGGAAACGGCGGCCGCAGCCGGGGCATCCCCCGGCGACCCTCGAGGCTTTCCAACAGCGCCGTTTCCTCGCCACAGATATAGGCGCCCGCACCCGGCTGGACGACGATGTCGAGGTCGAAACCAGAGCCGAGGATGTTTTTTCCTACTAAGCCTGCCGCGCGCGCCTCGTTGAGGGCGTGCGTTAGTCGTTCGTGACCCAGCGCAAACTCGCCTCGGATGTACAAGAAGGCCGTATTTACCTGCAGCGCATAACTCGCGATCGCGACCCCCTCGATCAACTGGTGCGGGTCGCGTTCGATCAGCTGTCGGTCTTTAAACGTGCCCGGCTCGCCCTCGTCGCCGTTGATGACGAGATACCGAGGAAACGAGTCAGTGGGGAGAAATCCCCACTTCACACCTGTCGGGAACCCTGCGCCGCCGCGGCCCCGCAAACCCGAAGTCTTTACGTCGTCGATGATCTGTGCTGGCGAGCGCGTGAGCGCCGCGGCCAGAGCGGTGTATCCCCCGGTCGCGCGGAAGCGTTCGAGAGTGAACGAGTCGGCGTAGTCCATACGACTAAACAGCACCAGTTCACGTGACTGTCCGCTCATCGAGACTCCCGGACCCTGTTGATCACGCCGTGGACGGGAACCTCACTTGCGAGCCGCCCCGAACGCAGGTCGTCGACCAATTGGTCGAACGATTCCGTCGTGACCTTTTCGAAGAAGCGATAGTTGACTTGTAAACACGGCGCGCCCCCACAAGCCGCGAGACACTCCGCGTGTTCGAGAGTGAAAAGCCCGTCGGCGGTGGTCTGCCCGGGCTTTACGCCGAGACGCTGCTCGACGTGATGCATGACATCGGCCGCGCCCTCGATCAGACACGTGAGGTTGGTGCACACCGACACCAAGTACTTACCCGTCCGCTCGCGTTTGAACATCGTGTAGAAACTCGCTGTCCCCAGGACCTCGGCACTCGACAGATCGAGCAGCTCGCCGATGTGGGCCATGGCGTCGTTGGTGACGTAGCCGTCCTGCTCTTGGGCGAGATAAAGCAGAGGCAAAAGCGCCGACCGACTGTCGGGGTACCGCTCAACGAGCACCTGGGCGCGTCGCAAGAACTCTCCGGCGAGGCGAGCCATTAACGATCAACCTCCCCCATCACGGGATCGACCGAGGAGATCACAGCCACCGCGTCGGCGATGAGCCCGCCGCGCATCAAATACGGCAACGTCTGCAGGTTCACATACGACGGCCCGCGAATATGCATCCGCCACGGCTTGGCGCCGCCGTCGGACACCAGGTAACAGCCCAACTCGCCTCGTGGCGACTCGATGGCCACGTACACCTCGCCAGCGGGCACCTTAAATCCCTCGGTAAAGATCTTGAAGTGGTGGATCAACGCCTCCATCGACTCGTCGATGCGCGCGCGTGGCGGGGGCGTCACCTTCTTGTTCTGGATCCGGTAGTCGCCTGCGGGCATGGCCTCGACACACTGACGAACGATCTTGCACGACTCGCGAATCTCGTTGACCCGGACCGCGTATCGGTCGAATACGTCTCCGTGTGTACCAACAATCACGTCGAAGTCGAGATCGTTGTAGGCCAAATATGGCATCGAGCGCCGCAAGTCCCAGGCAACACCCGAGGCCCGCAACACCGGGCCAGTAGCCGACAGCGCAACCGCGGCCTCCGCCGAGAGCGTGCCGACGCCTTGGGAGCGTTCATGCCAGATCGTCTGCCCGGTGAACAGTGTGTCGTATGAGCCGATGTTGCCCTCGATCACGTCGCAGATCTCGAGCACGTCGTCGCGCCAACCTGGCGGAAGGTCGGCCGCAACGCCGCCGGGGCGGACGTAGTTGCAGTTCATCCGCAAGCCGGTCGTCTTTTCGAAAAACGACAAGATCAGCTCTCGCTCGCGGAAGCCGAAGATCATCATCGTCGTCGCTCCCATGTCCATGCCGTTTGTGGCAAGGAACACCAGATGTGAACTCATGCGATTGAGTTCCGACATCATGGTTCGGATCCAGATCGCACGCGGCGGAAGTTCGAGTTCCAACAACGTCTCGACTGCGAGGCTAAAGACGAGTTCGTTATTGATCGGACTGAGATAGTCCATGCGCGTCACGTTCGTCGTGCCCTGGAGAAAAGTCAGATCCTCGGCTGTCTTTTCCATCCCGGTGTGCAGGTAACCGACGATCGGTTTCGTTCGCAGGACCGTCTCGCCCTGCAACTCCATCTGCAGACGCAACACACCATGCGTGCTGGGATGTTGCGGCCCCATGTTGATGATCATGGTGTCGTCGCCGGTCGAGCTGTCGAGCCCGGAATCGGGCACACCGCGCAGGACCGATCCGATCTCTAACGCGAGTTCGGCGGCTCCAGTGTCGCTTCGCGCTTTGAGCTCTTGGCTCGATTCGGCGGTATCGGGTCCGTCGCGCTCGACCACGGTCATCGCGTCACCCCCGGCTGCGCAGCCTTGAACTGCACCGGAACACGAGCAACCACGTAGTCCTTACGCAGCGGGTGACCTTCCCACTCGTCGGGCAGCAGGACTCGGCACAAGTCGGGGTGGCCGTCGAAGCGAATCCCCATCAAGTCGTAGGCCTCGCGCTCCATTGCTTCAGTCCCGGGGTAAAGCGAAAACAACGACGCGACACACGGATCGGATTCGGGCACCTGCACCCGGGCACGGAGGCGACCGTGGCCGCTCAACGACACGAGATTCACGACAACTTCAAAACGCTCGCCCACCACCCCGGGCGGCAGCGGCCGCTGCGTATTGCCGAGATAGTCGACGGCGCACAGGTCGGCGCACATCTCAAAGCCCGCGCCGCGTGCAGCACCGATGAACGCGAGATACGAGTCGCGTTCGACGAAGGCGGCCTTTTGTCCGAACACTGACACGGCGGGTGCCCCAAACAGCTCCTCGGTGACCACTTCGTCGCCCTCGGTGCCCTCGGCGATCTCGCCGTTGTCCGCGCCGGTCATCGCGGGGTGCCAATTGCTACACGAACCTCGGCCGGCGCGGCCAAGTCGATGGCTGCACCCGCGCCCGACTCCTGCCGGCGCCGCGTTATCTCGCCTGAACGGACCTTCTCGTGCAACGTCAAGATCGCGTGCATCAGAGTCTCAGGCCCGGGCGGGCAGCCCGGGGCGTACACGTCGACGGGAACAATCTGGTCGACACCCTGGACGATGGCGTAGTTGTTGAACATGCCGCCCGAACTCGCGCACACGCCCATCGAAATAACCCACTTGGGCTCCATCATCTGGTCGTACACCTGGCGCAAGACGGGAGCCATCTTCTGGCTGACACGACCAGCGACAACCATCAAATCGGCCTGACGGGGAGAAGCGCGAAACACTTCCATCCCGAAGCGAGCCAAGTCGTAATGCGCCGCGCCGGTGGCCATCATCTCGATCGCGCAGCAGGCCAAACCGAAGGTCGCAGGCCACATCGAGTTGCGGCGCGACCACTTCACCAAATCCTCGAGCGTGCCCGTGAGCACGTTGTGGCCAAGCTGTTCCAGACCCATGCTCAGGCCGCCTGATCCGACCCGTGGTGACGCGCGGCCGCACCCGCCGAATCACCCAGGGGGGCCGCAAAACTGTCGCGACCGACTTTACGAACGGTCGAGATGGTTGTCCGAACGGGCGATTGATCGCTGGTGGGCCGTGCGACTCGGCGCGAGGGCCCCCAACTCAACGCCCCGTTGCCCAAGAGGTACAGCAGACTGACAAACACCGCGAGTGAAAACAAGATCATCTCGACGAGCCCAAACCGGCCAAGGCGATTGGACACGACCGCCCACGGATACAAAAAAATGAGCTCGATGTCGAAGATCACAAAGATCATGGCCACGAGGTAGAACCGCACAGGAAAACGATCCGACGGTTCGTGTTCGGGGACGATGCCGCACTCGTAGGGTGCTTCTTTTGGCAGCGTCGGCCGCTTCGGCGCGAGCAGGCCCGAGGCGAAAAACGACGCCCCAGCGAAGATCGCGGCGAGGATCCCCAGACAAAGGATCGGCAAGTACTGGGCCATGTCGTGTCCTAAACCTTGGTCAGTGCCTGGCTCTTGCGCCGCTCCATACCCGCCTTGTCGGTCCTGTGTAGGGCCGCCATTAGCAACGCGAAGATGATCGCCGAACCCGTCATCACCATCGCGGGCGGAACGCGCAGGTTGCCGAGCTCACGAATCATCAGCACAGTGATCACCGGCCGGGTCGAGTCGGCGGCAGCTTTGGGCGGCGCCTCCCCCAAGTTCTCGTCGGCTTTCCAGTCGTAGTTCTTGTTGCGCTGGAGTTGCACCACGGCCCAGTGCGGCGCGTGCTTCAGTCGCAACGTCAACCAGCTCTTCTCGCCGCCACGGTCCCAGGCACCGAGCACGACGTAGTCGCCCGTTTCCTTTAGCTCCTCTGCGATCGCCGCCGGCTGCTCCAAAATTCCCTCGTCGACGGCAGCAACGGCTTGACCGTATTGCGGCGAACTCGCGACCAACTTCTTCCACTCATCAAGTGGAATGTCGAGCGGAGGCGCCGCCGTGTCGGAGATGTCGCCCGTGGCGACCGCCTTTATCTGCCAGTGCGGACCATCACCCTTTGGTCCTTGCCCGAAGACGGTCCACACCAGACCGAGGAGCACTAGCCAGCCGAACAGCCCACCGGCCGAGACCAAAAAGCCCACACGCGACCCGAGGTTGGTCGCAACCAGCAAGTATGTGGAGCCGCACAGCGCCAAAAAGGCGACCGTGACAATCAGCAAACCACGAATCGTTGGATCCCACGCGATCCCCGCCAACAGTGCGCCCATCAGAGGCTCCGCTCGTATTCGACGATCGCCTTGATCTGATCCTCGGTCAACATCTCACCAAACCCCGGCATCCGCCCCGACCCCACGCCGCCGACTCCATAGCTGGCCTCGGAATCCGAACCTGTTGTCACAAACTCCACGTGCGTGGCTTCGTCGGGAAACTGCCGCAGTGTCGCGCCGTCGCGCAAGTTGGGACCGCGAGAGCCGCCACCGCCCGGAAGCGCATCGGGCTCCTCGTAAACGGTCCGATACGACCAGCCCTTGGTATGACAACGAGCACAGTTGGCCTCGAACAAGAACTTGCCCTCATCATCGACGGCCCCATCGGCCTTCGCCGTTTCGAGCGCCGTCGTGCTGGCCTCCTTGGCCTCGGCGGGAGTCAGCTGAATCTCGTGGAGGTACGCGAGCAAGTCAGATATTCCCTGCGCGTTCAGGGGGCCGCCACCGTCCACGCCCCATGGCGGCATCGGCGTGCCGGGACGGCCGTAGACCAAGATGTCGTGGACTTCTTCTTCGCTGAACCGCAGCAGCACCGTGTTGAGGGGTGGCGCTGTCCACGCCCCCTTGTAGAACTCGGCCTCGCCAGAGGTGTTGCGCTCGTCGTCGGCCGGGATCTGCACCGTGTAGGAGGTAGAACCACCCACACCCTCGGGCCCATGGCAGTCGGCGCAACCGAGGCCCGGGTGTTCGGGGGCTGTGGCGCTCGCGAAGAGTTCCTCACCGCGATGCGCTGCACGATGGTCGAACCCGCGAACCGCGCCATCTTGGCGTCCGGGTTCACGCAGCCAGTAGAGCGGCAGTGCCAGCGCGATAAACCCGAGCGAGAGCAACGACCACGTCAAAGTGCGGTCGAGTTTCGGACCCTCAAGCACCTCATCGGTGAAATAGGGCCGACGGTTTGCGGCCAATTGCGACTCCGAACCCGCCGACTCCGACGGCCGCAAGTTCGTGACGACGATGTACCCGAGCCAAAACAGCACGACGGCAATCGCAAGAACGACGCCGATCTGCGCGGGCCCGGTGGCGGCGACAAGCAGCCTCATTTGCAGTGCGGCCCTTCCTGCTCTTGGCCCGTTGTGTTCGTACCATCGACTGGTCCTAGGACCACGTTGCCGGTGTCGACCGTGACCTTTTGGCCCTCGACGGTGACCGGGAAACGATCCAGGCCACGAGGCGCGGGGCCGCCCTTACGTTCACCGACCCGGTTGTACTGCGAACCATGACACGGACACTCAAACCACTGCGAACTCTCACACCAGGGCACCTTGCAGCCCAAGTGCACGCACTTTTGGTAGAGCGCGGTAACTCCTGCAGCCATGCCTTCGTAGACGTTGGCCGGGTATGTCGCCTTTGCCTTGCCCAGACCATCGGCGGGGTAGGGAACCACGTACACGCGACCCGGCGCGTAGTAGTAGGGCTGCTTCTCGTCGGTCATCTTCGCCACGATGTCGTCGAGCGAGTCGGGCAACGTGAGTTTGGCGCCGAATCCGCCCGACAGACGCGGCCACAAAAACGCGATACACGCCGCGCCGAACCCGGCCAGCCCGAGACCGAACATCGAGCCGATCCCGCGGTTGAGGAACTGGCGACGGGTCACGCCGAGCGCATCCTCGTCGAGCGCCACTCGCACCGCGGGCGCCTTCGCCTCCGAGGCAATGATCGGCGCCTTGCTGCGCACGCGGGCCTCAACAGCCGCTCGTTCGAGCTCGCGGGCCGACACCCCAACAGCGTCCAACGGACCGGCGGCCTTACGCGCGGACGAGTCGCGCCGGCGGGTTTCTCGCGACAACCCACCGGTAGCCGAGGCGGAATCGCGCCGGCTCATCGTCGTGAACAACACGACGCCCGCTAGAGCGACTACCGCAACTATCCCGAGAACGATTTCCATGTCTCGCCAGTCCCTAGAGGTCGAAGATCTCGTGCACGCCCTGCTGCCACGGCAGGATGAAGTTGAAGCCTTCCCCCCGGAAGAACGACCCGACGATCACCAGCACAGCCCAGAACATCATGAAGAGCACCATCAAGCTGAAGGCGAACTTGCGGTCTTCGGGTTTGTTCGACGGGTTCTTGTCGATATACGGCGCCAAGGCCAACAACCCCAGGCCGATACCCGGGATCGTGACACCCGCGATGAGCGGGTGGAACATCGTGAGCAACTCCTGTAGCCCGAGGAAGTACCACGGCGCCTTCGATGGGTTCGGCGTGCGGTTGTAGTTGGCCATTCCCAGCAACGGCGCGTTGACCACTGCTGAGAACACGGTCAAGAAGGCTGTGAGCGCGAGCATCGACAAGAACTCGATGCTGATCAAGTGCGGCCAGACGTTCACCTTGTCGGATGGCTCGGCCTTCACGTCTTGGATCGAGCCAGCCTTGACCACAGTCAAGAGCCGTTGGGTGTGGCCCGCGGGCCCGACGAGTCCGCCCGCAGCACTCGACGCAGACGCTGTGGCGACCGCTCCTTGCGCGGGGGCCGCTGGCGCGGTCGCAACGCCTGAACTCGAACCCGCGTCGGAGCCAGCCCCGCCGGCTAACGCCGCTTTGCGCGCCGCAGCGCGAGCGAGCAGGTGGTCGGGAATCTTGCCCGAAGGGTCCTTCGGTTGGAATCCCCCGCCCGCGGCGCCCGCGTCTTGCACTGGTGCGCTCGGAGCCGGCTCGCTCGCGGCGGCCTGCTCAGCCGCCTTTTTCGCCGCGAGGGCGTCCTTGCGAGCTTGGGCTCGTGCGAGTAGGTGATCAGGTACGTCAGCCATCAGAACTCCTACAGCGGTCCCGAGATCCCGCCGTCTTTACGGACCCGCCAGAAGTGGATCGCCATAAAGATCACGATCACAAACGGGAACATCAAGACGTGCAGCACATACCAACGCAACAACGTGTCGCCGGATATCTCCTTGGCGCCCAGCAGAACGAAACGAACTTGGCCACCGAACACGGGCGCGTAACCCATCATGTTCGTACCGACCGTGACCGCCCACAGCGCCAGCTGATCCCAGGGCAAGAGGTAACCCGTGAAGGACAACAGCAGGGTCAACGTCAGCAGGATGACGCCGATGACCCAGTTGAACTCTCGCGGCGCCTTATAGGCACCGTGGTAAAAGACCCGCGCCATGTGCAAGAACACTGACAGCACCATCAAGTGCGCAGACCATCGGTGCATGTTTCTGACGAACAGCCCGAAGACCACGGCTGTGTGCAGGGTCTTGATGTCGTTCCAGGCAGCCGCTTCAGTGGGCCGATAGAAGAACATCAAGAAGATGCCCGTGACGGTAAGCAGGATGAAGAGGAAAAACGACAACCCGCCAAGGCACAACGTGTAGCTGACTTTGAGCGCGTGTCGCTTCACTTTTACCGGGTGCAGGTGGTACAGCACCGAGTTCATGATCACGTAGGAGCGGTTACGAGGGGAGTCGGTATATCCCTTTCGGAAGACCGACCCCGGCCGGAATATCGAATTCCACGCCTGCGAACCCTTGAGCTTGTCGTTAAACGCGGCCACTCGCTGGCCCATGGTGGGACCGCTGCGCCCGGCGCCAGTGGATGTCATCCTCAGAACCTCATCCCGTACGCGTACCCGTGTCTGTTGTCTCGTTGGTGTTGGTCGCCACCCTTGGCGGCCACGCCCGCTTTACCCATGATGATCACGCCCGTTGGGCACCGGTCGACGCACAGGCCACATCGCGTGCAGACGTCCTCGTCGACCACGAAGACCACGTGATCGTCTGGATCGGTGCCGGGTGCCGACGTATTCGTGGCGTCGCTGATGATGTCGGTCGACAACATGTGAATACAGCGCCAGGGGCAGATGTCGACACAGCCCTCACACATGATGCATTCGGCTTGGTCGATGTGGAGAAACTGCTTCGGCTT
>CAZWPY010000008.1:0-21854 GCA_964635475.1 uncultured Acidimicrobiia bacterium
CCCGCCGTGCCTGGCGTGCCCGCCGTGCCTGGCGTGCCCGCCGTGCCCGCCGTGCCCGCCGTGCGTCACGTATTGACCATCGCGGAGCTCGGCACGGAGGCGATCAAACGTTTGCTCGGCCTCGCTGACACGTTCGCGGAGGTCCTGCGCAGGAGCAACAACAAGGTTCCGGCCCTGCGCGGTAAGACGGTCGCGTCGTTGTTTTTCGAAGACTCGACCCGCACCCGACTGAGTTTCGAGACGGCAGCCCGTCGGTTGTCGGCCGACACGATGACCTTCTCGGTGTCGACCAGTTCGACGAAAAAGGGCGAGTCATTGCTCGACACGGCTGCGACCATTGGTGCGATGGGCGTCGACGCCGTGGTCGTGCGCCACTCAGCCGCCGGCGCCGCACATCGTTTGGCCGCGTGGGCCGCCGCTGGCTACTTCCGCGCCTCGGTTCTCAACGGCGGCGACGGCTGGCATGCCCACCCGACACAAGCGTTGCTCGACGTGTACACGCTGCTCGAAGCTGGCATTGGCGACCGCGACTCGGCGTCGCCTCTGGCTGGCGTTCGTGTGGGCATCGTCGGCGACGTTGTGCACTCACGTGTGGCGCGTTCAGACGCGGCCGCGCTGAGCGCGTTGGGCGCCGCGGTCGTTTTCGTTGGCCCGCCGACGTTGATTCCGCCCACCGTCGAGGGTTGGAGCCTCGGTCCCGAGATCGAGATCGAACACGATTTCGATGCGGCCTTGCCACGGCTCGACGCGGTGCAGATGTTGCGGATCCAGCGCGAACGGATCAACGAGGCGCTGTTCCCGTCGGAACGGGAGTACGTGGTGCGTTACGGCCTCGACGAACGGCGGCTCGCCGCCTTACCCAACCACGCCCCGGTTATGCATCCGGGCCCAATGAACAGAGGTGTCGAGATGACCCCCGGCGTCGCCGACCATCCGCGTGCGGTGATTCGAGACCAGGTCCGAAATGGTGTGGCGGTGCGGATGGCCGTGCTGTTCGACCTATTGGGCGGGGAACTGTGATCGGCCGTCCGGGTCCCGTGGTTGTTGTTGGCGGCACTCTCGTCGACCGGGAGCACCCGTCGGGCTGGCGAGCCGACGTGGTCGTGGTCGACGGCCGCGTGGTTGCCGTCGGGCCCAACGCGGCGCGTGAGGCACCGAGCGACTCGTTTTCACTCGACGCGACCGGGGCGCTGATCTTTCCGGGTTTGGTCGATATTCACACGCACTTACGCGAGCCAGGAGGCGAGGCTGCCGAGACGATCGAGTCGGGCACCAACGCGGCCGCGCTGGGCGGCTACACAACCGTGCTCGCGATGCCCAACACGGCCCCGGCGATTGATTCGGCCGCCGTTGTCCAGCAAGTGCAGGCGATCGCGGCCAAGTCCGGCCGAGTCGCGGTGGCAGTTGCAGCGGCGATCACGCAGGGCCGCGCTGGCGCGACGTTGGCGCCGATGGCCGAGCTGTTCGACCTCGGCGTGCGTGTCTTCACCGACGACGGCGCGGGCGTGCAGGACTCGCGTTTAATGCGCCGGGCGTTGGAATACGCCGGCGCGTTGCGGGCGCCCGACGGTACGCGTGCGGTGCTCGCCCAACACTGCGAGGACGCAGCGCTGTTCGAGGGCGGGCACATGAACGAAGGCCGGTGGTCGTCGCTGTTGGGCATTCCCGGCGTTCCGGCCGCTGCCGAGGAGTTGATGGTCGCGCGCGACATTGCGTTGAGCGAGTTGACCGGGACTCCCGTGCATTTCCTGCACCTCTCCACGGCTGGCTCGGTGCGACTTGTGCGTGAGGCGCGAGCGCGCGGGTTGGCCGTGACGGCCGAGGTCGCGCCGCACCACCTCACGTTGTCCGACGCGTGTGCGTCGAGTTTCGATCCGGTTTTTAAGGTGAATCCGCCGCTGCGTTCAGAGTCCGACGTGCATGCGGTGCGCGCCGGGCTAGCGCAGGGCGTGTTCTCGGCGATTGCTACCGACCACGCGCCGCATCAACCCGACACCAAAGAAGCCCCGTGGGCCCTCGCGCCGCCGGGCATGCTCGGGCTGCAAACGGCGTTCGCGCTGCTCTTGCGGCTCGTCGACGAGCCGGTGCTACCGCGGCTCGCCAACGAGCCGGTGCTACCGCGGCTCGCCAACGAGCCGGTGCTACCGCGGCTCGCCAACGAGCCGTTGACCCAGCACAAACCCGGCGACAGCGGCGGTACTGGCGACTGGGACGAGGCGCAGGCTCCTGCCGGGCGCGTCGGTGGCATCGTCGAGGTGGCCGATCGTGAACGGATTGGGCTAGTCGACTTGCTCGCGGCGATGAGTTGGGGCCCCGCGGCAGTGGCCGGGCTTACGGCGCAGTCCGCAGGCCTCATCGCACCCGGAGCACCCGCTGACTTGTGCGTGTTTGACCCACATCAACAGTGGCGGGTCGACTCCTCGTCGCTCGCGAGCCGGGCGAAAAACTCCCCGTATGAGGCGATGGCGATGCGCGGCCAGGTACGCCACACGGTGTGCGCGGGTTCGGTGGTTGTCGACAACGGGGAGTTGGTATGAAGCACTCGGCCGTGCGTGAAGAGGCGTTGTTGGTTCTGGCCGATGGCGAGGTTTTCGAAGGCGAGGCCATCGGCGCGTCGGTCGCGGTGTCGGCTGGCGAAGTGGTGTTCAACACGGTGTTGTCGGGCTATCAAGAGGTGTTGACCGATCCGAGTTATGCGGGCCAGATCATCACGTTTACGTACCCTCATCTGGGTAACTACGGGGTCACCGGTGTCGACGACGAAGCGACGCGGCCGTTTTGCCGTGGCGTGATCGCTCGTGACCTCGCTCCTCGACCGAGCAACTGGCGTGCGGAGGCCGACGTGGAGTCGTTTCTGCGCGGCCATGGGATCGCGGGAATCGTCGGCGTCGATACGCGACGTCTGACTCGTCACTTGCGTGATCGGGGTTCGGTCTGTGGCGCGTTCGGAACAGCGTCGGAAGCGACACTGCGCGCCGCCGCGGCAGCCGACCCCGGCACTACCGGGATCGACTTAGCAGCCGCCGTGACGTGCGCGCAGCCGTACTGGGCCTCGATTGGTGAACCCAACAGGGGCACCTCGACGGTGCTGCGTTCGCCGCAACGGCCGGCCGCCAGCGGGCGCCCGTACGTGGTCGCGTACGACTTCGGGATCAAGTCGACGATCTTGCGACATTTGGCATCGCGCTGTGATGTCGAGGTCGTTCCCGCGGGCACCAGCGCCGCCGACGTGCTCGCTCGCAGCCCAGACGGCGTGTTCCTCTCGAACGGCCCCGGCGACCCTGAGGCCGTCGACGGAGCTGCTGGCGAGGTAGCTGCGTTGCTCGCCGCTGATGTGCCGTTGTTCGGTATTTGCCTCGGCCACCAGATCCTCGCCCTCGCGATCGGCGCGTCGACGTACAAACTGCCGTTTGGCCACCACGGCGGCAATCATCCAGTGGGCCACGTCGGCTCCGACCCCACCGCGGTGGGGCCGCTGCGGGCTGCTGCGAGCAGCGCGCGTCCCCGCGTCGAGATCACGTCGCAAAACCACAACTTCTCGGTTCACGAAGACTCGTTGCCCCACGATGTCGCACGTGTTACCTACCGGAACCTCAACGACCACACGGTCGAGGGACTAGAAGTGCTCGACTCTCGTGCGTTTTCCGTGCAGTACCACCCCGAGGCGGGCCCGGGTCCGCACGATGCGGCGTACCTCTTCGACACGTTTCTTGCAACCTTGCGCCCGTCAGGAGCACGTCAATGAGTTTGGCCATGTCGTCGACGGGATCGCCCACGATCGGGTCATCAAACGGCGGGGAATTTTTCGCGACGCCCTCGGCGCGGGTTGCGTCTGTGGCACGGATTGGGTGCCCCGGGCGTGTGTTATCCGACGCGCCGGTGGATAAGACACAACCCGGGGCACCGATCCACTGCGCGCCACCCCCGTTCGCCCGAAGGCCTCAGGCCAGTCCCCGAAGGTCTCAGGCCAGTCCAGGATCGCGGGGCCGCTGATGCCGCGGCGTAACGATCTCTCGACGATCCTCGTAATCGGGTCGGGCCCGATCGTGATCGGGCAAGCCTGTGAGTTCGACTATTCGGGCACGCAGGCGTGCCGCGTGTTGCGAGAAGAGGGTTATCGAGTCGTGCTCGCGAACTCGAACCCGGCCACGATCATGACCGACCCGGAGTTCGCCGATCGCACGTACGTCGAGCCCCTAACACCAGAGGTGCTGGCCGCGATCATCGAGCGCGAACAGCCCAACGCGCTGCTGCCGACTATCGGCGGACAGACAGCACTGAATTTGGCGATGGCCTTGGTGGAGCGAGGGACGCTTGAGCGTTTCGGGGTCGAGCTGATTGGCGCTCAAGCCGAGGCGATCGCGACGGCGGAGAACCGCGACAAGTTCAAGGCGGCGATGGCCGACATTGGCCTCGCGGTCCCGCGCAGCGGCTTCGCCTACGCGGTCGACGAGGCTCTCGAGATTGCCCGCGACATCGGCTATCCGATCATCGTTCGCCCGAGCTACATCCTCGGCGGCGCAGGGACCGGCATTGCCCGTGACGAGGAATCGCTCGTACAGATCGCCCGCGAGGGCATCGCGGCCAGCCCGGTGGGGGAGATTTTGGTCGAGCGCTCGATTGCCGGCTGGAAGGAATACGAGCTCGAAGTCATGCGCGATCGCGCCGACAACTGCGTGGTCATTTGTTCGATCGAAAACTTCGACCCGATGGGCGTACACACCGGCGACTCGATCACGGTGGCGCCAGCGCAGACGTTGTCTGATGTCGAGTACCAACTGATGCGCGATGCCGCGTTTGCGGTGATCCGACGGATCGGCGTGGAGACCGGCGGTTCCAACATCCAGTTCGCGGTCGAACCACAGACCGGCGAAATGGTCGTGATCGAGATGAATCCGCGGGTCAGTCGTTCATCCGCGCTCGCGTCGAAGGCGACGGGCTTTCCGATCGCCAAGATCGCCGCCAAACTCGCCATCGGTTACACCCTCGATGAGGTGACCAACGACATCACTGGTTCGACGCCGGCCAGTTTCGAGCCGGTGATCGACTACGTGGTCACGAAGATTCCCCGATGGGCATTCGAGAAGTTCCCAGGGATCTCTGGCGTGTTGGGCACTCGGATGCAATCGGTGGGCGAGGTGATGGCGATCGGCCGCACATTCCCCGAGTCGTTGCAAAAGGCCTTGCGCTCGTTGGAGAACGGCCGCGCCGGACTAGAGGGTGATCCGACCGAATCACGTTGGGACGCGGTCACCGATGTCGAGCTGTTGAGCGCCGCCGCCGTCGCCACGCCCGACAGGATTTTGCAACTCGCGGCGCTGCTGCGGCGCGGCTTCGCGGTCGACCGGATTGCGGCTGCCACGGGCATCGATCGGTGGTTCTTGGACCAACTCGCCGTGATCGTCGACGAGCGTTTGCGCCTCGAGCAGCGCGGCGGTCCCGACGGACTGACGCGGTCGGACTGGCGGCGTGTGAAGCGCCTCGGCTTCTCCGACGCGCAACTCGGCTTTTGGTGGGGTGTCGACGCGGCGGTTGTGCGCCAGGCTCGTCAGGCGCACGGCGTCGAGGCGGTCTTCAAGACGGTCGATACCTGCGCGGCGGAGTTTGCCGCCGATACCCCCTATCACTATTCGACGTACGAGGACTCGACTGAAGTCGCTAGTTCCACACGGCCAAAAGTAGTGATTCTCGGCGCCGGCCCCAACCGGATCGGTCAGGGAATCGAGTTCGACTACTGCTGCGTTCATGCCAGTTATGCACTGCGCGACGCCGGGTTCGAGACGATCATGTTCAACTGCAACCCCGAGACGGTGTCGACCGACTACGACACGTCTGATCGCCTCTACTTCGAACCGCTCACGCCTGAGGATCTAACGAATGTATTGGAGTCTGAGGCAAGATCGGCTGGCCAAGGCGACGGTGATCCGGTGGCAGCGGGGATCAAGGTCGTGGTTAGTCTCGGCGGCCAGACGCCGCTCAAGCTGGCAGGATCCCTCGACCCGCGGCTGATCGCTGGCACGTCGCCGGAGTCGATCGATCGCGCCGAGGATCGACGCGAGTGGGCCGACGTGTGCGAGCAGCTCGGAATTCCGCAACCGCCGGGCGGCACGGCTGTGGAGCTCGACGAGGCACTTGGGGTCGCGCAGCGTGTGGGTTATCCCGTGTTGGTGCGGCCGAGTTACGTGCTCGGCGGCCGCGCGATGCAGATCGTCTACGACGATGGCGGTTTGCGCGCGGCGATGGTCGAGCTGTCCGCCGAAGGCGCCTTGGGCCGTGAGGGCGGCTTGTCGGTTGCACGGCCCGTGCTGATCGATCGTTTCTTGGAGGACGCGATCGAAGTCGACGTCGACGCGATCCGCGATTCACGCGGGGAGGTGTTGATCGGCGGGGTTATGGAACACGTCGAGGAGGCTGGGGTGCACTCCGGCGATTCGGCCTGTGCGATCCCTCCGCCCACGTTGTCGGCGCCGGTGATCGAGCAGATCGAGGCCTACACCCGTGCCATTGCCGACGAACTCGATGTCAAAGGCCCGATCAACGTGCAGTTTGCGGTGCGGCGCGCCGAAGGCGAACACGACGCGCGCAGTGAGATCTTTGTGATCGAAGCCAACCCGCGGGCGAGCCGGACATTGCCGTTTGTTGCGAAGGCCACCGGCGTGCCACTGGCCAAAGTCGCCGCTCGTGTCCTGTTGGGCGCGACATTGGCGGATCTGCGAACCGAGGGTGTGGTGCGTCCAGCTGCCACCGGCGGGCACGTGTCGGTGAAGGAAGCCGTCTTGCCGTTTGAAAAGTTCCCGGGTGTCGACACTGTGCTTGGGCCAGAAATGCGTTCGACGGGCGAGGTGATGGGCGTCGACAAGTCGTTTCCGCTGGCGTTTTTCAAGAGTCAACTCGCCGCGCGAACCACATTGCCGACCGACCCCGACAGCGGCGTGGTGTTCATGTCGCTCGCCGATCACGACAAGGCGACCGGCGTGCGGGTCGCGCAGGTGCTGGCCGGCGAAGGGTTTCGCCTTGCTGCGACCAGCGGCACCGCGGCAGCGTTGCGCGCCGCGGGGATCGCGGTCGACCGTGAGCTCGCGAAGGTGGCCGACGGCGAGGCTCGTGGCACGACGCCAACAGCGGTCGACTTGATCGAGCGCGGCGAGGTCGCGTTAGTGATCAACACGCCGCGCGGCCGGGGTCCCCGCGCCGACGGTGCATATATCCGCCAAGCGGCTTCGGTGCACGGCGTGGCGTGTCTCACGACGGTGGCCGCCGCGCTCGCGGCCGCGCAAGGAATTGCCGAGTGGCGCCGCGAGGGCCTGTCGGTGTCGTGCTTGCAAGAACTGCACGCCGCGGACCAACAGCGGTTGGAGGTGTAGGCCGACCCGGTTGTGTTACACGCGGCGCAACTCGGCGTGCGGCGGCGGCGGCAGCGTGTAGGTGACGGCGTCGGCGTGGTTTACCCTTCCGCCTCGCAGGACCACAGCAAATACGCCCGCTCGGTGGCGGATTCCCTCGGGTGCAGTCGGGTCGGTGGGCGCGAGCGCTGCCTTCAGGTTTGCGTGCAGGGCGTCGAGTTGCACGCAGGGGTTACGTAGACCGGTGAGCGCGACGAGCGGGGCCTCGTCGTGGGCACCGAGGCGCAGCACGGTGCCGGTGGGAAGGTCGAGCAACTGAACGCCGGCGAGACACACGTTTTCGCCGATCGAACCGGGCCCGACGTCGATCCCGATCTCAGTGAGCATCTCGTAGGTGGCCAGCGATGTGAGGTGGACTTGCCGCAGGTTTGGTTTGTTGGGGTCGACTCGCACGCGGGAGCGATGGCGCACCGTTGGCCCGGCGTGGACGTCGCCGACCACGCCGACCCCAGCCACGAGATCCACGCTCGTGACGGGCGCCTTGGTGAGCGTGTGCGTCGCGCCGACGTAGAGCCCGTGAATGGCCACGTTTTTGGCTCTGGCTGGCGCAGCAGCTTCGCTGCCGGGCGCACCAGGCGCAGCAGCTTCGCTGCTGCGCGTAGCGGCGTCGGGGTTTCTGTCCGGCACGCCGATCAGCCCGGCGCCGCGAAGGTGTCGCTGAACGAACCGGCCGAGGGTGCCCCGTGGTTGGGCGCGAGCGCGACGTCGGCGAGATTGGGCCCCGCAGAGATGGAGGGACTGAGCAGTCCGCCGCCAACTCGGCGTGTTGGACGTCGCGCGTGTTGGCGATGGGCGGCCGCCACGCTGATGAGAAAGTCGCGTGGACCCATATCGGCGGCCGGTGCGACGTGCATCTTGTGCGCGACCCGGGTTGCCAGGTCGTAGGTCAGTTGGTGGGCGGCTTCACGGCGCAGACGTGAGGTGCGTTCGAGCAGCAGACGAATAGCGAACAGGTCGTCTCGCGAAAGCACCGATGTGTCGAGTCGCGAAAGGAACGCCGACGCGTGTTCGGGTACGGCATAGGTGAGTGGGACCGGCATGCCCATGCCGGAGCGATAACGCACGACCACGGTGCCAGAGAGCAGATCGCCGACACGTTGGTGGCGCGGCGTCAACAACATCGAGACAACGCTGATGGGACCGGCCTCAACCCAGCGGATGGTCCCTCGAAGAAATGCATGGCGAAAACGGATCGGTGTTCCCTCGACGGTCGTGACTCGCAGCCCGACGATCTTTTTGCCCAGCGTTTGGCCGTGCCAGAAGGTCTCCATCAGCATGGGCGCGACGAACAGCGACACGAGCACGCCGAGCAAGAACATCACGGCGGCCCAACCTCCGCCGAAGCCGATCCACGAACCGACTCCAACCGTCGCGAGCGTAAAAAGTATGTAGCCGACGACTGTGATGAAGTAGTCGAGCAAGCCCGACGCAAGCCGGGTGCCGACATCGGCAATAGGCAAGTCGAGCGCGACGGCTTCGGGAGTTACCAAAACTCGTTCGCTCGTGGCTGCGGCCATGTCGCTAACTTACCGAGGTGGATCTCGACCGTTTCCTCGCCGAGAACCAGGCCTCGTGGCAGCGCCTCGCTGAGTTGGTGAAACGTGCGCGCAGGGGCGTCCACCGCCTCTCGGTGGCCGAAGCCGACGAGATGTTGGGTTTGTACCAAAGCGTGTCGGGCAACCTGAGTTACGCACGCACCTATTTGCGCCACGCCGGGCTCGTGCTTCACCTCTCGGACCTCGTTGGCCGAGCGTCGGCGGCGATTTACGGGACACGGTCGCGGTCGCTGCGAGGTTTCCTGCGCTTCTTTACGATGTCGATGCCCGCGGCGCTTTGGCACATCCGTCGCACGATCGCTGTGTGTGCCCTGGTCTTCATCGGCGTCGCCGGGGCGAGTGGAATCTGGGTAGCCAACGACCGCGACGCGCAGAACACCGTGATCGACGACGAAGCCAAACAGGCACTGGTCGACAGCGAGTTTGCCGACTACTACACCTCCGAGGGGGCCGCGGCGTTTGCCGGGCACGTTTTTCTTAACAACGTCTTGGTGTCGTTTTATGCGTTTGCCGCCGGAGCTGTCGGCGGGTTTCTGACATTTCTCGTGCTTGTTAACGAGGGTTTGCGTTTTGGTACCTACATCGGTGTGTTTGCCTCGGTTGGACAACTGGGCAAATTTTTTGGACTCGTTTTGCCGCACGGCTTGCTCGAACTGAGCGCCGTGTGGGTTGCCGCCGCGGCGGGACTGCGGTTGCCGTGGACGCTCGTTGATCCTGGCGATCGCACCCGCGGGGCGGCATTGGTTGAGGAGGGCCGCCGTGTGATCGTGGTTGTCACTGCCGTCGTCTTTGCGCTGGGGATCGCTGGCGCGATCGAGGGTTTCATTACTGGCCATGTCGGCGTGACCGCTGTGCGGGTGGGCATCGGTGTCGTGGCCGAGGCAGCCGCGATTGCGTACGTGGTCGTGTGGGGACGTCGAGCAGCGTCGAGGGGTCTCACCGGCATGGTCGGCGAGACCGACGACTTGGGCTGGATCCGCCGAGAGTCGGCGGCGCCCATCGTCGACCGGCTCCCGGCGGCCCGCGCGGCGCGGCCTGTCGCGATCTGAGGCGACGTCGATGGGAGAGAGCTAGCGTCGCGCGGGCGCGCATCTGTGCGGGTGCAACCGGATGTGTGGAAGGGGCGGGGGAGCTATGGGACCGACGGGCGCCGGTAGGAGCCATGTGGGCAGCGGGGTAAGGGTGCGGGCGCGAGCAGTTGTGGCCGTGACGGTAATGGCGAGCGCGCTCGTTTTGCACCAGGCTCCTGGCGCAGCCTCGCCCAGCGCGACTCCTTCATTGGGGCCCCATGTCATCACTCCGGGCGTTCCTCTGACCGTGCCCGATGGCGTGTGTTACATCGACGCGGTGGTTCGTTCTGACCCGGGCGCCGGCAGCGATGGTGCGGCTGACGGCGGCGGAGCCGGCGTGCAGATCGCCGCTCGTTTCGAGGTTTCAGGTGGCGAGGTCCTGCGCGCTACGGACCTAGCGGGCGGGAGTAGCCAAGGCCTTGTGGACGGCGGCCATGGCGGCTGGGGTCGACAGCTCCTCGTGGGCGTTGCTCGCCTGGCGGTTGCAGGTGGTGGCGGCGGTAGCGGAGGTCACGGTAGCTACGCCCCCGGGGAACCCCCGGGCGGTTCGGGGGGTGGCGCCGACACCACCGTCCCGCTTGGGGCGGGCGGCGACGGGGCGGCGAGCCCGCAAGACGCAGGTACCGGAGGAGGTCATGGCGGTTCAGGGCTGATCGGGGGCGACAGCGGCGCGGGCGAGCCATCGGGAGGCCCGACCGAGGGCGGAGACGGCTCCAACCTTGAATTCGACGTGCAGGGCGCAGCCGGCGGCGGTGGCGGTGGTGGTTACGGCGGCGGTGGCGGCGGGGAGCCGGTATTTGCCTACTACCCACCCGTCATCCCGATCGGAGCTGGCGGCGGGGGTGCGGGCGGTTCGTATGTAAACGACATGCGGCTAAGAGGCTCCGTCACTGCGACAGCCGTTGCAGCCGGCGGTACGCCTAATGCGAGTCCAACCGACGGCGCGGGCAGTCCGTCGGCCAACTTGCTGACGCAGGTCACCTTCGTGATGTGCGACTACGACGTGACTGTCACCGCGATCCCCAACAACCCGGTTCCCACGGCCGGCCAAACCGTCACGTGGCAGGTCCGCATCGCGAATCAGGGTCCCGACGACATGGGCAAGGGCGACACCGTTGTTGTCACTCCCAACCCGGCACTGTCGCTCACGGTTGGTGCGCTACCGGCTGGTTGTGTGGCGTCGGGGCTGGTCGTGACGTGTAGCGGATTGGGCAACAACAACCTCAACGGACTCGATGGCGATACCGACGCGGAGGCCGACTCGGTCGTGTTCACGTACTCCCATCTCGTGAGCGCCGCGGAGGTTTCGGCCGGTACGTGTTTCAACAGCATCGTCACTCTCGACGCTGAACGAGTGCCGACGCTGGCCAACAACACCGACACCTCGAACCCGGCGTGCCCTGTCGCGGCTGGCAGCGCCGCGTCGAGCTTGTCGAACAGCGCCTCGGTCTCATCGTCGATGTTTGGCTCGTCGAGCGGCTTGTCGTCGGCTTCGTCGAGCAGTTCGCGGGCGAGTTCGTCCTCGCCGTCGTCGTCGATGTGGTTCTCGTCGTCGTCGTCCAGCTCCAGTTCACGCTCGTACTACGTCGCGTCGTCGAACTCTGCCAGTTCGTCGTCGTCGGCGAGTTGGTCGGCATGGTTGTCCTACGACAGCTCGTCGGGTAGTAGCGCCGCGAGCAGGGTGAAGAGTGTGGGAACTTCGAGCAGTTCGCGAGCCAGTTCGTCAGCGAGTAGCTCCTCGACGTTTAGTTCGTCGTCGAGTTCGTCGAGTTCGTCGGGTTCGGTGAGCGCGTCGAGTTCGCTGAGTTCGTCGTCATCGAGCGCCTCGTCGTCGGCCAACGCACCGACGACGACTTTGAATACGTCGCAGGCCTCTTCGTCGGCGTTGAGTTCGTTTTATTCGCTGATTTCGAAGTCGAAGTCGTCGAGCTCGTCACGCAGTAGCAGCTCCAGTTCGTCATCGAGCACGTTTAGTTCATCGAGTTCGAGCGTCTCGTCGAGTTCGAGTTCACGTTTCAACAGCTCAAGCGCGAGCTCGTCGAGCCGCTCCTCGTCAGCGAGTTCGAATCCGTCGTCGTCGGCGTTGAGTTCGTTCTATTCGTTGCTGGCCAGCTCGGCCTCCGCCAGCGTGTCGCGTAGCTCCGCGACGTCGTCGAGCGCTTCGGCAGGTTCGAGTTCGTCGTCGAGTGCGTTTAGTTCGTCGAGTTCGAGTTCCTCGTCGAGTTCGAGTTCACGCTTCAACAGCTCCAGCGCGAGCTCGTCGAGCCGCTCCTCGTCAGCGAGTTCGAACCCGTCGTCGTCGGCGTTGAGTTCGTTCTACTCGTGGCTGGCGAGCTCGAATTCCGCGAGCAGTTCCCGCAGCGCCGCCACCTCTACGAGCACGTACAGCTCGGGAAGTTCCAGCGCCAGTTCCTCGAGCTCGGCCAGCTACTCAAGCTGGCTGGTCGTCAGCTCTGCCTCCCGATCAGCGAGTGTCTCGGGGTCGGCGGAGTCGGCGTCGTTCAGTAGCTCGAGCTCTCAGTCGGTGAGCGCCTCGATATCTGCCGCCTCCTCCTCGAGCAGCTCGACCAGTTCTTCGAGTAGCTGAGCCGCTGACGTTGGCGCCTGGCGCCTCAGAGTCGGCCGCGGGATTTCGCTCGTAGGTACGCGTCGGCCAGCGCGGGGGCCAGTTCGCCGGGGACTGCGTCGATCACCGTCGCGCCGACCGCTCGTAGTCGGGCGACAGCGCGTGCGCGCGAGTCGAGAGCGGCGAAGGCCGCGGCCTTGCGGTACGCGAGGTCTGCCTCCGTGGGCGTGTCGGTCGACCAGCGATTGAGGTCGGGGTCGCGCACCGATGCCACCACGACCAGGTGGTCGCGCACGACGAGAGCGAGGGCGTCGAGCAAGTAGTCCTCAACGAGATGTTCGTTGATCTCGGTGAACAAAACGAGCATCGTGCGGCGAGGGAACCTGGCCAAAATGTGGCTAAACGCATTGCGGTAGTCGGACTCCGCCAGCTCGGGGAATTGGTCGTACATCGCCTCGCACACTCGGCCGAATTGGCCGGCGTGGCGTGACGCGGGCACCGTCGCGCGGACGTGGTGGTCGAACGCGACGAGGCCGAGCTTGTCGCCGAGCCCGTTGGCGATGGTCGTCAGCGCCATCACCGCGTCCATGTAGTGGTCGAGGCGAGGCACTCCGCCCGCCTTGCCGGCCGATGAGCGGCCGCAGTCGAGCGCGGCGATCACGGTCTGGTTGAGCTCGGCACGGTACGTACGCACAATTGCCCGCTGCGCTCGAGCTGTCGCCGACCAGTCGATCCGCCGCACGTCGTCGTCGACCTGGTACTCGCGTAGCGAGTCAAACTCGGTTCCGGTGCCGAGTCCGGTGGCCGAACGAAGGCCGATCTCGAGCAGTCGGGCCTTACGGAGTCGCAACTCGGCCTCGGCTTTCGAGCGAAACGAGGGATAGACGCGCAGCTGACCGGGCACAGAGATTCTTGCTTGGCGAGCGCCCAGTCCGAGAGGTCCCGTCGAGCGCAGTGCGATCGCGTCGGGGGTGAATCTGCCACGGCGACGGGGTGCCAACGTGAAGTCGACGGCCGCTGTTGCACGCGGGGCAATAGCGACGTGTCGCCGACGGGGCACAACGCCTAGTGACCCGACGAGCGAATCTGCCCACGCGAGCTTGGCCACCCGGGCGCTCGGATTGGCGAGTTGCCACGAGCCCGTGCCTGTGGAGAACAACGACACCGTGTAGGGCAACGTGCGCGCGACGCCGATCTTGCGGGGGTTCACCCCAACGAACGCGTCGAGCACGCCGGCCAGCGCGACGACGGCGATCGTGCTGGCGACGGCGGCCGCGCTCGACAGTCGTAGCGCGATGAGAAGCAACGCGGCTGCGACTGCGAGCAGCGCAAGTCGGCGTGTCGGCAGCGGCATGGGCTCAGCGCGGGACCGGCACGGTGGCGAGAACCGAATCGAGCACTCCGTCACTCGTCACGCCGTCGAGCTCGGACTCGGGCCGCAGCCCGACGCGGTGGCGCCACGTTGGTTTGGCCATCGCTTTCACATCGTCGGGCGTCACAAATGCCTTGCCTTGTAGCCAGGCCCACGCTTTTGCCGCGTGTAACAACATCGCCGCGCCTCGCGGCGACACGCCGAGCGACACCGACGCGGAGTCGCGAGTCGCGCGGGCCAAGGCAACGATGTACGCCTGAACCGGCGCCTCACAGGCGACCGCTGCCGCAGCGGCTTGGCCAGCGGCCAGATGTTGTGCGCTGGCCACTGCTCGCACACCTGAACCACGGACGTCGTGCACATTCACGCCGCGGTCGTGCAGGGCGAGAACGCCTCGTTCTTGTTCCTCGGTTGGATAACCGACGTGCAGCTTGAGCAGGAAGCGATCGAGTTGCGCCTCCGGCAGTGGATAGGTCCCTTCGTATTCGATTGGGTTCTGTGTGGCGATCACCATGAAGGGGTTCGGCAGCGGTCGACCGACGCCGTCGACCGATACACGTCGCTCCTCCATCGACTCAAGCAGCGCCGCTTGTGCTTTTGGTGGGGTCCGGTTGATCTCGTCGGCCAGCAGCAAGTGGGTGAACACCGGACCTTCCCGAAATCGGAAGCTTCCCGTGGTCGACTCGTAGACCATTTGCCCGGTGATGTCGGCGGGCATCAGATCCGGCGTGAACTGCACCCGGCGGAAATCGAGCTGCAACGCGGCGGCGACGGCCTTGGCGGTGAGCGTTTTGGCCGTACCCGGGACTCCCTCGAGCAATACGTGCCCGCCAGCGAGCAGCGCGACCACGAGGCCGGTCAACACGCCGTCTTGGCCGACCACGACCCGGGCCACCTCGGTGCGCACGGCATGCAGCGCGCTCCTGGCTTCGTCGGCCGCAGTTCTCGCCGCGTGTGTGTGCGGTGGTTCGGCAGGTGCGGCGCCCGGCGCGTCGCGTGCGTCGGGCGCGTCGGGGTTGTCGGCGTTGTCGGGGTTGTCGGTCATGGTGCAGTCTCCGCGGATTGTGTGGACAAGGGGATGGGCGCTGCGTCGGCAGTGTGCGTCGGGCCAGCGGCAGCCGGTGCAAGTGAGCCCGCGAGCGCCCCGTCGACTCTGGCCTGCATTACGTCGAGGTGTTGCGCGAGCACGACGAGATCGCGATCGGTGAGCGGCGGCGGGCCGCACAGCACGAGCAACGTTTCGTCTTCGTCGGCCCCGCGGCTGATTAACGCGCGAGCTACGTCCTCAGGTGTCGACGTGCGCGCGAGCCCGAGCAGTCCTGCGATCCGGCTTGCACACCCGCGACGCAACATGGCCGCTGTGTGCGCGCGGTGGTGCCCGCGCTGGAGCAGATTGCCTGCCGCGACCGTCAGCTCTGAGGCGGGAACCTCGACGGGCGCGGGCTCGCCGAGTGGTTTGCCGAGCCGGCGGCCGCGAGCGAACGCGTAGAACACTCCGGCGGCGAGCAGCACCCACAAGCTCGACGTGACGGCCTTGGGCAGGCGATCGAGCAACGTCTCGCGCCGCGTGACGAAGGTAAGGGGAGTAAGGCCCTTGATCGCAACTTTTGTCCCTGGTCGTGGCGCGAGCAGGGCCGCGGCGAGTTCGGCGCGGCCCGCTTGACGCAGCCCGGAGTTGGTGAACGCGTCGAACGGACCGACCACGACCACCGCTCCTTTGCCGCGTTTTTCGATCGCAACAGCGGCGCGATCCTGTCGCATTCGAAAACAGACGGTGAGGTCGGAGTTTGTCGTTTGCGGATCGACGCTCAGGCCACCCTCCGAGACGTCGAGCGGCGGCAGATCGGCCAGTGCGGCAACGTCGCAGCGTGGGCGTACCTGCAACTCGGGTCCGAGATCGGTCACCTGGAAGCCGCCGCTGGCCACGCCGCGTGGAGCGAGCTCTGAGTTGGCGTCGGTCAGCACGAGGACTCCACCGTCGCGTATCCAGTCGCGCCACTGGCGTGTGGTGTCGTCGTCGAAGTCGACCCACGACAACAGCGCCGTGTCGGCGTCGGCTGGTGGCGCGAGCGTGGCGACAGTGACCTCTGCGTCGAGTTCACGCAGGAGGCGCACGAGAGCCAACGTGCCCTCCGGCCGGGCCGACGCGGGGTCAAACGGCCGTCCGCTCGGCCTGTCGGACGACCTCGCGATGTAGAGGCCGAGAGCGAGCAAGGTGAGCATCACGCCCACAACGGGCAGCGCCCGTCGCGCTCGTGACGTTGTGGCGCTCACGCGGAGGCCGATGCCGTCACGCGTTCGGCGTGTTCACGAAACTCGGCAACGTCGTGTTCGGTCGGCTGTTCGTGGCCGTACCAGGCTCGTTCAAACGTCGACGTTGCGGCGCGAAAGGCGCCCGACGCCTGTGGCGCGTGCGCGGCGACGTCGGCGTTGTATTCCCCGGCCGTGCGGCCCGGGCGCTCCGTGACGACCCCCCGTTCACCCAGGCGAGCGATTAACGCCCGATAGCGCGCGCGAATGGCCAGGCGCCACGCGCCATTTGCCTCGTGGACGGCCGCTTCGTCGAGCCAGTCCCGAGCAGTGCGTGGCTGCGCGCGTGCCGTGGCGGACCCTGGAATATGGGTCACGTCGGGCGTGGCCGAGCGTACGTACCGCAAAACGAGCCACACGGTGCCCGCGAGCAGAAGCGCGATCACGATCCAGGCGATGCCCACTGAGTGGCCCCACAGACTGCCGACTATGCGGTTGAACAGATCGCTGAACCAGTCGCCGATTCGAGCGAGGATCGACCGTTTCGGGTCGGCAAACTCCTTGGAGTCGAGGATTTTGCGGGCCAGTTCGCGAGCGCGCTCGGGGTCGTGGCTCGGCGCCGGCAGAGGCAGGTCGGCCCAACGCATGGCCGGCTAGTTGCCGCGCAGCTCGCGGTCGAGCAGTTGCAGATCGAAGCCTTCGAAGCGGATGCGGGCGTCGAAATAGACGAGCGTGGCGAACATCACGGTCAATGGCCGCGTGATCAACGAGGCTGCCAGCACGCTGAATGCCGACGCGAGCCCCGCGATCCAGCCGATCGGTGACACCGCGGCGATTCCCTGTGGCAGTGCGGTGATCAAGCTCGCGGCGGTCGAGATGATCAGCCCGCTCAGCAGCGCGTAACCCAACGTCGGCCAGTAGCGCCCACGAACTAACGACGACGATCGACCGAGCGAGGCGAACGGACCGAGTTTCTCCACCATGACGATGGGTGTGACGGGGACGAACAGCGCCATCACGAACAGGGCGCCGACGCCACAGCCGAGCAAGCCGGCGGTTTCGAGCAGCTTCACGGCCAGTTGCGCGACGAGCAGGATCGGCCAGCGCCGCGCGCCGGTCTTGATCGCTTGTGACCACGTGATGTGTTCGCCGAGGTAGGACTTTGCGCCGATGACTGCGCAAACGCCCGCCGCCAGCGGGCCGAGCGCGAAGGACGCCAACAGGCTGGCGAGTAACGCACCCACCGCCACATCCGAGTCGAACAACGCCCCGGTCGCATCGAACGAGCCCGCCAGGATTCCCGGCCGGGCGGCCGCGATGGCTAGCAGCGCCTGCGGTATCGCGAGCAGGACGACGGCGATTGCGAGCTCACGAAAGTTCGCGCGGTAGAGCCGAAATGCGCCGTCGAGCATGTCGCCGAGCGACATCGGGTGCAGCGGCAACGGCCCAGTGCGGGCGCTGCCTGCCGAGGGGCCAGCCTGGTACGCGCCCGAGGCGTACGCGTAGCCGCTCCACTGCGGCGGCGGTGGCGGGGGCAGCGGCATCGGTGGGACCGGCTGCCCCGGCTGCCCTGAGGGCTGCGCCGGCTGAATTGGCGGCGCTGAGGGCATTGACGGCGCTGGCGGCGCTGACCCCGCCGCCGTGGGTGCGGGAGGTGGCCGGGTCGACGTCGGCTCGGGCTGCTCGGGAGCGAGCCAGATCGGCGGTTGTCCGCGCAACGCGTCGGGCGGTTCCGGAACAGATTCTGGGTCCTCGACGTCTCCCGCCACGACGGGCGACTGTACAGCGACCCCACCGGCCCCGCTCGTCTCGTCCGCCCGCCTGGCCGCGCGCCGCGCCCGGCGCTGTATCCAATCGCGCGCCGCGCCCGGCGCTGTAGCCGCCGTATCGTTGCGCCCGTGGCGGCCGCACGACGTTTCCCGGTCGCTGTCGGCGCCGTCGAGCTGCCCAGTCCCGTCATGACCGCCGCCGGCACGTCGGGCCACGGCGCGGAGTTGTCGGCTTATTTTCCGCTCGCCGAGCTTGGAGCGGTCGTCGTCAAGTCGCTGTCGCAGGACCCGTGGTTGGGTAACCCCGCGCCGCGGGTCGCGCCGGTGCGCGGGGGCATGATCAATTCCGTCGGGCTCGCCAACCCCGGGATCGCAGCGTGGATCGACACCGACTGGCCACAACTCGCTGCGACTGGGGCGAGAGTTGTGTTGAGCGTGTGGGGTTTCACCGTTGAGCAATATGGCGCAGTGGCCCGCAGTGTCGCGCAGGCCATCGGCCGCGGGCAGATCGACCCGATAGCGGTCGAAGTGAACGTGAGTTGTCCAAACGTCGAGGACCGCCGCGCCATGTTTGCCCACAGCGCTGAGGGGACGGCCGCTGTTGTGCGCGCCGTTCGCCGAGAACTGGGTGACGACCTCGCGGTGTGGGCCAAACTCAGCCCCAACGTGACGTCGCTGGTCGACATCGCCACTGCCGCAGCGGGCGCAGGTGCCGACTCGCTCACGTTGATCAATACGGTGATGGGTCTCGCCCTCGACTCCGACGCGCAGCCGCGACTCGGAGCAGGCGGCGGCGGTTTGTCGGGGCCGGCAATTCACCACGTGGCGGTGCGCGCGGTCGCCGATGTACGTGCCGCGTTGGGGTCGATAGGCATCGTCGGCGTCGGTGGAGTCTGCGATGCGCGTTCGGCGTTGGAACTGCTCGACGCCGGCGCCAACGCGGTGCAGGTCGGCACGGCGACCTTCGGCGATCCCCGCGCGGCGTGGAAAATCAACCGACGGCTCTGCGCCGCGCTCGTCGGCCGCCGCCGCGGGAATAGATGACCCGCTTGGTCGGGTTTACACTCCTGATGATGTCACCGACCAAACACAGCGGGCCTGGCCTCGGTGTTCATGTCCCTGGTGCGGCTGCGCCCGCGGGCCGTGATTCCTCCCGCCCGGCGCCGATCGACCCCCGCGGTCCGCGCTTCAACCAGGGCGTGCTCACGGTCGGACTTCTGGTCGCATTCGTGGCCAACGTGTGGCCGGTCGTGACGGTTTTTATGTTGGTGCTGGCGGCTGGCGCGGCGGGCGGTCCACGCTGGGCGCCGATGATTCGTGTGTACCAGCAGTGGATCAAACCTCGTTTGGGCCCACCCGACGAGTTGGAAGACCCGCGTCCGCCGCGTTTCGCTGCTGCAGTGGGAGTGGTCTTTTTGGCCGCAGCGACGCTCGCCTTTCTCGCCGGTGCGACCACGCTGGGCTGGGTGTTGACCTTGATCGTTGCTGGTCTGGCGGCGCTCGCGGCCGCCACCGGCGTGTGTGTGGGTTGTGAGGTCTACGTCCGGATCGCCCGATTGCGGGGTGCCTGGTGAACGCCCGTATCGCGGTTGTGTTTGTTTTATTGACATTTGTTGCGTTCGCGGCGTGGTGGCGCAGTCGAGCCTCGGCCCGGGCCGGATCGAGGGACTTGCCAGCCGGACTCGATGCTGCGCGCTGGTTGTCGGGTGGCGGCTGGCTCGTGTTGTCGACTCCGTGGTGTGCGTCGTGCGGGCCCGCGGCGGACCTGCTCGGTTCGCTGGGCGCGCAGGATGTGGTGCGAGTCGACGTCACCGTTGAGCCCGAACTCGCGCGGCGAGCCGACGCCCGCCAAGCTCCGACGGCGTTGCGCGTCGACACCTCCGGCGTTGTCGTTAGTCGCCTAGAAGGATTCGCAGCGATCCGCGAGTTTGTGATGGCTGAGCGCGCCGCAACCGCAGTTCGTTAGGACGCCCTGGGCGCCTAACCTTCGCGCCCATGATGCGTTCGGGGTCGAAGCGGGTTCGTTTGGTGCTGGTTGCAGGGCTTGCCGCGCCTCTTCTGGCGGCGTGCGGCTCGGGCTCTGAGGGAACGACCGACGCCGCAAAGACGACCGTTAGCTCGGTGGCCGACGCAGAGGCTCAACTCGACTCCTCGGCGGCCGCGGGCGAGACCCGTCGCGCGTCGCCGGGCTGCATGGGTGCGCCGACCCGCACGGCAGGGCTTTCGCGAGCCTCCATAACGGGCGCGGACGGGACCGACCACCCGTACCGATTGTTCGAGCCCGATGTTGCTGCCGACGAGCCGACGCCGCTCGTGCTCGATCTGCACGGGCTGACCGAGCCGATCGACTTTCACGCCGAGAGCTCTGCTACCGAAACCGTGGCCGGCGGCGACGGCGCAACGGTGGTGACCCCGCAGGGGACGCCCAATCCGTTCCGCTGGAACCCGATTCCCGGTGCAGACAATCCCGACGTGATTTTGTTGCGCACGCTGATCGAGGAGATCACGTCGAGTCACTGCATCGACCTCGATCGTGTTTATTCACAAGGGATTTCCAACGGCGGGATCATGTCGGGCATCTTGTCGTGCGAACTCGACGACGTGATCGCCGCGGTTGGTTTGGTGTCGGGGATACAGCGTGGATGTGCCGACACATCGCCGATTCCTGTCGTTGTGTTTTGGGGCGAGCTCGATACGGTGTTGCCGTATTCCGGCGGAGTCGGTGCAGCCTTGCTGGGCGGCGAGCCGAACGTGCCGACCACTGTGTCGGTGCGCCCAGGAGGACGGTGGTCGCCGGATGGTGACTACTCCGGGTTTCCTCCGGTCGAGGTCGCGGTTTCCCAGATCGCTCGGGACAATGGGTGCGACGCCGAACCGACAACGACGATGGCGAGCGAGCACGTCGAACACCACGTGTGGCGCAACTGCGACGAGGGCGCCGATGTGGAGTTCTACGTCGTCACCAACGGCGGACACACGTGGCCGGGGAGCAAGAAGTTCATCGACATGAATGGCGGCGACGACGCGGCGACAGCTGCGATCACCGGCGTCACCACCGACGAGATCGACGCAACGAGCGTGATGTGGGAGTTCTTCAAAGCCCACCCGATGCAGACCCCAAACTCGTGACCGTCACGGTCGAACGTGCGGGCGCGACGGCGATCATCACGCTCGCGCAGGCCGATGGTCGAAACGCCGTCGACGCGGCCGCGGCCGAGGCGTTGAGCGCCGCGTTTGCTGCGGTCGAGACTGATCCCGATGTGCGGGTCGGTGTGCTCGCGGGTGGGCGGAGAGTGTTTTGCATCGGGGCCGACTTGTCGATCCCGCCCGATCAACTGCTGCGCCCGCGTAACAGCCCTGTCGACCGTGACGGGTTCGGTTTTGCCGGTTTGGTTTTCCGCCCGCGACGGAAACCGTTGATCGCGGCGGTCGAGGGTCTGGCCGTCGGGGGCGGCTTCGAACTCGCGTTGGCGTGTGACCTGATCGTTGCGTCGAGCCGTGCGAGGTTCTCGTTGCCGGAGGTGCGCCGGGGCCTGTTGGCAGCGTCAGGTGGGGCGATTCGGCTTCCTCGACAGATCCCGCGCAAGATCGCGTTGGAGATGTTGTTGACGGGTCAGTCGTTGTCCGCTGAGCGGTTGGCCCACCTCGGATTGATCAACGAGGTGGTCGAGCCCGGCTCGGCGCTGACGGCGGCGCTGCGGCTCGCGGAGCTGATTGTCCCCGGTGCGCCCGATGCCATCGCGCACACGTTGGCGGTGGCCGCGCATGACGACCTCAACGCGATCGGCGCGGCCTCCGAGCTCCAGCTGAACGCCCTTGAACAGCTTGTCGACGCGGGGGTGGTCGCTGAGGGAATCGCGGCGTTCGA
>CAZWPY010000008.1:21954-24153 GCA_964635475.1 uncultured Acidimicrobiia bacterium
GCAGCGTCGCTTAGTCGCCGGTGCGCCGTGGGTAGTGAGGGGTGCCGACCGGATACGCGAGCGCCAGCGGTGAATCAAGTTCGACCTGATAGATCGCGCCCGCGAGCACCGCGTTGCCCGTTCGCGAGCGCGGCGAGGTGGTGAGCACACCGGCGGGGTAGTGGTGCAGTGGCCGGCTCGGGGGAACGGCCTGGTCGGCGGCGGTGTCGACCTGATCGGCGAGCCGATCGGCGAACCAGGCAGCGACGTCGTGGTCGAGCGCGATCGGTCCCGGCGCGCGACCCGGGCGTGGAAGGACGTGTTTTTGTGCGGCTACCACCGCTGCGAGTGCTGAGTCGTCGGCCACGCCCCAGCTGACGAGCGCGTCACGGATCTCGTCGACGGCAGCGTCGTAATCCCACCACGCGGGCATGTATTCCGCGTGAATGCTGAGCAACGTGGCGAGAGTCGGCACGCGTTGCGGCTCGGCCGTGGCGAGCGCGTGGAGGTCGTCGATCAGGTCGATCACTCGCCGGTCGAGCATGTCCTGGCCGAAACGCAGGAGGTAGCGGCCGACGCTGGCGGCTTCCAGCAGCCGGTACGCGTGGACCAGGTCCATGATCTCGCCGAGCTCGGCCTCCGAGAAGCTCGAACACGAGATGATCCGGTTGCGGTCGTCGACCGCAATGTTGAACTCGGCTCGATAGTCAGGTGCGTTCATCGGGGAGTTCACCAACACGACCGTGCGGGCAATAGTCGGCACGGTTGCTCGGTCGATGCAGAACTGCAGATCGTTGGCGACAGTGCTTTTTGTCGACCCTGGCAGTGCGACCATCAGTTCGGTGGAGATCGGCCACCCTTGGTTGCGCACCTCGGCGCCGAGCCGTTGGTAACTGCTGACTTTGATGTTGGAACGTTTGACGTTACGCAGGGTCGTGGCATCGATCGTCTGCAACGACAGGGTGCGGGTGCACACGATGCCCGCATCGTCGAATATCCGCAGGATCTCCGCGAGGTGTTTGTGAGTGTTCTTCGCGTAACTGAAACGAACCTCGTCGGGTGAACCCGTCTGCGCGCGGCGATCGGCCAGCCGCTGTGCGGTCCGCACGTCACGCTCGGTGAACCCGAAGTTCGCATCCGCGATAAACACCTCACGCACGCCGCGCTCGCACAGGTAGTCGATGTCGTCCCAAACCTCCTGCTCAGGTCGGAAGCGGACCCTGCTGAGCGTGGAGGAGCCCCAGTCGCAAAACGTGCAGCCGTAGGGGCACCCGCGGTTCGTTTCGATGATCGCGACGAGCTGACCGTTGGCGTCGAGCGGGATTGTTCCGTCTCGAAAAGGCGACGGCAGCGTTGCAAGGTCGTCGATGCGATCGCGGGGGTCGGTGATCACGACCGTATCGCCGTCGGCGAAGCAGAGTCCCGCGACGCGGCGCAGTTCGGTTTTGTCGACGACGATCGTGGGTCGGTGTGTGTTGTCCTTGTTGCCCTGGGGTTCGACCACGCTGTTGGCGAGCAGGTCGAGGAGCTCGCAGAACGTCGCTTCGCCCTCGCCGTGGACCCCAATGTCGACAGCGTCACCGAACTCGTGAAAGAAACGTTCGACATCGTTGGGGTACTTGGGAAATTGCGGCCCGCCGCGCACAACGACCACGTCGGGGTTGGCCGCTTTGGCGGCCCGGGCCAAGGCGGTGTTCTCTTCGACGGACCACACGTAGTCCGACAGCAAGATCACACACGGGCCCGCCGTTTGTACAAGTCGGCCGACGAGGCGCTCCTCGCAAAACGTCAGCGGCATCAGCTCCAAGCTGTCGGGCGGGGTGCGGCGATGCGCTCGCGCGTACGAAACCACAGCGCCCAGCGACGTCGGCACGAGGCGGTGGCTGCGACCGTAGAGCGGGAAGACGACGGGAGCCGCGTTGGGCGGCCGGTCCCGCAGCGCGGTGATGTGCGACAGGGTGAGGCGGAAACTGGCCTCAGTCGCGCTCCCCCCGGAGAGCCAGAACGAATCGTCACCGCGTAGCGGGCTGGATCCGTGTGGCGTGAGGCCGCCGTGCGCGGCTAACGCTCGCACCCATAAAAGGGCGGTGGGTTCGTCGAGGTTGGGGACCTCGGCGTGCGACTTACGCAGCCGGTCGACCTTGCCCACGAGTTCAGCTGCAAGTTCGCGCTCGGTGCCACTGGTCAAGTGCCGTAAGGCGACGAGCACGTGCGCGGCCA
>CAZWPY010000008.1:24253-29218 GCA_964635475.1 uncultured Acidimicrobiia bacterium
GTCAGGGTGACGCAACGTTGGGTTTGCTGATGTGTCGGCGCTTGGTCACGCGCCCAGAGCAGTCCGAAACGATCTGTCACGTGGCGCCGCCGGCAGCGCTGGCCGCTGCCAACGCGACAGCGACGTCGTCGGCGATTGCCCGAGCTGTACCAGCGATGTCGGGCGACTGCGAAACAGGTCGACCGATTACCAACACGTCAGCGCCTTCGTTGATGGCGAATTCAGGTGTAGCAACGCGCATCTGGTCGTGGCCGGCCCCGCCGTCGAGGCGGATCCCAGGAACAACGGCGGTCAGCAGCGGCGCCCGCCGTTTGGCTGCTCGGACTTCGTGGGCAGAACACACGATCCCGCCGCAGCCCGACTCGATCGCAGCCGCAACCCGCGCGTCGAACACGGAGGCAGCGGCGAGCGAGTCCGAGGTCAGGACCGTGACAGCCAGCACTCGCGGATCGAGTGGCGTCTGCACCAGATCGTCGCCCGCGGCGGCCGCTGCTCGTTCGGCAGCGCCATCGGCGAGCCCGCGCACGGCGGCCGCGAGCATTGCCGATCCACCGGCCGCGTGCGCGGTGAGGTAACTCACGCCCAACAGCCCGGCGCTGCGTGCGGCGCGTTCGACGGTGGTGGGGATGTCGTGCAGCTTCAGGTCGAGAAAGACTCGAAAACCCTGTTCAACAAACGAACTGACGGCTTCCGGGCCGACAGACGTGAACAGCTCGAGGCCGACCTTCGCGACTCCAAACCAGGGCTCGATCGTCGTGGCCAGTCGCTGCGCGCTGACGAGGTCGTCGCGGTCGAGCGCGATGGCGAGGTGCTCTCGGGCGATGTGGCGAGGTAGGGCGGTCTGGCTAGCCATGTGAATAACGCCGAACCTACCATCGCGGCGCCGCGGGCTTTTGGTGAAACGGGGCCTGTCAGACCGAGAAATACGTGAACGGTCGGGCGACTCCGCCGAAGACCGCAATCGCGACCACGAGCGCGGCGATTCCGACCGTGCGCGCTCGCGTGTAGTCGCTTCGTCCGTCGTTGCGTTCCAGGCCGGGCTCGGCCAAATCGAATGCGACGAGACCACCGAGGAGCGTGAGCACCATGATCACTGTCGGGATCACCGACGGACCGCGAAACGACGCCGCGGCCCGCGCTGCTTCGGACGGGGGCGAGATCGCCGCGTTGATCAGCGTTATCCCGATGAGCACCGCGATCATGCCGAGGTCGACTGCCAGCGGCCGGCCGACGGTGGTCCAGATGCGCGGCGCCGTTGTGGTCCGGCCTCGATGCGCGGACCGCCGTGCTCGTGCACGTTCGAGCGCGATCACCGACCCCACCGCGAGTCCCCAAAGGATCCACCGTAAGGCTGCGTCGTGCCACAGACCCGAGAGCGCGAACAGCACGATCACGGCAATCCAGCTTTGCCGTCGACCGCCGAGGAGTGCGCGAACGGGCTGGTAGACGTAGTCACGAAACCACATCATCAGCGTGACGTTGTAACGAGTCCAGAAATCGCCAAAGCCGCGACTGCGGGTGAGCGGCTGGCGGAAGTTGATCGGCAGCTCGACCCCTAACAACTTGGCCGAACCGCGGGCCAGGTCTGTGTAGCCCGCAAAATCGCAGTAAACCCCGGCCAGAGTGAGTGCCAGGCCGAGGGCTTGCAGTGCGACAAAGTGCTGCCCCGCTGTCGCTGTTGGGATCGTCGCTGCGAGGGTGAGCAGCTGGTCGCCGAGAACCAGTTTGCGAAACAGCCCCGTGATGATGAGCTCGACGCCGCGAGCGCGCTGCGACGGCGTAGCTCGTTGCGGCAGGCCCTCGAGCTGGGGGACGAGACGCCCCGCGCGCACGATCGGGCCGGCCAACAAGTGCGGGAAAAACGAGATAAACGTGGCGTACGAGCGCAGGCGGCTCGGTGCGTCGACCTTGCCGCGGTAGACGTCGACCGCGTAGCTGATCGACTCGAACACGTAGAAGGAAATTCCCAACGGGAAGCGAAACCTGAATTTGTCCGGGTCGAGTTCGAGGTCGACGGCGCCGAGCAGGTGGTTGAGGGCCCGCGCCGCGTGTGGTCCGTATTTGAACGACGCCAGTACCGCCAACGAGCCGCACACGGAAGCAACGAGCCAGCGGCGCCGCGCGACGCCCTCGTGGGTTGCGATCTTTCGGATTGTCCACCAGCCGAACAGGATCGAGAGCCACAAAATCGGCAGGAATCCGACCCCGAAACTGGCGTAGAAGACCCACGACGCTGCCAGGACCAGCGTTTGCCGGCCGCGGGCGTGTGGCACGCGTGCGCAGATGAACACCACCGCTGCGAGGAAAAGCAGGTACCACGGTGAGGTGAGTGTCATGGGGTCCGCCGTGGTCGTCGGCCGTCGTGTGGTGGTGGCGTCTCGGCCGTGCCGTGGGAAGCGACGGGTACTCTACCCACGTGGCTGAGCCGATCGTTTGGGTGGTTTCAGGCGCCGATCCTGTCGGCGCGGCGATCGCTACGACGTTACGCGCCGGCGGTTGGCGCGTCGCGGTGTCGAGCGGCCCCGACCAGTCGCCCAGCGTCGGCGCAGTAGGGCCCGGGGCTTCCGAATTGCCCGACGATCTTGCGTGGCACGGCGATGTCGACCCGTGTGACGAGCAGTCCGTCGCGGCCGCGGTTGCAGCGATGACGGACGCGATCGGTGCGCCAACCGCGTTGGTGTTTAACGCTCGCCAGCGTGTGCGGGCCGCGGCAGGTGAGCTCGATGCCGCAGCGTTTTCCGCCGTGGTCGACGCCTCCTTGCTCGCCGCGTTCATTACAACCAAGGCTGTGATCGGCCCGATGACGCGGCAACGTTGGGGTCGGCTCGTTTACGTGGCCGACACCGTTGCGCTGCACGGCCTGGCCGACGCGTCGGCGTACGCGGCCGCACAAGCGTCGTTGCTCGGGTTTGCTCGATCGCTTACCCGCGAGCTCGGCGGTCGCAACATCACGTCCAACGTTGTTGCGCCCGGGCCGTTGGCCGGGTCGAGCCGCTCCGCTGAGGAGCAGGCGTGGTACACCGAACTCACGCCGCGGGGCCGACTCACCGAGCCGGCCGACGTGGCCGCCGCGGTGCAGTTTTTGCTCAGCGACGACGCGGGGTTCGTGACCGGAGTTTTCCTTCCGGTCGACGGTGGCCTCGCTATGGGGTTCTGATTCGCCGCGCGTCGTTAGGCGCCGAGCCCGAAACCTCCGGCCACGGGTAACACGACGCCGTTGATCGCGGAGTTGTCGAGCAGCGCTTGTAGCGCAGCAGTCACGTCGAGCGTGTTGCCGACACGGTCGAGCGCTGCGCTCGACATCGCGTAACGCCACGCCTTGCCGGTGAGTTCGCCGAGCATGTCGGTCTCGACGAGGCCGGGGGCGAGCACGTTGGCGGTCGCGTCGGCACCGAGGTCACGAGCCCACGAACGCACGAGGCCGACGAGGCCCGTTTTGGCCGCGGAGTAGTCGCTCACTCCACCTGAGCCGAAAAAGCCCCCCATCGACGAGACCGCAATCAGGCGTCCCCGCCCGCCGCTTTGGTGCAACCGGCTCATTGACTGCGACCCGAGGTCGGCGGTGGCGAGCAAGTTGACCTGCCAAACCCGAGTCGCGTCGGCGACGGTGCGAGTCATGAGTAATTGCGTGCTCGTGATGCCCGCAGCGAACACGATCACGGTCAGGCGACCGTGCGGGTCGAGCTGCTCGATGAGATCCCGACGCTGCGCTGCAACGGCGAGGTCGCAGTGAGCGTGGCGCACCCGCGGGTCGGCCGGGGCGCTGCGGCTGACGCCGACCACGTCGTATCCCTGTTCGACCAAGGCAGTGGCGCACGCGGCGCCCATTCCCTTGCTGGCGCCGGTGACAACGGCGAGCCCGCGCGCGGCGCTCACCGCCAGCCCATCGCAAAACCGCCGTCGAGCGGGATCAGCGTTGTACCCGGCACGGCCGGCGCGGGCCGCCCCAAGACCAGGTGAGCCAAACAGGCGCCGACCTCGTGCGCGCTCGCGAATCGTTGCGCGGGGATGTGGCGTTGGGTCAAACCTTCTCGCATGTGCGCGGCGAGATCGGCCGTGACCCGTGTCTCGACGTAACCGGGCGCGACCACGTTCACCCGCACACCCGCGGCACCGTGCAAGCGGACGAGTGCGCGGGCGCAGCCCACCAACCCCGACTTGGCGCCGCCGTAAAGGGCGCCGCCGAGAATTCCGTAACAGGCCGCCACCGATGACACCAACACGATCGTCCCGCCGCCGCGCTCGGCCATTGCGCGCGCGACGCTGTCGGCGAGTCGGGCAGCGGCGGTCAAGTTGACCTGCACGTAGTGCCGCGCTTGCTCGACGGGCATTCGGGAGACCTTGCCGATGTAGGGAAGACCGGCGTTGGCAACGAGCCCGTCGAGCTCCAACGCCGCGACAGTGTCGAGGTCGGCGTCGTTGGTGACGTCGGCTTGGAGCCACGTGAGCCGGGCAGGTCCTGCGGGGTCGACCGGATGCTTGTGGCGGGCTGTCGCCACTGGGTCGACCGGATGCTCGTGGCGGTACGTGGCCACTGTGTCCGCACCAAGTTCGAGCAGCGCCGCCGCGGTCGCCAGTCCGATTCCGCGGTTCGCGCCGGTGACAGCGACGCGCCGGCGCGAGTCCGGCCCTGACGGCCCGGACGGCCCGCGAGCCGGGTCTGCCGGCGCGCTGTTCGCGGGCTTCGTGTGCATTGCCGGTCGACGCTATTACCCTCGGCGGTGTGGAGCGTCGCCGTGTTGTGGTCACAGGCCTTGGGGTGGTTTCGGAGGCCGGGATCGGGCCCGACGCGTTGTGGCGGTCGTTGGTCGAGGGCGAGCCGCCCGTTGGCCACCGAGAGGTCGTCGACTTTGACCCGACACGGTGGTTTTCCAAACGCGAGATCCGCCGGCTCGAACGTTTCACCCAAGTCGGCGTCGCCGCGGGACTTATGGCCGCTGAGGACGCGGGGCTGTACTTACGAGA
>CAZWPY010000008.1:29318-33203 GCA_964635475.1 uncultured Acidimicrobiia bacterium
CACTCGACGGAGTCATGCGGCCCTTTGACCCCGATCGTTCGGGATTCGTGAACGCCGAGGGCGGTGCCGCCCTGGTGCTCGAAGGCCTCGACCATGCGCGGCGGCGAGGCGCGCGCATTTTGGCCGAGGTCAAGGGCTGGTCGAGCACTGCCGACGCGCACGGCCTCGCCGCCCCGGCGCCCGAGGGGGTGGGCAGCGCGCGCTGCATTTCGGTAGCGCTTGCCCACGCGGGCGTGGCGCCCGAGGACATCGGCCAGATCAACGCGCACGGCACGGCTACAAAACTCAACGACCAAACCGAGGCGAAAGCGGTCAACGTCGTTTTCGGTACTCCGGGTCCGCCGATCACGTCGACCAAGCCGATCACCGGCCACCTGGGCGATGCGGCGGGCGCGATGGAAGCCGTGTGTGTGGTGTTGTCGATCGGCCGGGGGATCATTCCGCCGACGCGCGGCCATCGTCAGATGGATCCCGAGTTTTCGATCGACCTCGTCACTGAGCCGCGTTCGTGGTCGCCTGGTGTCGCGATCTCGAACGGCCTCGGTCTCGGCGGCCACAACGCGTGCGTCGTGCTCGGGCCGCCCCCGCAGTGATCACGACGGCCGTGTGGGGGCGCTGAGCTGATGCGGGCAGTCTTCGGCCGAGGTGTCTGGCGTGCGATTGCGATCGGTTTGGTGGTTGTGGCCGGTTGCGAGGCGGCATCGCGGGTGGCAGAGCCGTACGCGGGTGTCCCCTTCGGCGTGGGTGTGCTCGCGAAGCAGCCACGCCTCGACTACCTCGCGTCGCGCGGCGAGTGCCGCGACATCGTGTTCTTCGGCTCCTCGCAAGTGGCGTGGGGCCTGCGGCCCGACGTCGTTCGCACGTTGACCGGCCGCAGCGCGTACAACGCGGGCCTGCTCGCGGCGGGTCCGAGCGCGATCGAGCCGTGGCTGATCGAGCGGGTTGTGCCGGCTCTTGCGCCGTCAACGGTCGTGCTGGCTGTCGAGGAGACCGCGTTCTATCCCGCAGCCGCTGAGGAGAGTGACCCGGTTCGCCTTGAGCTCGAGACGCTTAATGCGACCGTGGACCGTGCGGGAGTGTGGACGTTTCCGAGCCGAGCGAGCGAGTGGGTCCGGTCGCACTCGGCGTTGATCCGCCTGCGGCCGCAGTTGCAACACCCCGATACCGCGTGGCGGGTGGTTCTGCGCACCCGCAACCGCAGCCGTGGGCTTGCCACCGAACAGCTCTTCGACGCCGAAGGGTGGGTCGACGCCGAAAAGCTCACGCTCGACGACATCAAGGTTGAAGGTCGGCCGGCTTTGGGTTTCCCCCAAGGCGGCGTCCGCGGTCGCGAGGTCGCGGGGTTTGCCGATATTCGTGAGGCCGTGGTCGAGTTGCAGGCACGCGGCGTCGGGGTCGCTTTAGTTGTGTTGCCGCTCAACTCCTCCGTGCGTGCCGGTGTCTTTCGCCAGAACTTGCCCGAGATTCGCGAGTTTGCCAACGAGTTGGGCGTGGGATTCGTGAACCTTTTTGCGTTGTCCGGCAGGAAAGATCTCTTCTTCAACGAGGACCATCTCAACGCTCGCGGGGCGCAACTGGCGACCGAACAACTCGTGAACCAGCTCCGCGACGAGGGTTTGATTCCGTCCGCTGGGTGCTGAGGCACGGCGGCCGTGCCGTGGCTCGGGAAGTGCCGATCGACGCCCCGCGACGCAGATAGCAGCGAGGTGTCGTGTGCCAAGATGGATCCATGGAGCAAGAGCGTCGGTTTGAGGAATTCCGGGAGATTGTGGTGGACCTCCTCGAAGTCGAGGCCGCTGACGTGACGACAGAGGTGACCTTCGTTGAGTTGGGGGCCGACTCGATCGACCTGGTCGAGCTTGCGTCTGCGCTGGAGAAGCACTTTCAAGTTCGCCTCGACGAACAACGTGTGTACGAGGTCGAGACGGTCGGGGAGCTGTTCGAAATGATTCCTGCGGGGTCCTGAGGTGAGGGCGCGTTGGGGCTGGATCACGTGCGTGTTGGTCGTCGGCGCAGGGGCGCTCGGCGCGTGTGGCGGCGGAGAATCCGGTGACACCGCGAAGCGTGAAGTGCGTCCCGACGCCGTTGACTTTTGCAAGAAGGCCGACGAGTGGGATGTCTTGTTCAGGTCCTTCGAGGAAATCCCCGACGTACAAATGCGCGGCAAGCTGTTGGAGATCTATGGCGTCGCGCCACCCGACCTGCGACTCGCGATCGACAGGATCAACCCCTACCTCGATCTCCTCTTGGCCAACCGCTTGGAGCTGTTGAAACAGCCCAACGTCGCGTTGGCACGGATCGCGGACGAGAAGGGACTCGACTACGGGCGTAAGGCCTTGGCCACGATTGTGGGCGTGTCGAATGAGGTGTCGGCCGCGTGCGGCCTCGAGCCGATAGGGCTGGGAACCGACGGCGGGTGAGCCCGGTGGGCAGCGCCTCGCCGCCGGCAGACGAGACCGTTGACGCCGCCCGATTTCTACGCCTTCTCGCGGTGCTCACCGTGCTCGCCGTGGTCATTCGTGTGGCGTACGTGGTGTTGTGGCGGCAAAACGAGCCCTTCGACGGCGACTCGCAGTGGTACTTCGGTGTCGGCCAGACCGTGGCCCACGGCCGTGGATTTCTGAACCCGTACGTTTTGCCCGTGGAGACGCCGACGGCGGGCCACCCGCCGTTGGTCGCGGTCCTCATGGCCGTGCTCATCAAGCTCGGCCTTTCGACACACTTTCAAGCGATGCTCGGCTACGCCGTCACATCGGGTGCCGCGATCGTGCTCGCTGGCTGGATCGGCCGTCGCCTTTTCTCGACCCGTGTGGGAATCGTGACCGCAGTCCTCGCCGCTGTGTACCCGTACGCGATCTTGAACGACACGCGGATCTCGGCTGAGTCGCTGAACACGACCATGGTCTTGTTGTGGGTACTGGTCATGTTGCGTTTGCGAGACCGACCGACGTTGGGCAACGCAGCTTGGGTGGGATTGGTGGCCGGACTCGGCGCGTTGACCCGGCCCGAGTTGTCAGCACTGGCGATCGTGTCGGGTTTGTGCGCGTGGGCGTGGGCCGGCGGTCGTCGTGACCTCGCGGCGGGGTTGCGGTGCGCGGGAGTGGCCGCCCTCGTCGGGTCGCTGACGATCGCACCGTGGGTCGTGCGCAACCTCAAGGTGATGCATCACCCCGTGTACCTCACGATCGGTTTTGGCTGGACCTTGGCCAACACCAATTGCGACACCACCTACTACGGCGAACATTTCGGATTTTGGGACGCAGGATGTATGGGCGGCGCGGTCACGGGGTTGATTTTCGGACGTGACGAATCCGACCTCGAAGTCGAATTCCGCGAGAGGGGTTTGGAGTACATCCGCGCGCACCGGTCGAGACTGCCCGCGGTCGTGGCCGCACGCGTCGGTCGCACGTTTGGGTTTTACCGCCCGTTACAGGGGATCGATTTGGATGCCGGGCTCGAAGGCCGCGAGCCGGCCATGTCGCGAGCGGCGCTGTGGGCGTACTACGGCTCGATTCCGCTTGGGATCGCTGGTGTCGTGTTGGCGCGACGCAGGCGGAGGACGAACTGGGTCGTGTTGCTGGCACCGATGGCGGTGATGTTGCCCGTGGCTTTCATCGCGCCCGGACAAGTCCGGTATCGCAACACCTTCGACGCCGTATGGCTGCTGTTTATCGGCCTCGCGATCGCCGAGTTGTGGTCGTCGGCGTTTCGAGGTCGCGACAGTTCGCCGCTTCAGCGCTGAACCGAACTGCTTCACGACTGGCCGAAGTGCTTTCAGCACAGGGGCGTTGTCTTTGCGGCTTCGTTGCTGGCCCTGTCGCCGTTGGCGACGTTGCTGGCCCTGTCGCCGTTGGCGACGTTGCTGGCCCTGTCGCCGTTGGCGAC
>CAZWPY010000008.1:33303-45762 GCA_964635475.1 uncultured Acidimicrobiia bacterium
GTTGGCGACGTTGCTGGCCCTGTCGCCGTTGGCGACGTTGCTGGCCCTGTCGCCGAGTCGTTGCAACAACCACTGGGCAGCGTGTGGGCCACCGATCGTGTTTGTTTCTCCGTGGTCGGCCCCCGCAAGCGTGATGGTGTCGATCTCGGCCTCGGGGCCCGCAACAGCGGCGGCGGGGCTGCACCACGTGTCGGCGAGCCGCTGCTCGTCGACAGCAGTGAACACCGGATCGGCGTCGCCACGGATGAGCAGGGTTGGCGAACGCGGCGTGAAATTGCTCGCCGAGTCGCGCGCCAGTGCCGCAGCCCATGGACCTGTCGCGAGCGCGCCGGTCTGCAGCAGGTCCTCCCAGTCGCCGAGGTCAAGGCCAGCGAGGTTGCACGTGCTCGCGAGGCGCTGCGTGGCCCCGATTCCCGCTGGCGTCAGCACGTCGCGCAAGCGCAGCGCTGGCTCGGCCTGCTGGTGGCCGACGAGAGTTGCGAGCAATCCAGCGGGCGGGAACGCGTTGGCCCGCTCGAAAGTCGACAGCAGGTCAGCGACCGGGCTGATGGCGACAACTCCGGCTACGTCGAGCTGCGCGGCCGCGGCGAGGACGGCTTGCCCGCCTTGTGAAAAGCCAATAAATCCAACAGGTTTGTCGGCGGTGACGCCGGTAGACGTGCGAGCGGGTTCGAGGATCGCGAGCAACGATGCTGCGGCAGTGTTGGCGACCAAGTACGGATGCGGGCCCGGCGAGCCGAGCCCCGCGTAATCCGGGATCGCCAGCGCGTAACCCGCGGCCACGAAGGTGTCGAGGTACAGGCGCATCGGCGCGAGTCGCGTCGGGTCAGCAGACGGGGCGCACACGTCGGCTGTGCCGACGGTGTGGTGTCCGACCACGAGCAGGCCGCGAGGCGCGGCGGTGTCCGGGGTCACAACGAGGCCGGTCTCCACCGTTGGCGGCGACCCTGCTACGACGTAGGCAATTCGACGAGTCGAGCCGGTTGCGAACGGGCTTGTCGCTTGCTCACTGGCCACGATCGTTCCCGCCGCTGCCGCGGGGTCGGGCTCGCGCAGGTTTCGATAGAAGGCGCCGATCGGTTGCACGGGCGCCGTGCCGGTGGTGCTCTTGGTCGGTTCGTTGCCGTGCGCGCTGAGGTCGCCTGCGCTGGAGTTACCGGCGGTCCCGGTGCTCGAATCGGGGCTTCTTGCGCTGCACGCGGCCACGACGCCGAGCAGTGAAACGATGGCGCAAGCCGATGCGAAACGTTGCCGTGACGACACCGACGCAGTGTCGCACGCGACGCACGTCGATACCGGCGGCACGGGACTCAATCGCGGCTTGCTATGGTTCGCGCCATGGCACAGACGCCCCCGTCCCTGACTCCTGAGCAGCGCGCGAAAGCCCTTGAGCGAGCCGCCGCCGCCCGTCGCGCCCGCGCCGAAGTGAAGGGCCGCCTGAAGATGGGCAGCCTTACGCTGCCCGAGCTGCTCACGCAGGCCGACGGCGACGACATCTTGGCGAAGATGAAGGTTCTCGCCGTGCTGGAGTCGTTGCCCGGTCTCGGCAAGGTCAAAGCCCGCCGCCTGTTGGAGGAGATCGGGATTGCCGACACTCGCCGCATCCAAGGTCTTGGCGAACAGCAGCGCGCACGACTGCTTGAGAAGCTGAGCTGACGAACTGACCCAACCAGTTGAGGTTGTCGTGCTGGCCGGTCCCTCCGGGGTCGGCAAGGGCACGGTGGCGACGCAGTTGGCGGCCAGGGTGCCGCGGCTGTGGCCCAGTCGCTCGTGGACGACTCGCCCACGGCGTGTCGGCGAACCCGCCGACGCGTACGTATTTGTCACGCGCGAGCAGTTCGAGCGCGCAATCGAAGAGGGCGAGTTTCTCGAGTGGGCCGAGTTCGTCGGCAACCTCTATGGCACGCCGCACCCAGTGGCACCCGTCGACCGATGCGTTCTGCTTGAGATCGACGTGCAAGGGGCCCAACGCGTACGCGAAATGTTTGCTGATAAGGCGTTTATTGCCTTCATCGACGCGCCCGACGCCGTCGAGCTGGAGCGGCGACTGCGTGGTCGGGGCGGACTCAGCGACAGCGCTGTCGAACAGCGATTGCAACGGGCGCGCCTCGAGCGTGCGCACGCTGAGCGCATCGCTGATGTGATCGTGGTGAACGACCAGGTCGAGCGGGTCGTGGGCGAACTGGCGGCTATGATTGTGAGCCGCATAGCGCCGTCGGATTGACCTCAGCCAGCAACGAGGTTCAGCCAGCAACGAGGTTCAACGGCGTAGCTGCGTCCCATTTGGGGCGGAGTCGCACACTCAGGAGAGTCCAATGAAGCCCCGTACCAGCTTGATGTCCCCTCCGGTCGAGGATTTGCTCGAGCACACGGGCTCGAAGTTCATGTTGGTCTCCCTTGCAGCAAAACGCGGGCGACAGATCAACCAGTACTTCAGCCAGCTCGGTGAGGGCCTCGGCTCGATTGTTCCGCCGCAGGTCACCTCGGTGGCTCGCAAGCCGCTCTCGATCGCCTTTGAGGAGATCGCCGCGTCGAAGATTCTCGCGACCGAATTGCAGGAGGAGCCCGAACTCAGCGTCGAGGCCTTCCTCGAAAACGACGAGTTGTTGCTCGGTGAGTCCGAGCCGCCTTCGGCCGGCTGACGCCGCGCCAATTCGCCGAGTTCGTTAGTTCATCGGAATCGACTGTGAGCCCTACGGGAGGGGATGGGTCGGGTTCGCCGCTGAAAGGCGCCCACGTTGTGCTGGGCGTATCGGCGAGCGTTGCCGCGTACAAGGCCGTTGACCTTTGCCGACGGTTGGTCGGCCTCGGCGCGTATGTAACACCGGTTCTCACTGCCGACGCGCAACGTTTTGTCGGAGCCGCGTCGTTCACTGCTCTTGGGTCACGCCGAGCGGTGACCTCGCTGTTCGACGACGTCGAGCCGATCCCGCACACCGCATTAGGGCGAAGCGCCGACGTCGTCGTCGTCGCACCGGCCACGGCCAAAGTTCTGGCTGAGTTCGCGCACGGATTGTCGCCCGATGTGCTGACCGCCACGTTGCTCGCGACACGTGCCCCGGTCGTGATGTGTCCCGCGATGCACACCGAAATGTGGGAGCACCCAGCGGTCGCCGACAACGTGACACTTTTGGAACGGCGCGGCGTGTTGTTCGTCGGTCCCGACGTGGGGCCGCTCGCGGGTGGTGATGTTGGCGCGGGCCGTTTGGCTGATCCGGCCGCGATTGTTGATGCTCTCGCGGGCGTTGTGGCCGCGCGGCGCCCGGGATTGCAGGCCTACACCTCCGCGGCGCGGGTTCGCTCGGTCGCCCGGCCCGAGGCGCCCACCACGAGCCCGTGGGCCAACGGCGCGGGGAAGTCGGCGCCCGCCGTGGCAGCTACCGACGTTGTTGACGTCGATGAATTCGCCGACGATGTCGCCGCCGCATTGCAGGACGACCCCGAGCTCGACCTGCCCGTGCTGGATGATCCCGAGCTCGACCTGCCTGTGCTCGACGAGGTCGGGCCCGAGCACGGCGAACGTGACGTCGCGGTGCCCGACGAGCCGCCCTCGCCAGACTCGACGGACTCGGCAGACTCGACGGGCTCCGCAGGCCCGAACGTGGCGCGTGTCGACTTACGGGGTGTGCGTGTGTTGGTCACCGCGGGCGGCACCCGTGAACCACTCGACCCGGTGCGATTCATCGGAAATCGCTCGTCGGGCAAACAGGGCCACGCGTTCGCAGCGGCCGCGTCGGACTGCGGCGCCGATGTGATCCTCGTGACGACGGCCGCGGGGACCTTGCCGGTACCGCCGCGGGTGAAGGTTGCCGTCGTCGAGACCGCGCAGCAGATGACCGATGCGGTGATGGCGCGGGGCCACGACGCCGACATCGTGGTGATGGCGGCCGCTGTTGCCGACTTTCGCCCCCTGCGTGCGGCCGACGACAAGATCAAGAAGGACGCGGGGATTCCGCGGATCGTGCTGGAGCCGACCACCGACATCCTCGCGACCCTGGGTCGGCAACGGCGCCTTGATCCGCCTCAGGTTTTGGTCGGATTCGCCGCGGAGACGGCGCATTCGGAGACCGACGCGTTGCGCGAGCTCGGGGCCGCGAAACGGCGCAACAAGGGCGTCGACTTGCTCGTCGCCAACGACGTCACCGCTCCTGCAGCCGGATTCGAGGGCGACACGAATGCCGCGTTGGTCATCTTGCCTGACGACTCTGTGGTGACCATCGAGACGACCACGAAACTCGACTTGGCCTTCCAGGTCCTGCAACTCGCGAGCCAGAGGCTGACCGAGGTGCGCGCCGCAGCTGGCGCCGCCGGCGAGCCGCTGGTCGGGCCGCTCGCGGACACGACGACCGACGCCGCCGACGAGTTCGGGGTTTCCGCGCCCGCGGGTGAGTCGGCGAGTACACAGCCCTTCGTCGAAACGGTGGCCGACGTCGACCCGTTTGCCGCTGCCGCCGACACCTCATCTGATCACACTGCCCATCCATTGGAGAACACATGAGCCGTTACAGCTTCACCTCGGAATCGGTCACCGAGGGTCACCCCGACAAGATGGCCGACCAGGTGTCCGATGCGGTGCTCGACGCCATCCTCGCCGAGGATCCGTCGGGTCGGGTTGCCTGCGAAACCCTGCTGACGACCGGCTTGATTGTCGTTGCCGGCGAAATCACGACCGATGCCTACGTCGACATCCCCAAACTCGCACGCGAGACGGTGTGTTCGATTGGGTACGACCGTGAGAGTTTTGGCTTCGACGGCAATACGTGCGGCGTCGTCGTGTCGATCGACGAACAGAGTCCCGACATCGCGCAAGGCGTCGACAAGGCACTCGAACTGCGTGCCGGCGAGGGTGCGAGCTCCTACGACGAGCAAGGCGCGGGCGACCAAGGAATGATGTTCGGCTACGCGTGTGACGAGACGGCCGACTTGATGCCGTTGCCGATCTGGCTCGCACACCGGCTCGCGTTTCGCCTCTCGGAGGTTCGTAAGGCCGGCGTGATCGATTACCTGCGCCCCGACGGCAAAACCCAAGTCAGCTTTAGCTACGTCGATGGCAAGCCGGTCGCGCTCGAAACGGTGCTGATTTCCTCGCAACACGCCTCCGGCGTCGACATCGACAACCAGATGCGCGCCGACTTGATCGAACACGTGATCGCGCCAACGGTTCCCGAACAGTTTGCGGGCGACGACTACCGGGTGCTCGTGAATCCGACGGGCGCGTTCGTTTTGGGCGGACCGCACGCCGACACCGGTCTGACTGGTCGCAAGATCATCGTCGACACCTACGGCGGCGCAGCCCGGCACGGCGGCGGCGCGTTTTCGGGCAAGGACCCGAGCAAGGTCGACCGCTCGGCTGCCTACGCCGCTCGTTGGGTCGCCAAACACGTGGTCGCGTCGGGCGCTGCCTCGCGTTGTGAAGTGCAAGTTGCTTATGCCATCGGCGTCGCGCACCCGGTGTCGGTGTTGGTCGAGACCTTCGGCACCGAGCAGGTAGCACCCGAACGGATCGAGGCTGCCGTGCGCGAGGTGTTCGACCTGCGTCCCGGCGCGATCTTGAACGATCTCGACTTGCGGCGGCCGATCTACCGCAAGACCGCGGCCTACGGTCACTTTGGTCGTGCCGATTCCGACTTCACGTGGGAGCAGACCTCCCGGGTCGATCAACTGAAGTCGGCGCTGGGCATCTAACGCCCGCTGCATCCAAGTCGCCACCCTAGGTGGCGTAACCGAACGCCCCCCTCGTACCCTCGTTGAGTGGGCGTTCGGCACTTCCCCCGGCGTGCAACCGTGCTGGCGTTAGGCCTCGCGGCGTCGTTTGCCGCGGTCGGTTGTTCGACGAACTCGGCGGGTCCCGCTGCGTCCGACGCGGCTGACGCAGCCGGGTCGGCGGCCGCGTCCAGCAGCGTGCAGGTGGCGGCCGCGCAGTCGGGCGTGTTGTTGACGCTGGCGCAAATGACCGGAAGCAAGGTGTGGGAGGGCCGCGACCTGGAAGCGATCGACCCGTTCGTCGATGTCGAGCCGCTGCCCAGTGACGTCGATAAGGCGGCGATCTTGGTCGCGGAGACCGAACGCAACACGGCCAAGTTTGCCGACCGCGCCGCGGCCATCGACGCGGGATACAAAAGCATCGGTGACCGTTTGACCGGCGTGGAACACCTCGTGAACTGGGATCTCGTCGAGGACCCGGCGATCCTCGATGTGACCGCGCCCGAGGGTCTGGTCTACGAGAGCAGCGGCGACACGTCGGTACTGGTCGCCGCGATGTTCATGCTGCCGTGGTGGCAAACGATCGTCGACATCCCCTACGTGGCCGGCTCGCTCACCCCGTGGCGCGTCTATGACCGATTCTGCTGGGCAGACGGCGTGGTCGTGGGGATTTGGCGCACGAACACGTGCCGGCCAGAAGGGACCTACGAGGTGAGTTCGCCGATCTTGCATGTGTTTGTCGTCGACAATCCCTACGGGCGTTTTGCCCACACGCGACTCGGGTTGGACAGGACAAACCTGGGTCTTTCGGTGTGGTGGCGTGCGCTCAACGACGGCGTGACGCCCTGACGCGAGCGACGCCGTTCAGCGTGACTGGGGAAAACCGAGATCGACGCGAGACGTTGCCGGGTCGGGCCAACGAGTGGTGACGACCTTGGTCCGGGTGTAAAAGTCGATGCCTTCGGGCCCGTAGATGTGGCGGTCGCCGAACAACGACGCCTTCCAGCCACCGAAGCTGTACGCGGCTACGGGCACGGGAATCGCCACGTTGACGCCGATCATTCCTACGTTGACGGCGTTTTGGAATCGCCGCGCCGCGCCGCCATCTCGCGTGAAGATCGCGGTGCCGTTTCCGTAGGGGTTGGAATTGATGAGCGCAACCGCTTCGTCGAAGGTGTCGACTCGAACGACGCTGAGGACCGGACCGAAAATCTCGTCGTCATAACACGGCGTTCCCGGCTTGACGCGGTCGAGCACGGAAGGGCCAAGAAAAAATCCCCGGTCGGGGACGGTTGCACGGCGGCCGTCGACTCGTACGTCGGCCCCGAATTCGCTGGCTGTGTCGAGATAACCGCGCACCTTGTCGCGGTGGGCCTCGGTCACCAGCGGACCCATCTCCGAGGTCGGGTCGTCGCCCGGACCGACCGTGATACGCGCCACGCGGGCTTCGATCGCGCTGAGCAACGGTTCGGCGGCCGCGCCGACCGCGACGAGCACCGACACGGCCATACAACGTTCGCCCGCCGAGCCGAATCCGGCCGACACGGCGGCGTCGGCTGCGACGTCGATGTCGGCGTCGGGCAGGACGACCATGTGGTTTTTCGCCCCGCCTAACGCTTGGACCCGTTTGCCTGCCGAGGTCCCCGTTTCATAAATCGAACGAGCAATTGGGGTTGATCCAACGAAACTCGCCGCTGCGACGCCCGGATGGGCGAGAAGCGCCCCCACTGCGACAGCGTCGCCGTGGATCACGTTGAACACGCCGTCGGGCAGCCCGGCTTGTTGGAGCAACTCGGCGAGAAACAGCGATGGTGAGGGATCTTTTTCGCTCGGTTTGAGAATGAACGCGTTGCCACACGCGATCGCGTTGGGGAACATCCACAGTGGGACCATCGCGGGGAAGTTGAACGGGGTGATGCCTGCAACGACGCCAAGTGGCTCACGCATCGAGTGCACGTCGATCTCGGTGGCGGCGTGTTGGGTGTAGCCGCCCTTGAGCAAAGCCGGAATTCCGCACGCGAATTCGACGTTCTCCAGACCCCGCGCTATCTCGCCACCCGCGTCGCTGCGAGTTTTCCCGTGTTCGGCCGTGATCACCGCCGCGAGCGCGTCGCGGTTTGCGTTGAGTAATTCGCGGAAGGCAAACAGCACCTCTGAGCGGCGTGACAACGACGTGGTAGCCCACGCGTGCGCCGCTCGGGTGGCGGTGCGCACCGCGTGGTCGACGTCGGCCGGATCGGCCAACGGGACCACGCCGGTGACGTCGCCGGTCGCGGGGTCGAAGACCTGGCCGTGCCGATCCGATGCGCCCGCGACCCTCTGGCCACCGATCCAGTGGTGAAGTTGTTTCGCCATTGTCGCCTTACGTTGGCCGAGGTGTTGACGCGGGTCGCGGTGAGGCGATCAGCCGGTGAACGAAGGCGCCAACGCAACGGGCGGCGCGGGCGATGCCACGCCGACGACGAGAGGCGCGGCGACCACGGGCGGCGCAACGACTATTGGCTGTTGGACCGGCGTCGGCGTTGGCGTCGGAGTGATGACGGTGCCGCAGTTCACCGTGACGTTGGTCGTCGCGGTCTGAGTTCCCAGGTCACCGTTGCCGACGGCGAGAAGCGACTGGTTGCCGTTCATGCCGAGGTGGCACGGCGTGACGAAGTAGCCGCTCGCCCGGCCGCCTTGGTCGGCGGTGAGTTCGAGAACCTTGATGCCGAGGTGAATGTTGATCGTCGACCCGGGCGCGAAGCAGTAGACCCGCACTTCGTTGGAGTAATTGGGCAGCAGCGTCGCGGTCAGCGGCTCAATTCGCGGACCTGCCCCACACGTGGCCGCGTACTCGGAACGCAATGCCGAATTCGACTGGCTGCGTGAGACGGCGTTGGACGAGTTGTTGGCCGACGCTTGCACCGATGAGGCGATCAGCGAACTACTGGCCGAGACGCTGCCCGAGCCTGAAACCGAACTCGACAGCGAGCTTGAGGCCGATACCGAGGTCGCGGATGCGGCGGTCGGGCTCACCAACAGCGCCGCGGTGGTAACGAGTCCGAGGGCGCAGGCGAACTTCTTGGCTGAACGGCGTGGGCGCGTCAGGGTCATGACATCTCCTAGACAAAAGACGTGAGGCAGTCCGGCAAGCCTAGGCGTTGCGGCCGAGATCGGCCTTTCGGGCAGGGGCTACCGGCGGCGCCGCCTCGCACCGCCGACCAACAGCCGCTGCACTAGCGCCGATGGCAATCTCGAAAACGCGTCGATCACGTGCGCGTCGGGACCGACCAAGACGCGGCGGCGATTGTGTTCGACGGCGGTGAGAATTTGCCGAGCGGCGGCTTGTGGGGTCGTGCGGGCGATCTTGTCGAAATCGACACCGACCGAGTCGGGGTCGGCCGAGACGTCTCTCACCGAGCTGTTGATCCGCGCGTTTCGGGCGATGTTCGTGCGGATCCCGCCCGGGTGAACCGTCGTTGCTGACACCGGCGAGTTCGTCAGTTCGAGCTCCATTCGCAGTGCGTCGGTAAACCCACGCACGGCGAACTTGGCGGCGTTGTACGCGCTCTGCGAGGGGATCGAGACGAGTCCAAACACCGACGACACGTTCACGATGTGCCCTTCGCCGGCCGCGGTCAGGTGTGGGAGAAACGCCATCGTTCCGTGGACGACACCCCAGAAGTTGATGCTCATCAGCCAGCGGATGTCGTCGTAGGACATCGCTTCGACGGTGGACCCGACCGCGACGCCCGCGTTGTTGAAAATCGCGTTGACGCGACCGTGGGTGGCGACAACCTCGGCGGCCCACTGGTCGACGGCTGCTTTGTCGGCCACGTCGACCCGGGTGGCGGACACCTTCGTCCCGTACCCCTCACACGCGGCGACCGTGGCCGCCAAACCCTCGGCGTCGACGTCGGACAGGGCGACTTCAGCACCCCGCTGCACCAGCTCGACTGCAAGCGCTGCGCCGATCCCGGAGCCCGCGCCGGTGATCGCTGCTACTCGCCCTGCGAACGATTTCATGCAACGCCTGCCCTTTCTGGTTCGGGCTTTTCTGGTTCGGGCTTTTCTCGTGCGGGCAGCACTGGATTCGACAACACCAGTGCGGGGTCGAGTTCGTCGCCTCGCACTCGGTTGGTGCGGAAGTCCTTTAGGTAACTCTGGTATGTCTGCCACGGCGCTTTGGTGCCTTGTTTGGGCATCTTGTCGATCGCGCGGGTGATGTAGCCGGAGGTCAGCGGCAACATCGGCTCGGCGACGAGGGTCGGGTCGGCGTTGGTCGGCGTGACTTGCCGTTGCCGGCGGCGGCGCATCACGTTGAGCAGGTCGGCGACGAACTTGCAGGTGAGCTCGCACTTGAGCGTCCAGCTCGCGTTTGTGTAACCCATCGCCAGTGCAAAGTTGGGCACACCTTCGAGCATCATGCCCTTGTAGGCGAAGCGTTGCGCGGGGTCGAGCGGTTCGGAGTCGACCGTGAACTCAATGCCGCCGGCGAACAACAGCTCAAGCCCAGTCGCCGACACGATGATGTCGGCGGGGAGGAACTCACCAGAGGTGAGCGCAATGCCGTCGGCGGTGAGGGCGTCGATGTGGTCGGTGACGACCGACGCTTTACCCGACTTGATCGCCTTAAAGAGGTCGGCGTTGGGCACGAGGCAGACTCGTTGGTCCCACGGGTCATAGGTCGGAGTGAAGTGTCGCTCGACGTCGAAGCCGTCGGGCAGTTGTCGGCGCACGCCGGCGATGATGGCCTTCTTCATCATCTTCGGGCTACGCCGGCTGAGGCGGAAGAAGCCCTGGGTGCTGAGCGCCTTCATCCACTTGATCGCCGGACCCGAGAGCGACTCGGGGAGCACCTTTTGCATTGTTTTCGCGACAGGGTCTTCGTCGGGCAACGACATGATGTAGGTCGGCGAACGTTGCAACATCGTGACGTGCGCGGCTTTCGCGGCGAGTGAGGGGATCAGCGTGACTGCCGTCGCGCCCGAGCCGATGACGACGATGCGTTTTCCGGCGTAGTCGAGGTCCTCAGGCCAGTGTTGCGGGTGGATAAACGTGCCGCGGTAGTCGTCGCGACCCGGGAAATCCGGCTCGTGGCCGCGGTCGTAGCGGTAGTAACCCGTGCAGGAGAAGAGGAACTGGCACGTGACCTGGGTGCTCTCGCCCGACTCGGTGTCGAGCACGGTCAGTGTCCAGCGCGCGTCGTCGGTCGACCATGACGCCGCGACGACCTTTCGATGGAATTGGATCTGGCGATCGATTCCCTCGGCTCGGGCGGTGTCGGCGATGTACTCACGAATCGACGCTCCATCGGCGATCGCTTTGTCGGAGCGCCACGGGCGAAAGCCGAAACCGAGCGTGTACATATCGGAGTCGCTGCGAATGCCGGGATAGCGAAACAGGTCCCACGTCCCGCCGATCGCGGCGCGGGCTTCGAAGACGGTGTAGGTGGCCCATGGGCATTCGGACTGCACGTAGTGCGCGGCGCCGATCCCCGACAGGCCGGCGCCGACGACGACGACGTCGTAGTGGGGTGGCGCGGTTTCAGCAGAGGCTGGGTTGTTGGTCACAGGGGTGTCCTTTGCTGACGCGTGCTTACGCGGCGGACTTGACCAGTGAGCTGAGCTCGCCGGTGGCACCGTTCTCACCGAACAAACGGTTGCGCCAATAGGTTTCGAGTTCGGTCGTGTCGTGGTCGAAGGGATGAAAGTCGGGGCGGTTGTAGTCCTTCAGCCGCAGCCACGTGTCACGCGAGAACAGCCCCGACGTGCGCAACTGCTGGTAGCTGCGGCGCAGCTCGCCACGCTTGTAACTGCGACGATCACGCAACAGCGACAGCACAACCATGCCGGTGGTGACAAGCGGAAAGATGAACCTGAAGAAGTTCATCGTCCACACGCGGGTGAACTGCTTTCCGCCGACAGCTTTGTAGACGTCGAACGCGACTGCTTTGTGTTCGGACTCTTCCAGTGCGTGCCACAAGAAGATGCTGCGAACTGGTTCAGAGCCAAGGGTCGTGTCTGTTAGCTCGTCGCGCATGAGCTGTTCGGCCATTGTGGCGGTGAAGTGCTCAAGGGCGGCAGTCGCTGCCAGATTCGCAATCTTTGGTGAGATCCGCTCACGAAAACCCAATCCCCACTTGGCGACCTTCTCCTGTCTCTTGGTGGGGTAACCAAGCTGCTTGAGGCGATCGTTGAGGAGCCGATGCTCGCGCCCATGGGTGGCCTCTTGGCCGATAAACCCCGCCACTTGGCGCTTGAGGATCGGGTCGGTGATCTGGTCGCGATACGCACGAACAGAACGGACGAAGAAGTCTTCACCGTCGGGGAAGAGCGCCGACAGCGCGGCGGTCAGGTGGCTCGAGATGAGGTCGCCATCTTTGCCAAAGTGTTTTGGCAACTGCGCGAGTTGCTCCTCGAACGAGATTCGGCGAGTGGGAACCACACGAGTGGGGTCGCTCGTTTGCGTCATCGTCATGGGGGACCCTTCGGTGTTGTGGGTGGTGCTCCGATGCGAAGTATTACTCAGGGTAATAGAAATGAGGCTTTTCGTCAATACCTGAATTCAGAGCCTGAATTCGGTACACTCTGAACGATGTCCGGACGTGATCAAACGCCCCACGCGGGCCTCGCCGCGCCGGCCCGCGTGGAGATCCGGGGCGAAGACGGAAAGGGCGCTCGGACACGCCAAGCGATCCTCGACGCAGCGATTATCCGTTTCGCTCGCGACGGCTTTCGCGCCACCTCGATGGCCGATATCGCCCGTGACGCGGGT
>CAZWPY010000009.1:0-44265 GCA_964635475.1 uncultured Acidimicrobiia bacterium
GCGCTCATCACGTTCTCGATGGCTTCGTCCTCAAGACGCTCGAACTCGTCGTCGGCGAAGTCGTCGCTATCAAAGCCGTCCGGATCGGCGAGCCGGCCGTCGAAACGGCGAGCGTCGGCGAGCTTGCCTGCGTTTTGCGCCTGAAGAAACTGGGCGGTCAGTTTCTCCTTGCGGCGCCGCAACGACTGGAAGATCGCCTCGGGCGACGAGGCCAAACGGCGCTGCAACGCGGCGAGCGCAAACCCGATCGCCAGCCCGCGCCGACGGTCGCCGCCCTGTTCGATTGCTTGCGCGCGACCCATCCCGTCCTGCACATATGAGCTGACCGCTTCGTAGAGACGCTGCTCATCAGCGCTGAGGTCGTAGTTGACCGTCGTGGCCCTGCGCTCGCGGAACAGCCGCTTGCCGTCGAAGGTGAGCAGGTTCTCCTTTACGAGGCGACGCATCACATCAGACACGTCGGGCAAGTGTTTCGATCGGCGGAGCCGGCCGGCAAAGCGGTCGGGGTCGAGTAACGAGAGGAACAACAAGAAGTCGTCGTTGCTGCCGTTGTGCGGAGTTGCGGAAAGCAGCAACAGGTTCCGCGCCCGGTCGCGCACGAGTTCTCCGAGCTGGAACCGCAGCGTCCGGTTGATCTCGTCGCCGTAGAGGCGGGCCGACATCTTGTGCGCCTCATCGCAGATCACGAGATCCCAGTCGGTGACTGCGAGCTTCGCCTGCAGGTCCTCGCTGCGGGACAACTGGTCGAGCCGCGTGATGAGCAGATTGCGCTCCTGGAACGGATTGCCCGTGCGCGCGGCCTCGACCATGTCTCGACTCATGATGTCGAACCGGAGGTCGAACTTGTCGCACAGCTCCTCTTGCCACTGCTCGACGAGGCTCCCGGGCGCGATCACCAAACAGCGCTCAAGATCGCCGCGCAACATCAGCTCACGGATGTACAACCCCGACATGATCGTCTTGCCCGCGCCAGGGTCGTCCGCCAACAGGAACCGCAGCGGCTGCGACGGCAGCAGGCGGCCATACACCGCATCAATCTGATGAGGTAGGGGTTGAATTGTGGAGGAACCAACGGCAGCGAACGGATCGAACAGGTGCGCCAACTCGATTCGGCGAGCCTCCGACGCGAGCTTGAACGACGCTCCGTCGGCATCGAACGTCCACCGCCGGCCCGAGGCGACCGAAACTCCAGCGACCTGCTCGGCAGTCAGAAGGCGATCAGCGATCTGACCGCCGTCAGCCCGGTAGACGACGTTGACGACGCCATCGCCGTGCGGCTCGACCGCGACGATCGTCACATCGGCGGCAGCAACCAGCCCCCGAACTCGCAGTCCAGTTTTGAGGTCGTTCAGCTCGGTCATAGGTGTGAGTGGTGGCGCCGAAGCTTCGACCCAGCTCTGGACCGGCGACGGCCCCCGAAAAACCCATAGTAGGGGCGGATGCGTTCCTCGTCCGGGTACGACACCCAAACCTGGAAGTCACTCCCCCACAGCCTCGCGCCGGCGCCAGCGACGAGACATATCGCATGGAAGCCCGCGCCGCGCGCGACTTGATCCGATCAACCGCGCAACTGGATCTGGTGACGCTCTCACCGGCCCCTTGTCGGGCGGGGATCTGAGGGCTGACGACATGCCCCGCGGCTGTCGCCGACCACCGAATTGTGCAGAACTCCCGGGCCCAACTACCACTAGGTCGTCGCTCCTCCATTCTTTCGGCCGCGACCAGCGCCGCCCTTCTATGGCGTCGAGCCCTCGGCGCCGTCAGACACATGGGCCCTCGCTCGAACGCCGGCCTCCCAGTCGCGCGCTGCCGCGTGAATGTGCCTCGCGTCCTGGCCCAAGTCGCGTTGCCTCCACTGGGCGATGAACCTCGGATCTTGGCTGTCCGGTGGATCGGCTACATGTCGGACGCGGACAGCGACCGGCGCCGGGACCCCTTCTCCGATGATCAAGGCGTGCTGCGTGGCGAGGCCGGGGAGCTGACGCAGGACATCTCGAGACGCAAGTGGCGTCGCGGCTCGAATGAGTTCTTGATCAGCAGCGCTCACAGTCCGGTGGGCGATGATGGTGCCGCACTGCGTCAAGACCGTCGAGTCAAGCTCACTCGGCCGTTGCGTAGCGACGCCGAGTGATACCCCGAACTTGCGACCTTCCTTCGCGATACGTTCAAAGACCAAGGCGGACTGGGATCGCGACCCATCCGACTCACGACGGACGTACCGGTGCGCCTCCTCAAGGACGATGAGTACCGGGATGCTCGCGCGCGGTTCTATCCGTTGCCCGAGTTCAAGAACCAAGCGAGCGATGAGGGCTGTAACGACGTTGAGCACGTCCTGTGAGACGAGACTCAGATCCAACAGCGTTACGGTGTGCCCATCCCCTGGGAGTCCCGCTCTCTCGTATGAATCTGCCCAAGGCGGTCGCTCATCCGCTGGCGCGTCGTTCCCAAGGTTCGACAGCGGCTCCTTGCCAAAGAGGAGACGAAGGAAGCTGCTCAGCGCGTCATTGAATCGAGGGACCCGGGTCATGAAGTCGTAGCGCCCGTCCGCTAGCAACCGTTTTAGCCGCATCTGCATCGTCACCGCATAAGCGGCAATCCTCGGATCCGACGTTGATTCGAGCTCGATCCGTTGAGGAAGGAAGGCCTCGTCGAGGTCCACAAGCGAGAAGTGGCTCGGCGCGTCGAAATCGGTGGATGCCGAGGAGCTGCCGAGCCCGAGTGCATTTAGGGCCTGTCCGCTCAGTTCGTCCAACCTGTTCATCACACCGGTAAACGTGTCTAGCTGGGAAGCGTTGAGCGGGTCCCAACTGTCCTTGTCCAGGTTTAGGGCGTTCAAACCCTTGACGGACTGCCGCATGGCCTGCCAGACCTGCCGAAGCCCTGGGTCCTCCTCATCCGCCACGTATTCATCGAGGCAACTACACAAGCCCTTACAGAGATTGAGCAGCTTCTCCTGGACCCTCTTCTCGTTGCGTTCCGTAGATCGGATGGACTCTACGGACGACCTGATCACTCGTACCCGATGGGGTCCGCGACTGTTGCTCGAACTCGCCGACCTTGCATCGGCGATCGCACGCTGAAGGAGCGGGGCCTGCACTCCGCCTGCGGCGCGAAGCAGCTCTAGGTGCTCGTCGGTAGACATGAACCACTGTGGAACGTGGAGTGCACCGTCGCGGCCCGGGGTTGGTCCGAGCGCAAAGGCTCTTGCCTTCGCGCTGCGCTCCGCCGATTCAGCGAAGCAGTGACGGTACTCACCATCAGCGAAGCAGTGACGGTACTCACCATTAGTGTCGAAGATGACGACATTCGCGTTGGGCACCTCGAGAGACAGGAGGCCATCGATAATGGCCATTACTGAGCAAGATTTCCCCGACCCGGTCGTCCCGAGGATCGCGAAGTGTCGACCCAGCAGCCTGTCCGCCTGCACCCACACGTCTTGGTCCGGAGCTACTACCGCCTCTCCGAATCGGAATGCGGGCTCCGAAGGCTTGAAGATGGTCTCCAGATCCGCCCGGGTCGCCAGCGAGACAGGGGCAAACACGGACGGATAGGTCGTGAGTCCCGGTTCGTACTTCGCGCCCTCGATGCGGCCCACCATCGTGGCTTCGATCGTCCGCGAAACGCGCACCGATGCGTCGAAGGGGGCGCCGGACCGTGGCGAGTGTTCGGGCGTCATTCGGATAGCGGTCACCACCGCGACCACTCGTGACGAACCAGCAACGATCGTCAGGTACGAGTTGATCGCTCCAACAGGGAGCACACCCGTAGATCCCGCCTTGACAAGGCTGGCCGCCGTGGGATCAATCTCGACGACGACCCTCTCGCTCTCCACCGCAGCCACGGAGCCGATCCGATGGGTGTTGTCGGGCATGGTCGTGACTACGGTCCGGGCGGCGGAGGCGAAAACGCTGATGGAAGGAGGGCCGCGGCAAGGGCCGCCGTCCGGCTCTCCCGTTCCGAATCGCTGATCTCAGCGACGTCTGGGAGTAGGCGTGCCAGCTCAGTAAACCGTGCATCATCGCCGGTCATTATCGAAATACGCGGATCGCGTACCTCTGACAGCCGACCCACAGGTGAATCCGATCTGTGGCCGGGTGTGGCCGCCGTGCCGTCGTCCACCACGTTCAAAGGATCTGCAACGAACAGTTGAAGACTCGCGTTGTGAGACAAGGCATCAAAGACGATGCGATTGATGTGCTCATCGGCGAAGCCGTACCCGACACAGAGAAGCACACACTCCGGCTGGATCAGGGCATTGCTGAATGATCGGAGAAAGTCCGAATATGGATGCCCGAGGACATCCGCTTCTTTCGTTGGTGTCGGGTAGATCACAGCAATCTCGTCCTTCGTCGGCGGCCCCCCGCCCTGAACAACGGTGGTGGTACCGAGCGCAGCTGTGGTCTCGACGCGCCATGTCAGACTGCCGTGGATCTTGTAGAGATGAACGACGTTGTGAACGCGCCGGAGCGATCCCACGCCGCCCGCCGGAGCCGTGTAGAGGTCCTGCTCGTAGCTTGCCAATTCGATGCGTCGCCTGACGCTGCCAACGAATCCATCGAAGTACTGGATCCCGCACTCGTCCAGTGAGCGCTCGATCACGGTGTCGTAGTTGGTCGTGAACACCCTGACCCGGGGAGCCTCGGGGCGCCTCGAGGCGAGGAGCCGCCTGAAGAACTCGCGATGAGCGAATAGCGGATCTTTATCGAACGGCGGCTCGGGAGGCGGGTCCCGACGAGGCAAGTCACAGGCCCAAGCGAGTCCTAGGTTCACGGCGTGGAATAGGTCCTTGAGGGCCTCGACATTGCACGCTGTTCCGCCGACCTTCACCTCCGCCAGGTCGAAAGCTGCCGCGTAGGTGCGTGCCGCGACGATCCGCCCAAGGAAGGCCTCAAGATCGGTCCCGTCGGCAAGGAGTGCCTCGATGAGCAACTTGACCTCATCACTAATTTCGACTTCGGCATGCTTCGCCATACCGAGCACGACGCTGGCGTCCACGTGTCGAATGCTCGGTGAACCGAGGTGAAAAGAAGCCCCTGACCCGACAAGGACGCACAGTTGATGCACCTGGAGCAGATGGCCAAGCGCGTCGCGCAGGCGCCGACGACCGTCGGCGTCGTCAGTCGCGAACCTCAGTTCGCCTCCGCTCAAGTACAGACTGCCCATCAGCACGCCCCCTGGGTCGCCCGGGCGGTACCCTAACTGCCACCGAGGACCTGGCGACATCTTGGAGCAGGCTCGCCTCGGCCCTGGTCTCGCGGGCAACTGCCTCTGCCCGCGAGCCGCTGAGCTCAGCGAGTTCCGATCCGCCGGCCAATCAGGAACCCTGGGCGGTCATGCGACGTCGAGGAACTTGCGGATTGCTTGTCGGATGGGCTCGCTGGTGGTCGTGTGGTTGGCCTTGGCGCGCGCTTCGATCGCTGCTCTCAGTTCTGGGTCGATGCGCACCGGCACGACGTGCGCCGGGCCTGACCCCATCGCCGGGCGCGCTCGACGGCGCGCCTTGAGCACCTCGATGTCGTACTCAGCGGTCGACACTTCGTTGGCGATCTCGTCGATGTCGATATCGGTCAGATGCCGACCGGTCTTCGTCGTGCGGTCGGTCATGGAGTCGGGTCCTCCCCCTCTTGGAAGCAGCTCGAAGATCAGGTTGGCATTCCCGTGGGCCTGCATAGGGTTGGGCTGTTGCCTCGGCGAGCGGCACGCGCTGTCGCGCTCAGGCCGCGTCGTGCCCGAGGTGGATCGGCACGCGGCGCTCGTCGTCGTCGAACACGGCGACAAGCTCGAGGCGAGCTCCCAGTGCGTCGAGGTAGTCCCTCAACGTCGACACCCGGACGTCCTCAGCGTGCTCGAGCTTTGAGACGGCACTCTGGGTGATCTCCAGCCGCCCGGCGACCTCGACCTGGCTCAGCGCTTCAGCGCGTCGAAGTTCATAGAGGCGAACCTCCTCGTCGAGTGCCGCCCGCGCTCGCTCCAAGGCCTCCGGCGCGCCAGGGCTTTCCATCATCTTGTCGCGAAGTTCGGACCACTTGCGATGCCCACTCATTCGATCAATCCCTCCTCACGGAGCTCGTTCAGGTAATCGTCGAACAGGTCGTCCGCGGCTGGGATCGCCCACTCGTATCACGCGGGCCATCGGCCGGTCTTGTCGCCGCCGAGGAGCAGGATCGACCTAGTATGAGTTTTCGTTCATGATGAGTCAAGAGTCATAGTTGAGGTCAACCCGGACCGGCTCAGGCCGCACCTCGGCGGTACAGACCAGGCAGGGATGGCATCATCCGTCTACGGTCAACGTCACGTGTCCCTGAAGGGCGCCGACGGGTATGTAGCCGTCGGCTCTGATGATCGGCCCGACGATGGTGTTCGCAAGCCATACCGACAAGCCGATCAGGTCGCGAGAATCTGACCGTCCCGTACTGATCGTGTGCTCAGCCATGAACACGAACTCGTTCATCACGCCGAGCACCTGACGGTTCGCCGTCTTGGCCAGCGCCGCGGTGTGCATCTCGTTCATCTCCGCCTCGACGAAGCGCGGGTCGATGGCGAGCGCAGCAAGCACGTCGGCCATGGCCACCGGAAACCGCCCAACCACAGTGGACGCCGGGGCGAAGGGCATCAGCACCGGAACGAAGGTCGCCGCGTTGACGAACAGCGCGACCTGCGGTCGCCAGAACAAGACGTTGGCGTACCGGTCAGTGAGTTCGCCCCTCGACGCTGGAGGCAGCGGCCGAGCGCTTGGGCATCAGCCCGACCGCAGTCGAGAAGGACTACTGGGTCAGCGAGGTGCTGCGCGCGCTCGTCGCCGAGTTCCCCGACGACTTCATCTTCAAGGGCGGCACCAGCCTGTCGAAGGGCTACGGCATCGTGGAGAGGTTCTCGGAAGACATCGACGTGCTCGTGCTGCCCGGTGGCCGTGGGCGAGGATCGGTCGACAAGCTCACGCAGGCGATGGGAGCGGCGGCCGCACGCGGCGTCTCGGGCGAAGCCGTGAGTACTGAAGCGGAAACAGGCCGGCACCGCGCCTACTCGGTGAGCTACCCGGCGGCGCGGCGCCCGACAGAACTGATCGCGACGAGTGTCCTCTTTGAGGCGAGTGTCCGCGGGGCTCGGACTCTCACGAGCCGGTGTTCATCGGGTCACTCCTCGGTGACGTCCTCAGCGACGCGGGGACTGACCTTGGCGAGTTCGACGATCTCGCTCCGTTCGAAGTGCAGGTGCTTACCCCGCCCGCACCCTGCTGGAGAAGCTCGTCCACATCCACGAACTGGCACTCAGGCTCAGCGCCGGCGACCCTCTTCGACCACCGGCCCGAAGCGGCCGGCACTTCTACGACGTGTACCGGCTCCTCGGCGCTGGCCGAGTCCTCGACCTGCTGCGCGACCGTGCACAGGTCATGGAGGTCATCGCCAGCATCGATGACATGACCCAGCGCTTCTTCGGAGGGAGCGAAGGTAGTCGGCAAGGCCGTCTGCAGGATTCGCCAACAGCCCGGCGTTCGACCCTGTCACCTCGGCGTCAGGACGCCTCCGGGAGTCCCACGAATCCAGATGCCGGAGCTGTACTTCGGCAGTAACCCGCTGCCCACGTGGGTCGCCATCTGCGAACGGGTCATCCGCAATTCGGCGCTGCTCTGATCCCACGACGGCGCTCCGTCAGGCCGTGATCTCAAGGTCGCTCATCCGGTCCAGCACTGCCTCGATGGTCCGACAAGCAGAACGCTCGGTCGCGTCACGGCGATTGACGACCCGCACCCAACCCGACTCCTGCCGGCTCGCCCCACGCCCATCGGCACGGACGAGCGGTAAGCGTTGGATAAGCAACTTGGTGCGTCGGGGCTACGTCCGATTGCCACGGCCAGCTCAAGGAGATCGTCACCGTACTGGCCGAGGCTGGCCTGAGGACAAGCGAGCCATCTACGACCAACTCGGCGTGAACCTGACCTACCGCCCCGAATCCAACGCCGTGCACGCCGACGCAAGCGGACCCGGTCTACTTAGGGTTGCGTGTCGGAGGGGGGACTTGGACTCGCCAGGAAGGCGTGCCGGATCATGCCGTCGAGTGCCCGTTCGGCCTGCTATTGCAGGGGTGTCAGCGACTGGCCGTCCAACTGCGTACCGAGGCGTGCCGTTCGATATCCGGGCGTTTCAAGACCTTCGCGGACAAATTGATGACAAACACAGCGGTGTGTCGGACAAAGGGCAGCGCGAACCGTCCGTCGCGACGCTGATCCGGTAGCGGTGACCCGCTCTCCGCTTCGGTGCACCGCTGGCCATCGGGGTCGAACGCGAGGAGCTTCCGTCAGGATTTCGTTGACACCGCCCGCCTGTCATCACTATGTTGACGGCATGCAAACCCAGCACAGAGATTTCGTCCCCGTCGCCGACCGGCTGCTCGCCAACATCCGCGACTTGCTGGACTCCCCAGATCCGAAGACCCGGGTCCGCGCGATCCATCACCTCGCCGCCGGGGTCGACACGCTCGAGCGCCAGGTCCTACTCGACGCCCAGTCCGCCGGGCTGACCTGGGCGCAGATCGGCGAGGTCTACGGCGTGTCGCGGCAGGCTGCCCATCGGCGCTTCTCCAACCAGACCGTGGTGCCCTCGGACTTCTTCGACCAGCTGCTCGAAGATCTCGACGACGAAGACGTCGCTCCCGCACTGGCCCGAGCCGCCGAACGCGTGCAGCGAGCGAAGCGCACATGACCGTCGAGCGGCTGAGCGCCGCTCACGCCACTGACACCTTCACCTGCGGGAACGACGCAGGGGCGAACCGAACCACTAGTACACGCGACCCATGGGCCGCATGGCTGATCGGAGCGTAGCCGCTGAGCTGGGATTTCTCTGGCGTGAATCCGGAGGCGAGCTGACGTGGTCAGTCCGCGCGCCGGACGACGGCGTGGCCGTCACGCACGAGCCGGGCGATCAAGTGGTTCCAGCGAGCCCACTGCCGGCACCGACAACCAACTCCTTGCCGACGGCGAGCGCGAGCTTCCCCAACGTCTCCAGCGCTCCGTCGTCAAGGCACGCTCACCCGAACCCTTGCTATACAGACGCATACTGCCTACCATATCTATATGTCATCCAAGACGACGGTCAACTTCGATGATGAGACGGAGGCCGCGCTCGCCGAACTCGTCCAGGTCGACGGAACCAAGACACTCGCCATCAAACGAGCCCTACAGGCGGAGGTGAAGCGACGCCGTCGCAGCAAAGCCCTTCTTGACCTGATCGAGTCCTGGGAGGCGGACGAGGCCCCGATCGACCGGGCCCACCTCGACTGGGCCGACGAGGTCCTCGACCGACAAGGCGTCAGCCGGTGATCATCGATGCCGGTCCCCTGATTGTCGACGGCGAGAACATCAACTCTCGGCTTTGGGCCCTGATCAGGCGGGCGACGGAACGAGGCGAAGACATTCACACCACCCACCCCGTCCTGGCCCAGGTGTGGCGCAACCCGGCCCGGCAGGCCAACCTGGCCCGCGCGGTCCGCCACTTCGATATCCACCCGCTCGACAACGCCGTCCCGGTCGGCCGCCGCCTCGCCACCTCGGACACATCAGATGTGGTCGACGCCCACCTGACTGTGGTGGCCGAGAGCCTCGGCACCTTCATCCTCACCTCAGACCCGGACGACATGACCCGACTCAGCGCAAGGTTCGAAACCTACTGACACCGGCCTCCTCGCACGACAACTCAAGCTGACTCACCCTCGGGGCTGCACCACGTCGAGTCCCGGCGAGCTCCGCCAACCACGCTCGACGGCATACCACGGAGCATCCGGGCCACATCGGAACCGTTCGCCGTTCCCGTGCTCCCGCGAGCTGCTCCGCACCAAGAGCGTCAGCGCTACCGCCATGACGATGCATCGGACCCAGGCCGCGGTCAGCGAAGCGCTGAAACGCCTCCGGGCCGTGTTCGACCGAGCGTGCGGATGATGCTGCCGGCGGTCGCGATGACGAACTGGCGCGGCGCTCGGCGACGTTCCCATGATTGCGTACCGCGCCGACCCGGCCAGCGGCACCTCGCCGAACAACTCGCCGCGGTCCTCGACATCGGCATCGTCAAGCCGGTACCCGAGTACCCACGGATGCGAGTTGCCGCATTCTGTGCACCTGCGCACGAGAACGACCCAGGCCACCGCTGGTTGCGGCAGGTACTGGAAACGCTCGTCCCCGCCCACGACCCGAGCCACGCGCCCAGCCGGAGTCGGACACCCCCAATGTTGAGCTCCGCACTCAGGTGGTAACGAACACGCACCAGGTCGCGCTGCGGGTCCCTGACATCCTCGATGCCCTTGGACGCGTCGGGGTGCTCGTCGACGAGGCAATCGGCTTTGCGCCGAGCCAAGCCCGGTCGCCCTCGCCGTCACCAGCGACACAGCCGTCGGCGTCTTGACCCTCCACGGCACCCACCGCGGCTCAACCATGCCACTGCTCGCCGGCCGCGAGCCGACCGGCCGGCCGATCGCCTGGCGGTACCTGCACCTCTGGCGGGTCGTCGACGGGCTCGTCGTCGAGCACTGGGCCTACCGCGACGACTTGGGATTGCTGGCGCAGCTCGGGCCCACCAACGGCCCGAGCACGACGCCATGACGAACACGGACGGCGGCCTACGAACCGCAGCTTCCACGGGAAGGGACGGGTGCCGGTCTGGCCCGCAACCGCCTCAGCGCGATCCTCACATCGGCACCGCCGAAACGTGCCGTCGCTTCGCTGGCCCAGGGACCCGTTGCACGGAGCAACGCTCCTCTAACCAGCCACGATGAGGCTGTCCACGAAACCCGGGGCGGTTCACCTCTCGCCTGGGCTTTCGTGTCTCGGAGGGGGATTACAACCCGTAACCCACGCCGACGAAGCCCGTGGATCCCACTGGCGACGGCCGCGTGAAGCCCCTGGTAGGCGTACCACCGAGGTCGCCCGCGACAAAGGCTCTACACGCCAACGAGCGCGGCGAATGCTGCTGGCGTGAGGAGGGGCGGGCGCTGATCGGGCCACTCGAGCAGGTCCTTGTCACCTGTCACGATGTAGTCGACTTCGTTGTCGGCGGCGAGCGCCACGATGTAGTCATCATTCCGATCTCGCGTGATCGTCCCAGCCAGTTCGGGGTCAGCGACGACAACAGCTGTCCGCCGGAACGTCGCTGCGTACAGGTCGGCCAGGCCGGGCACGATGCGCTTCTGGATCCGAGGTCGGCCCAACACATCCTCGAGCTCGGCCAGCAGCCTCGGACACACGACCACCTCGAAGGCACCACTTTCGAGCCAGCTGAACACGATCCGGTGCGATGGGCCCTGCGCCAGGACTGCGGAGACCAGAACGTTTGCGTCGAGGACGGACCCGCACCGTCAACTGGAGCGGCCGTGGCGGGCAGCCCGGACTTCTTCGACGGCGAACTCCATAGCCTCGTCCTCACTGAGATCCGAGCCTGCCACGCTCGCCGCCAGATCACTGCGCAGACGCCGGGTGAAGTACTCCCAGGCAGACTGACGACTCACACCGAGCGCATCACCGATCTCCGCCCAAGACGCCCCCACATCCCGAGCCGCGGTAATCTGGTTCCTACGAAGCTCCTCCAGCTCAGCCTCCTAACGGGCCACCGGGCGCAGCGCCTCCAGAGGCTCAACCGGCAACTGACGAGCAGCGATCAGACTCATGACTGTCATGGTACCCTGACATCCGATCGCAAGCCGCTTCGGACTCCGCTTCGTCGTGTGCACTCGGCGATGCTGTCACGCTGGGGAAGTGCCCGACAGCCCCGGACCGTTCGATCCCGACAACGCCTACGTCTACGACCTCCAAGATCGTGCGGACCAGCTCGTCCGCTTCATGACCGCGTGCCAGCAGATCGCCGTGGCGTTCGACGGCGGGACGCGGCCAGGAGGCGAGGCGTACGTACAGCTGGCCGACCGAGCGCAGCGATTGCTCACGAATTTCGCGACGTCTTCGGCAAACACTGATCTCAGGGAACTCGGCTCAGCGCTACCGCCGAGGCCCTACTGGATGGACCCCAGAATGCCCGATTACAACCAGCGGCGCAGCCCATGGCAGGACGAAGCGGCGGCTGCTCGACACCACGCCGACCGCGCCGCGCTCGAACTGCGAGCGTTGGCCTCCTACGATCCACCGTCATCGGGTAAACCTGATGCAGGCCGGCCAGCCAGATGACGGCTCGGCGCAGTCCCAGCGGACTGCACCAACCGCTGAACGAACACTTGTTCGATGTGTCGGAGGGGGGACTTGAACCCCCACGTCCTTGCGGACACTAGGCCCTCAACCTAGCGCGTCTGCCTATTCCGCCACTCCGACGAGGGTCGCTCAGCATAACCGGGCCGCACTCGCCCACCAGCCCACTCGCCCACCAGCCCACTCGACCACAATCGGCCGCCGGCACCCCACGACCGCGCTCGCTGCGACGACCAGCGCCGGTACGGTCGCCCACATGCGCGCCACCCTGCTCCTGGCCACGCTCGGAACGACGTTCGCCGTCGGGCTCGCCGTGCCGCTGGCTCGACCCATGCGCCGGCTGCTGCCGCTCACGGCTGCGCTCGCCGCGGCCACCGGCGTCGCCCTTGCGCTGTGGCTCGGCCGCGCGCTCACCTACGAGCCGGACCACTACCAGTTCCTGATCTGGAACCTGTTCCTCGCCTGGATCCCGATGGCGCTCGCCCTCATCGCGGCCGCACTCCTACACGCCCGCACCCGCACAACCACGCTGCTCGCCGTCGCCCCCGTCGCGGCATGGCTGATCTTCCTACCCAACAGCCCCTACCTCCTCACCGACTTGATCCACCTGGTCAACCGAGCCGACCTCGCTGCCGGAGCTCCGCTGTGGCTCGACAGCGTGATGGTCGGGTCGTTCGCGTTCGTCGGCGTCCTGCTCGGCCTGTGCTCCCTGCTCGTGATCCACGACGCCGTCGCTCGCCGCGCCTCGCCCAAACTCGGCTGGCTCACCGTCGCTGCCTCGATCCCCGCCTGCTCGTTTGGAATCTGGCTTGGGCGCTTCGAACGCTGGAACACCTGGGACTTGGCCGACAAGCCCACCCGTCGGGTCTACGAACTGGCCTACACGCTCACGAATCCCCTTTCGAACCCCAAGATGATCGCCGTCACGCTCACCTTTTCGACCCTGCTCGCCGCGGCCTATCTCGTCTTGATCGGCGTCGCTCGCCTCAACCCCGGACAGCCCCCACGCCACTCCTGACAGGACCTCCGCCCGCTGTGACACGCTGGGCCAATGGCCCGACCCCAGCCCGGAATCTTCGCCCACGGCACCCGCGCTCACCGGCACATTGAGTACGACCTGCGACCTGGCGTGACGCCCGCGACCGCGCTCGCTCACCTCGCCACGCTTCGTCAGCCGTCGACCTCGGCCGGCGGGGCCAACATCGTCGTCGGCTTCGGTCCCGCGTTTTGGCACGCGGCCACAGCCGCCGCTGCCGCTGCCGCTGCGACACCAGCAGCCATAACAGTCGCCACGCCGCCGACCGGACTGCGAGACCTTGCCGTCGCCGGTGTCGAGTCGACCGCGCACGACCTGTGGTTCTGGATCCACGGCACCGACGACGGCACCTTGTTCGACGTCGCCCGCGGCCTGCATCAAACGATCTCCCCCGTCGCCACACTCGCCAACGAAACGCACGGTTTTGCCTACCGCGACGGTCGCGACCTCACGGGTTTCATCGACGGGACCGAAAATCCCTCGGTCGAAGAAGCACACGACGTCGCGATCGTCGCGCACGACCGCCCGGGCGCCGGAGGTAGTTACGCGCTCGTGCAGCGTTGGGTCCACGACCTCGACGCGTTCCACTCGCTTTCCCTCGACGAGCAACAGCGCGTGATCGGTCGCACCAAGCCCGACAGCATCGAACTCGGCGCCACCGAAGCCGCCGCCGACGACGCCGACTCAAGCCAAGAGCCCCGCTCCCCCGACGCGCCAACAGCCTCGCACGCGCAAGGCCCGCCACCGACGTCGCATGTCGGCCGCGTGGTGGTCGAGTCGCCCGACGGGACCGAACTCGAGATCTACCGCCGCAGCATCCCCTACGGCAACCTGACCGAGGCCGGCTTGATGTTCGTCGCCTTCAGCGCCGACCCGACCCGAGTGGAAACAATGCTCAACCGGATGTTCGGCAACACCGACGACGGTCTGCGGGACTCACTCACACGCTTCAGCACACCCGTGTCCACCGCGGTCTACTTCGTGCCCTCGCTCGAGGAACTGGGCGACATCCTCGGCTGAACCTGCACTGTCCCACCGCTCGGCTAAACCAAACGGCAAACGAAACGGAGCACACCCATGGAAATCAGCACGTACGAAAACGGCCAACCCTGCTGGGTCGACCTGGGAGTTGCCGACGTGCCCGCGGCTGCCGAGTTCTACGGCGCACTGTTCGGGTGGGACATCGAAATCGGTCCGCCCGAAGCCGGCTACTACTCGATGGCGATGCTGCACGGCGCGCCCGTCGCCGCCCTCGGTGCCAAACAGGATCCGGGCCCGCCCTACTGGACCACCTACCTCGCCACCGACGATCTCGACCAGACCATCGAGCGTGTGCGCAACTCGAGCGCCACGATCGTCGTCGAGCCGATGGACGTGATGACAGCCGGGCGTATGGCGGTAATCCGCGACCCGGGCGGCGCGGCACTGTCGTTGTGGCAAGCGGGCGACCACTACGGCGCCGGCCGCATCGGCGAGCCCGGCACGTTGTGCTGGGCTGAGCTCACCACCCGCGCGGTCGACGAGTCGCTCGCCTTCTACAGCGACGTGTTCGGCTTGTCGGCAACCAACGTCGGCAGCAACCACGGTGACTACTTCCGTCTGCACACCGCCTCAGGTGCTGGCGTGGCCGGGCTCATGCCGATGGTCGGCGACATGTGGCCGGCCGAACTGCCAAACCATTGGATGGTCTATTTCGCCGTCGCCGACACCGACAGCTCGGCACAACGTTGCGCCGACCTCGGCGGCGGCGTGTGCGTCGGCCCCGCCGACATCCCGAACATCGGGCGTTTCGCCGTGGTCAACGATCCGCAAGGCGCCACGTTCTCACTGATCACACCAATCCCTCCGGCCGAGTAGCTCGGGACCGACTCGGACCGAACAAGGACCGACAGCGACCGACCGAGCCCGACGACAAACGACCACGACTGACGAGGCCATAACGTGACCCCCCTCGACCAACACGGCGCAAGCGAGCTGTTTCGCCAACCACCACACCGATTCATCGACGTCGGCAACGGCGAGGTCGCCGTGCGCAGTGTCGGCGAGGGGCCCGACGTCGTCTTCTCACACGGCTGGCCGGTGAGCGGAGCGACCTTTCGCACGCTGCTGCCCCACCTGAGCGGCCACGTCCGCTGCCACCTGCTCGACTACCCCGGCGCGGGTCAGTCCCGCTTCACCCGCTCGGCGCGACTGTCGTTAGCCGATCACGCCGCAGCGCTACGCGCCACGGTCGAACAGCTCGGCCTCGCCACCTTCGCCGTGGTCGGGCACAACAGTGGCGGGCTCATCGCGCGATTGGCCTTCGCTGGCGACGCGCGGGTGCGCGGTTGGGGCCTGATCAACACCGAACAGCCCAAACCGAGTTGGCGCTTTTCCTCGTTTATCCAGACCGCCCGACTCCCGCGCTTCGAGCAGTTGTTCGCTCGGCTGGTCAACACTCCACGCCTCTCGCGCAACAAATTCCTCCTCGGCGACTGTTTCGCCGACCGCAGCCTCCTCGGCGGTGAGTTCGCCGAGTTCTTCCTTCGGCCGCTGCGCTCCGACCCCGAACGGCTTTGGGCAGCGGGCGAGTTCGGCCGCCACTTCGACATCGGCGCGCTCGCGAAGCTGCCCGATCTGCACCGGCAGATCACCGCCCCGGTTGCGCTCGTGTGGGGCGCCGACGATCCGTTCTTCCCGGTCGCTCGGGCTCGCGAGATGCTCGCAACATTCGGCGGCGAGGCCACGCTGCACGAGGTGCCCAACGGGAAACTCTTTGTCCACGAGGAGTTTCCGGAGCAAACAGCCCACGGCCTGCTCGGCGCCCTCCGTGCCTGAGACACCTGAGACACCTGAGGCCACAGCCGGCGAGGCGCCCGACGCCACGCCCAGCGCACCTCGCCTTCTGCGCCTCATCGGCGTCTACAACGCGGAGGGCACTCTGCGCGGAGAGCTGGCCTACCTCGTCGGTCGCCAGCTCGGACGTGCCCACTGCGCGCTGTGCGACATCACCCACGGTCGACTCACGCAACGGCGCGAATGGAAAACGTGTCGAACGCAGCTACCCGTACCGTTCGACACCTTTCACCGCAACGATCAGCCCGACGACGTGCGGGCATTTTCCGCCAACACCACACCGGTTGTCGTCGCACAGACAACGGCCGGTCTCGTCGCGTTGCTCGGCCCCGACGAACTCGACGCCTGTGCCGCAAGCCCCGAGAAGCTGACCGCCGCTATCGCCGTCAAGCTCGCCGAACACGGCCTCTCGCTTCACAGCCCGCCCGAGAAACGCGCCAACACCCAGTAGCGCATCAGACGCGCACGACTACCCGTGTGCCGCCCGCGACCTGCGGTCAGCTCCTAACGGCGTCGGCCGGCGACCCCCATGAGGTCGTCCTCGACAACAAAACCGGCATTCCCGGTCGAGTACATGATGTCGTCCTCGACGATGAAACCGGCCTCCTCGGTCGAATACATGATGTCGTCCTCGACGATGAAACCGGCCTTCTCGGTCGAGTACATGATGTCGTCCTCGACAACAAACGCCGACGCCACTCCCGCGAGCGGTCCGGCCAGCGTTGCCCCAACAACAAGAACTGCCCCAGCAACCCGTACTTTCATCTGCGCTCCCTGCACGTTGTCGCGGCCCTTGGGCCGGTCGGGTTTTCTAGCACGGGCCCACACGCCCGAAACGGCGACCGGTCACCTCGTTCACGAAACGACGGGCTACACCGCGCAGCCGTCGAGCACCGTCTTCACGCACGGCTCGGCACAGTGAGGGCGCACCGTGCGAAGCGAAACGGCGCCGTCTGCCCCGACGACCGACACGCGGCTTGACGGTTGGCCAACACAAGAAGAGTCTACAGACCTACGAAGAATGTTTCACGTTTCGCTTGACATATGCCGATCAGATTCCTAGAGTCTGCGGGCGGAGGGGAGTACCCCAACAAGTAGCAGTGTCGTCACTACGGCTCCGGCCCGGCACCGCTCGCCCATCGGGCCGGGAGAGACCTCCAGTTGTAACGAACTCGTCCAACTGGAGGAAACATGAATAGCCGAGGTTTCGCCGCCGGCCGCGTTGCTGGCATTGCACTCTTCGTACATCCAACTGTCGCGCTGACCTTTGGGTTGATCGTTCTCGGGCTCGCCAACGCCATACTTCCCGGCTCCGCGCCCGATGCCGACCCGTCCGCCTACTGGTTCGTCGCGCTCGTCGGCGGGCTCGCGTTTTTCGCCTCACTGCTCGCGCATGAAACCGCGCACGCGCTAGTCGCGCGCCGAAACGGCGTCGGCGTCCGTGCCATGTCGTTGTGGCTGTTTGGCGGCGTCGCCGAGTTGGAGAAAGAACCGCCCACCGCGGGCGCCGAATTCAGGATCGCGGCCGCGGGACCAGCAGCGAGTCTCGCGTGCGCAGCCTCCTTCGCGGCGTTCGCGATCGGTGCGTCGATCGTGGGCATCCCCGATGTCCTGATCGCTTTGGGCGTGTGGCTCACCGGCACCAACGTTGCGTTGGCCGTGTTCAACTTGATCCCCGGCGCTCCGCTCGACGGGGGTCGCATCCTTAAGGCCTGGCTGTGGTCGCGCCACGGCGATCGCGACAAAGCGACGGTGAGCGCCGCACGCAGCGGCCGATTCTTCGGGCTGGCTCTCATCGGGTTCGGCATCGTCGACGTCGTCGCAGGTGGCAACAGCGGTGGTCTGTGGACAGCGTTTGTCGGCTGGTTCCTACTCGGGGCCGCAAACACCGAGGCGGCACGCGCCCTTACGTCGAAAGCACTCCACGGCCTCACGGTCGCCGACGTGATGGCGCCCGCGCCGCCAACGGTCCCCGGATGGACGACCCTGCAGCGCTTCGTCGACAATCACCTCGTCGCCAGTCGATCCGCTCTGTTCGTCGCCATCGACCTCGACGCTCGCCCCGTTGGCGTCGTCACACCTCGACACCTGAGCGCCTACCCGCCCGACTCGTGGCCGAGCGTTCGCATCGATGCAGTGATGACGCAGCTCAGCAGTGCCAACGTGGTTAGCCCCGCCGACGATGTGTTGGTGGCCTACGAGCTCCTCGCCGCTAATGCCGCGGACGTCCTCGTGATCGACGCGTCGACTCACCCACAAGTTGTCGGCACGGTGAACTCGACAGACCTCAGTCGCGCCCTCGAACGTCGGAGCCTCCACCTCGGCCACCTCGGCCACCTCGGCCACCTCGGCCACGATCAACACGTCGGCCACGTCGACCACGTCGGCGGCGTCGGGCACGGCGACCCGGCCGACCGGGTCGGTAGCGATCGAGAACGCACACCAACGCACGCTCGTTGACATACGTTCTGTAGTTCGCCTATCCTGCTTCCTACTTCTGAAGGGGAGTATCCCACTACGGCGTGGTCGTCATCTCGGCGACAGCCCGGCCACGCCGGCCGCAAGGCGGGAGAGACCTTCGCTTACCTGTCACAAACAAGGAGCGAAGGTGCTTGCACCCGATGTCAAAACCCACCCCGGCGAGTCCCACGTGCCGGAGCCATCGTCCGGCACGTGGTCGCCCGCCTCATCACAACCCACTCAGTGGCATCACGTGAGCCCTGCCGCGGCGGCATCACAGCTAGCGACTGAGCTGGCCCGCGGTCTCACCTCCGAGGAGGCCCAGAGCCGCATCCACGCGGTTGGCCACAACAAACTCGCCGAGCCTCCCCGCCGGTCGGCGTGGCTGATGCTGCTCGACCAGTTCCGCAACCTCTTGATCGACGTGCTGATGGCAACGGCGGTGCTCGCCGGTCTCGTCGGCGACTACAAGGACACGATCGTGATCGCGGTCGTGTTGGTGATCAACGCGATTCTCGGTTTCGTGCAAGAGCACCGAGCCGAACGCAGTCTCGCTGCCCTAAAGAACATGCTCGTCGAGTCAGCCACCGTGCGACGCGACGGGTCGCTGGTGTCGATTCCGGCCGAGTCGCTCGTTCCCGGCGACCTCGTCGTCCTCGAGGCGGGAGCCCGAGTTCCCGCCGACGGACGGCTGTGCCTGTCGAGTTCCTTGGAGATCGACGAGTCGTCACTCACCGGAGAGTCGACGCCGGTGGCGAAGTCGACCAACGCCGTTGCCCTCGACGCACCCCTGGCCGACCGAGCATCGATGGCGTTTATGAACACCGTCGCAACCCGCGGCCGTGGCGAGATGCTCGTCACCTCGACCGGCATGAAGACTGAAATCGGCGCCCTCGCGGGCCTGCTCCAAGCTGCACGCAACCCACCCACTCCCCTCCAGCTGCAACTAGCAGCCCTCGGCAAGCGGCTGGCCATGGTCGGAGCTGTCGCCGTCGCTGTGTTCTTTGCACTCGGGTTGGCGCGTGGCGAATCCCTCGCCGACACGACGCTGTCGGCCATCGCCCTCGCGGTCGCGGCGATCCCCGAGGGTCTGCCCGCTGTGGTCACCGTCACGCTGGCGGTCGGCGTGCATCAAATGGCCAAACGCGGCGCCATCGTCAAGCGGCTCGCATCGGTGGAGACCCTGGGCTCGACCACCGTTATCTGCTCTGACAAAACCGGCACGCTCACCCTCAATCAGATGACAGCTCGCGCGATCGTCGTCAATGGCGCGTCCTTTTCGGTCACGGGCGAGGGCTACTCGCCCGGAGGTCGGATTCTCGACGCCGCCGGCGCCCCCGCACACGACGCGGTCGAGCACGTGGCTCGGCTCGCGGTTGCCTGCAACGACAGTCGCATCGTCGACGGGGTCGCCGTTGGCGAGCCGACCGAAGCGGCGTTGATAACGCTGGGCGCCAAGGCAGGAATCGACCCCGACGAGCTGGCGCAACTGTGGCCACGTGTGGCCGAAATCCCGTTCGACTCTGCCCACAAGTTCATGGCCACCTTCCACGCCCTGGCTGACGACGCGATTCTCCTCGCCGTCAAGGGTGGCGCAGACGTGGTGCTCGCCCGTTGCGCCGAGATGGCCGTCGCGTCACCCCACGACGGCGCCAGCACACCCACGACCGTCGCGCTCGGGCCTGCCGAACGTAAGCAGGTCGACACGGCGATCGAGTCGTTGGCCAGCCAAGGCCTACGTGTACTCGCGGTCGCCCAACGGCACTGGCACGCGGCTGCGGGCCTTGGCGACGAGCCGGCCGACACGCTGCTCGACCGAATCGATCAACTCACCCTCGTCGGCCTCATTGGCCTGCTCGATCCGCCCCGACCCGAAGCGCGTGAGGCGATCGCGTTGTGCAAACAGGCAGGGATCGCCGTCAAGATGATCACCGGCGACCACGCGGCGACCGCGACCGCAATCGCCCACCAACTGGGGTTGTCGGGCACCACCCTGACGGGCGCTGAGCTCGACGGTCTCGACGAGCTACAGCTGGCTCGGATCGTCGAAAACACCGCCGTGTTCGCTCGGGTCGCACCCGAACACAAGGTGCGCATCGTGCAGGCGTTGCGCGCCAACGGCCACGTCGTGGCGATGACCGGCGACGGCGTCAACGACGCTCCCGCGCTCAAGGGCGCCGACATCGGCGTTGCCATGGGCATCACCGGAACGGAGGTGTCCAAAGAGGCGGCCGCGATGGTGCTGACCGACGACAACTTCGCCACCATTGTCGGGGCCGTGGAGGCAGGCCGGGGAATCCACGACAACATCATCAAATTTGTCCGATTCCAGCTCTCCACCAACATCGGGGCGATCGCGAGCCTCATCGGTGCGCAACTCACCGGCCTGCCCGTGCCGTTCACCGCGCTGCAGGTCTTGTGGGTCAACCTCATCATGGACGGGCCGCCCGCAATGGCCCTTGGCCTCGACCCGCCCAGCCGTCAGGCGATGAGCCGACCGCCGCGAGGCCGCGACGAGGTGATCCTGAGCGGCCGACGTCTCGGACGACTGCTGGGTTCTGGGTTGGTGATGGCTCTCGGCACGCTCGGCGTGTTGAAATTTGGACTTGAGTCCGGCACCGAGAAGCACGCGTTGGCACTCGCTTTCACCACCTTCGTCGTGTTCCAGATCTTCAACGCCTTGTGCGCACGCAGCGAGACGGAATCGGTGTTCAGCCGAGCCACCATGCGCAACGCGAAGTTGTGGGTCGCTTTGGCCGGGGTCGTCCTGCTACAAGTGGCCGCGGTGCACATCGACGCGCTCCACGACCTGTTCGGAACGACCGATTTCACCGCGTGGGACTGGGTGCTGGTGAGCGGCGTTGCTTCGACGATCGTCTGGTTCGACGAAGCGCGCAAAGTCCTGCGCCGCCGTAAGGAAACGACACATGCCTGACGCACACGGCTCCGACACGCCGCCGCCCGAACTCAGCCCGCCGGCGTTTCAGACGTGGTTATGGGGTGCCCGACTGATGATGGTCGGCGGAGTCGTCGGCTCGGCGCTGCTGGCACTCGCGGCCATGTGGCTCGGCACCGTCGACCTCGTCCGCCTCGTCAGCCATCTAGCCGACTACACCAGCGACGCCGATTCAAAACTGCGATCCAAGCTCGTCGTCGAGATCGTCAAGGTCGTGGATGTCTACTTGCTCGCGGCGATCCTGATCGTCGTGGCTTTCGGCTTATACGAGCTATTCATCGGCCACCTCAGCACACGGCGCAACGACAACCTCGGCCCGCGTGTGCTGGCCGCGGCCAGCATCGACGAACTCAAAGATCGCGTCGCCAAGCTGATCTCGCTGATCCTTGTGATCGAGATGTTTCAGAGTGCGCTCACAATCACGATCAAAGACGCAACTGACCTCGTCTTGCTCGCGGGCAGCATCGCCATAGCAGCGTTGGCAATAGCGCTACCCAACCTGCTCACTGGGTCGAAGAACAAAACAGAGCACTGAGCCGTGATGTTTTCCCTGACCCGCCATACAAGGAGGCTGACGTGAAGCCCGCAGAAGAGTCCGCCGCCAACGCGGCCGCAAACAGCGCACAAACGGCGACCGGTCCGCAGCTTCGAGCGAGCAATCCGGTGCTGCGAGCGGGTCGCCGAATTGGCGTCGCGACGGTCGGCGGCACAGTTACCGCGGTCGGGGTGGCCCTGCTGGTGCTGCCCGGTCCCGGTTTGCTGGTCGTGATTGCTGGATTGGCGATCCTCGCCACCGAATTCGCCTGGGCCCAGCGTCGCCTTGACCAAGCGCAAAAGGCCGCGAAAAAGACCGGACAAGCCGCGAAGACGCTCGTGAAAAAGCGTGGACAGAAGTCCACCACAGCAGAAGACAACACCGTGAACACAGAAGGGCCGAACCGTGAAATGCCCCACTGACGACACCATCCTCCAGCTCGCCGAACGCCAGGGAATCGAGATCGACTACTGCCCGCTGTGTCGCGGGGTGTGGCTCGATCGCGGAGAACTCGACAAGATCATCGAGCGCGCCGAAGTAGCCGGCTCGGCTCCTCCGCGGGTCGACGAACGCAGCGCCAGCCGAGAGCGAGAGCGAGACCGCGACCGCGACTGGGATGACGACGACCACCGGCGCAACTCGGATCGCTACCCTAAGAAGCGCAAACGTGGCGGATTCCTTGGAGAGCTGTTCGAGTTCGGGGACTAGAACCACCTCTGCGCGACCACGGGACGGGTCCGCAGAACCACAACGCGAAGCAGTGCGTCATCAATCCCCTCGGAAGGTGTCCAAGATGGAAGGTCAAACGCGACGACCCGAGTGGACCTTTCTGACCAACCACGCGCAAGTGTTGGTCTGCATTTCGGAACAACCCAACATCCGCGGCCGCGATATCGCCGCGGCTGTTGGCATCACCGAGCGCGCGGCACAGTCGATCATCTCGGACCTCGTCGAGTGTGGCTACGTCGCTCGGTTCCGTGAAGGGCGCCGCAATCGCTACGCGGTGAACCGCCAGGGGCAGCTGCGTCATCCGCTGCAGGCCAACCACACGATCGGTGAATTGCTCAGCGCTCTCGGAGCGCTCCAGCCCGCGCGCAGCTCCAGCCGCAGCCGCAGCTGATCCTTTTCGAACGACCCCGCACACGGACACAGTCACATTTACTACTTGCATTACGTGATCCAGAGTTCGTATAATGACTCCTGAAGGGGAGTATCCCAGATCGAAGCGTCGTCAACACGGTTCCCAGGACCCGGCGCTTCGGCCCATCCGGGCGGGAGAGACCTTCGCCAAGTGCGAAGCGTTTTCCACAACCCGGAGGTTCCCGTGTCATTCATCGATCCCGCCACTGCGACAGCAGTTCGGTGTTACCCATCGATCTCGCTCCTGCTCCCCGTCGACGGCTCGCAGCCCTGGCGAACACGGCTCGCCCGCCTCGGCCGCCACGCAGAAGGGCGACTGCGAGCAGAGTTCGGCGACCACGTCGATTCCGAGCTACTAGCTCGTCTGCGTCACGCCGTCTCGACCTCGACCCCTCCCCCCGGGGCGAAAAGCATGTGCGTGTTCCTCAACGCCCACACCATGGCCACGATCGGACTCGACGGTTCGGTTCGCGAGCGGACTGTGATCGATGACACGTTTGCCACCCGAGACCTCGTCGCCGACGAGCTCAGGGCCCCGACCTACTGGGTCGTGGCACTGACGCTCGAAGATCCGCGGCTGTTCCAGGGGCAAGGCGACCGACTCCACGCCGTCCGCATCGAACTGCCCGAGGTCCGCGGCGGCCACTCCCCGCGGGATCGTCGCCGCGGCAATGACCGCAGCGATGCTCTCGACGCCGTGCGGTCGCGACGTTCGCGCGCCCTCGACGACGCTCTGGACGCCGCGCTGCGCGGCAATCAAGATCCGATCGTCGTGGTCGGCGCCGAACCGACTCTGTCGCGGTTTCTCGCAACAACTCGCCACGTCGGCAGGATCGAGTCGACGGTGCGTAAGGCTCCCGACCGAGACCTCACTGCCCTGTCCGCACGAGTTGCCCCCGCCGTTGCCGAAATGCTCGCAGAACGGCGAGTTCGGGCGCTCAGCACGCTCGCCAAAGCGGTCGATGCCGGGACCGCGGCGAGCGGCATCGAGCCCGTGTGGCGCGCCGCGCGGCGCGGGTCGGGTCTACTCGTGGTCGAGGCCACCTACGAACAGGCGGTACGGGTGATCCCCGGGAGTTCGATCACAACCGAACTCGATCCTGAACAGCCCGGCGTGATCGACGACGGCGTCGACGAGATCATCGAGTCTGTGCTGGCCAAGTCCGGCCGCGTAGAAGTGGTGCCCGACGGGATGCTCGCTGAGCACCAGCGGATCGCCTTCGTGCCAACCTCGCAACGTCGCCCGCCGACACCTTCCCTGCGCCAGGGCGCTCCGCCGCTCGCGCGACCTGCAGGCCGCTAAGACGCTGCCGCGCCACGGGATTCCTTGCCGCAGATCGCCGTCGAAGCGCCGGATGCGGCGCACTCAGGAGCACGCGGGAGACGCAGCGCGGCATTAGACCGTGGCCCAGCCGGCCGCCGCCATGTCATCGAGCGCCCCGCCATCGAGCACCGTCAAACCGGCATCTCGCATGACCTCAGCAGCCTGCGCCGAGCGGTTGCCCGACCGGCAGTACACGACGTAGGTCACGGACGGATCGAGTTTGCCGACGGCATCGGAGAATCCCGCATCGCGAAAGTTGATCAGCGTCGCCCCGTCGACGTGGCCCTCGGCGAACTCCCCAGGCGTCCGCACGTCGATCACCGTCGCGCCAACCTTGAGCGCCTCCTGCGCTGCGGCCTTACCCGCCGCGACATCGGCTGCTGCCCCGTCGCCTGACGCCGCACCGCCGACGTCGGTGGCCGCGTCCTGCTCGACAGCTGGCGTGGCCGCGCTCTCGCCGTCGTCATCAGAACTCGAACACGCTCCGAGGCTGACAAGCGACAGGAGTAACGCTGCCGCGGCGGCTCTTCTCACGGAGTGGCGAGTAACAGCAATGCTCATACTCGCCACGCTACCGGCGCCGCAGTCTCAGCCGGCGGCCGCGCTGTCCGCGCCTCGTGCCCCATCGCCGTGCGTCGCGGTCCCGACCAGCGACGACGCGACCCGATCGACGTGGTGACACGCCACCACGTGGTTCTCGGCCCCGCCCACCAGCGCCGTGAGCTCGGGCGTCTCGGTCGCGCAGCGCTCGTCGGCCAGCCAACAGCGTGTACGGAACCGACAGCCCGACGGCGGGTCGGCCGGCGACGGCAAGTCGCCCTCGAGCAGGATCCGACGCCGCTGACGCTCGACCCGCGGGTCGGGAACAGGAACGGCCGATACCAGCGCACGGGTGTAGGGGTGTTGTGGGTTCTCGTAGACCGAATCGACCGGTCCGCGTTCGACCACCCGTCCGAGGTACATCACCGCGACCTCGTGCGAGATGTGGCGCACGACGGCCAAGTCGTGCGCGATAAACACGTAGGCAAGGCCGAGTCGGTGTTGTAGGTCCTCAAGCAGGTTGATCACGCCGGCTTGAATCGACACGTCGAGCGCCGACACCGGCTCATCGAGCACGAGCAGTTTCGGTTCCAGCGCCAACGCACGGGCTATTCCGATGCGCTGGCGCTGCCCGCCCGAAAACTCGTGGGGGTAACGATTGGCGTGCTCGGCACTGAGCCCGACCATCTCCAACAGCGAACGGACCTTCTCAGCTCCACCGTTGCGCCACAGCCCGTGCACCCGCAACGGCTCCGAGACGATCGACTGCACCGTCATACGCGGATTAAGCGAGGCGTAGGGGTCCTGGAAAACAAACTGAAACTCACGGCGCAGATCACGCAACGCTCGCCCGCGCACCGCCAGCAGATCGCGCCCGGCAAACGACACCGTGCCCGCGGTTGGCTCGAGCAAGCGGCACAACATCCGCCCCGTCGTGCTTTTGCCGCAACCCGACTCCCCCACGATTCCCAGCGTGCGCCCCGCGGACACCTCGACGTCGACGCCCGACACCGCCTGCACGGTGCCGACGCGGCGCCACAACACGCCGCCACGAATCGGGAACTCCTTGACCAGCCCTCGGGCCGACAACAGCGGCTCGGCCATTACGCGATCTCCTCGACACGCAAACACGAACTCTCGTGCACGCCCGCCTCATGCACACCCGCCGCGTGCACGGCCGCCGCGTGCGCCGCCGCATCGTCTGGCGATGCCTCCACCGTGCCCGACGGGGGCGCCACCGCAGCCAACGTCGGCCGGACCGTGTCGCACAGACCTGCTTCGAACCACGAACACCGTGGTCCGAACGCGCAGCCGGGCGGCAAAGCAATCAACGACGGCGGGTTTCCGGGAATATGCGGCAAGGCCTGGCCGTCGGCCCGACGAGCAGTACGCGGCAGCGACGCCAACAGCCCACGGGTGTAGGGGTGCGCGCTGCGGTAAAAGACATCCTCGACGGGGGCCTGCTCGACGGGTCGGCCGGCGTACATAACCAAAACGCGATCAGCAATGCCCGCCACTACGCCCAGGTCGTGGGTGATCATGATGATCGCGCTCGACGTCGCCTCCTGCACTCGCCGTACTGCGTCGAGTACCTGCGCCTGCACCGTGACATCGAGTGCAGTGGTTGGCTCGTCGGCAATCAGCACGGCGGGATCGTTGGCAATCGCCATCGCGATCATCGCCCGCTGCCGCATCCCGCCCGAATACTCGTGGGGGTACTGCTTGGCCCGTTCTCGCGCGCTCGGGATTCCCACCACCTCGAGCAACTCGACCACCCTGGCGTCGAGCGCTTCACCTTCAAGCTCGTGGTGGCAGGTAATCGCTTCGGCGATCTGTGCGCCCACGCGGTGCACCGGATTGAGCGACGCGAGGGCGTCTTGGAACACCATCGCGATGCCCTCGCCCCGGATCGAACAGAGCTCTTTCTCGCTCAGCCCGAGCAACTCTCGCCCACGGAACCGAACCGATCCCGAAATTCGCGCTTTTCGGGTGAGCAGTCCCATGATCGCGAGCGACGTCACCGACTTGCCCGACCCCGACTCCCCCACGATGCCCAGGGTCTCGCCGGGCGTAAGGACAAAACTGACCCCGTCGACGGCCGGCACGGGCCCGTCGTCGGAGGGAAACGTCACCCGCAAGTCGGCAACTTCGAGCACGGGGTCCACGGCGCTCACTTCTTCCCCGACAGCGGATCGAGCGCATCACGTAGCCCGTCGCCGACAAAGTTGATCGCCAACACCACCAACAGCAGCGCCAAGCCCGGGAAGTACAACAGGAATGCCTTGGTCGTGCCGAAGTACTCCTGCGCGTCGGCAAGCATGTTGCCCCACGACGACTTCGGTGGTTGCACGCCGTAGCCGAGAAATGACAATGTCGATTCCGCGATAATCGCCAACGCCATCGCCAGCGACGAGTTCACAATGATCGGTCCTGCCAAGTTGGGAAGCAGGTGGCGCACAATGATCCGGCGATGTGTGGCGCCCGAGGCCCGCGCCGCCTCGACGAACTCGCGTTCTCGCAACGACAACACCTGCCCGCGCACAACACGCGCAATGGTCATCCACAGCAGGCCGGCGAGAACCAACACGATCGTCAGGTCGGAGCCACCAAACTTCTTGATCGCGAGCGCCAAGATGGCCACCGAAGGGATCATCAAGAACACGTCGGTGGCGCGCATCAACAACTGGTCGGTGAACTTGCCGAAGTAGCCAGCGACTGCACCTACCAACGCGCCAATTGCCGTCGACAAAAACGCCACGGCGACGCCGATCTTGAGCGAGATCTGCCCGGCGTAGAGCAGCTCAGTGAGGTAGTCGCGGCCCGCCGGATCGGTGCCAAACCAGTGCTCGCGGCTCGGCCGCAAACCCGCGTTCAAGATGTCGACCTTGTTCTTAGGAAAGGGCGCGATCCACTGCGCACCGAAGCAAACAACGAACAAAAACAACAAGATCGCGACTCCCACCATCGCCGCCCAGTGGCGCACGAATCGGCGTCCGACCAGCGACCACTGCGATCGCACCTTCGTCGTAGGTAGGGATCGTTCGGCTGGTTGAACAGTGAAGCCATCGGTCATTGCAGCCTCACTCGAGGGTCGAGCGCCGCCAAGATCAGGTCGGCGAGCAGGTTGAACACGACCACGAACAGCGCCCCCACCATGAACCAGCCCATCAGCGTGTACGCATCGCCGGTCTGGAGGGAGTCGAGGAACAGCCGACCCATCCCGGGAATCGAGAAAATCCGTTCGGTGATGATGAGTCCGCCGAACAACAGCGCCGACTCGATCGCAATCACCGTGACGAGCGGCCCGAGCGCGTTACGCAATGCGTGGCGACGGATGACTTTGCCGCGCGGCAGACCTTTCGCTCGCGCCGTGCGCACGTAGTCGGAGTTGAGCACGTCGAGCATGGAGCTGCGTTGATAACGGCTCCACTCGGCGATGATCTGCACCGTGAGGGTCAGCACGGGCAATACCAAGTGGCGTAGGTAGTCGAGGTTCAATCCCGACATTCCCGTCGAGTGCAACCCGACGAACTTGAGCGGCGCCTCGTCGAGACCCAACCAATCCTTTACGGTAAAGGCAAAGAACTGAATTGCAATCAAGCCAAACCAGAACGGCGGCATCGATAGGCCGACGTAGGAGAGGCCAGTAAAGATGTAATCGGGGATCGAGTACTGCCGCACTGCTGAATACACGCCGATCGCGATCGAAATGATCGCCGCGAGGACCACCCCCCACACGATGAGCTGCACCGTAAAGCCGAGCGCTCGCGTGATCATCGGGAAGACGTCGCCGTTGGTCCGGCTGGAGATCCCCCAGTCGCCAGTGATGAAGTTCTTGAACCACTTCCACCACTGCACGGGAATCGGATCGTCGAGGCCGAACTTGGCTCGATAACGAGCAATCGCGTTGGGGTCTCGCGAAAAGCGCAGCTTCTCCGACGGGTCAAACGTCACCCGCACGGCCACGAACAACAAAAACGACGACACGATCACGACCGGGATGGAGTACAAGACTCGCCGGGCGATGTAACTAAACAGTGCTGCCTCCCCTTGCCCTCACGTGTTCGAACCAGTCAACCCCGTCACGGCTTTTCCAACTCAAGGCTGGTCGACCACCTACGCGACAGACCCGACCCCGCGAGAGGGTCGGGTCCGCAGCGTTACGTGGTGGTGACCGTCGCCTACTCGGCCAGCGTCCACTCCGCGAGGTGCACCCACACCGACAGGACCGGGTGGTCGTCGGTCGGGCCGACGATCTTGTCGGACAGCAGCGCAATGTTGGGCAGAGGATCGAGCGGCAGCGACGTCGCCGACTCGGCGAGGGCTTTGTCGGCCGCCTTCGACGCCTCCTGGCGCTTGGCCTCGTCGGTCTCGACGTCGACCTGCTTCAGCAGCGGATCGGCGGCTGCGACGTTGGTACGGGTGAAGTTCTGGCCGGCGTTGCCGTTGGCCTCCGACGGTGCGTTTTCCGAACACATGATCACGCACAGGCCCGGATCGAGGGTCGTGGCCACCTGCGCGTAGAGCGCAACTTGGAAGTCGCCTGCGGGCAACATCTGACCGAACAAGTCGCCAGCTTTGGCCGTTTCGATGGTCATCTCGAAGCCGGCTTCCTTCAGCTGCTCTTGAAGAACGGTCGCCGTCAGTTCACGCCGAGCGTTGCCAGCGGTGGTCTTGAACACGAAAGCCGCCTTGTCGGCACCCTTGGCCCAGATGCCGTCGGCGCCCTTGGCGTACCCGGCCGCAGTCATGTGCTCTTCAACCTTGGCCATGTCCTTGGTGTACATCGAGAAGTCGTCGCCTGCGTATGCCGAAACGATGGGCGGATTAAACGACTGCACTGCCTTCTCCACACCGATACCACCGAAAAGCGCCTTGACGATCTCGTCGCGGTCGACCGCGTAGGCAATCGCCTTGCGGAAATCGATGTTGTCGAACGGCGCCTTCGCGTTGTTCATCCACAACGCCTCGACCGAGCCCGTGTTCGCATTGACGGTCTGTGTGCCTTCGAGGCCACCAGCTTTGATCGCGTCGATCGTGGCGATCTGCGGCTGCGGGTAGATCCCGAGCACTTCGCCAGCCTTAAACGCTTGGAACTCAGCGGCGGTGTCGGGGATGATCTTGAACACGACCTTGTCGAGTTTGGCCTTATCACCGAAGTAGTTGTCGTTACGCACGAGGGTGATCTCGACGCCCTTCTCCCACTTCTCCAGCTTGAACGGGCCGCCAGAGAACGTGTAGCCGTCCTTCATCTCGGCGTTGCGATCCTTGCCCTCGAGCAGGTGCGACGGGTACAGGCCATAACCGCCGCCGAAGAGCGCCTTCCAGGAGGCGTACTTGTTGGCAAAGGTCACGACCGCAGTCTTGGGGTCTGAGTCGTCGACACCCTCGATGTCTTTGTAACCCGTCTGGTCATAAATATCGGTGCCGTTGGCGATCTGGTCCCACGTGTACTTGAAGTCGGTGGAGGTGATCGGCTCGCCGTCGTCCCACACCGCGTCGTCGGAGATCGTGTAGGTCACGGTCTGCTTGCCGTTGACCTCCTCGAGCTTGGGCTCGCCGGTGAGCACCGCCGAGGGCTCGTACACCCAGGTGCCGCCGTCGTCGACCATGTCGAACACGCGTGGCATCGTCTGGCTGCCGATCGTCCAGAAGCCCCACGACGACCCAGCGCAGCTGGAAATCCAGTCGACACAATCGGGCTCTTGCTCGGCGCCGAGCACCAAGGTCCCGCCTTCGGCTCCTTCTGTCGCCTCGGAGTCCTCGGCATCTGCGGCCGACGACTCTTGCGCATCGTCGGCGGTCGCCGCACTTGTTTCCTCAGTCGTGGTGTCCGACTCTTTGTCGTCGTCGTCGCTTCCGCACGCACCGGCAAACAACGCCCCGGTGAGCAACAGCGAAAGAACGAGCGAGCTGCGTGTACGGCGCATTCGCCATTTCCTCCCTTACGCGGCCCAACGCGAGCCGTCTGGCTGCAACGTAGCGCGTAGGTGGCGAACTGGGAAGCGCCGCGTTAACGGCGGGTGCCGTCAGGACAGTCGAATCGCCAAAAGAATCGACGTGAACGCAAAAATCACGACGGCCGTGACCGTGATGCGATCCAAATTGCGCTCCATGGTGGTCGAGCCCATCGTCGAACTCGACATGTAGCCGCCGAACATGTCGGACAGGCCACCACCGCGGCCGCTGTGGAGAAGTACCAACATGATGAGGCCCAGCGACACCAACACGTGAATGACGATCAGGATTGTGTCGACCATGGGATCTCCTCAGAAAACAGCGGCCACCAGGTTACCTAAGACCAGGGTCCCCCGGCGCGAGGGGTCTCGGGCCGCCCCACGACCGATCTTCAACCTCAAGTCCGAGGCTGTGTCTCCCGCGGCGTTCGCGTCGCGTGGCGTGGCGTGACTGCGGCTGCGGGGCTGCGGCGCTGCCGAGCTGGCGCCGCGTTAGCCCTCAAGTCCAAGGCTGCGCCTCACTTCGTCGGCGTCGGGCATACCCGGCATCGGAAACACTTGCGGGTCGAGCCCTTCGGCGATCGACTCCCAGCGTTTGATCGCGACGGCGGTGAACTCGGGATGGGGCAACACCCAGTAACGGCCCGCCTCGATCGCCGACACCACCGCGTCGGCGATCGCCGCAGGGGTCGTGCCCTCAGCGATCGCTCGCTCCACAAACGCGCCGACTGTCCCACTCAGTAGGCCAACGGGCTTCTCGCCGAGCTCCGCGGGCCAGTTGCGGTCGGCGTCGTAAATCCCGGTCTTCACCCACCCGGGACACAACACGCTCACGCCGAGGTTGAATCCGGCCATCTTCATTTGCTGGTAGAGGTCCTCGGTGAGGCCGACCACCGCGTGTTTCGACGCGGTGTATGCGGGTTCGAGGCCGGGCAACAGCCCGGCAATCGAGGCGGTGTTCACGATGTGACCACCGCTGGCCAACAAGTGCGGCAGAAAAGCCCGGATGCCGTGCACCACACCCCAGAAATTGACCCCCATCACCCAATCCCAGTGAGCAATCGGGCCCATCCACGCGTCGCCTTTACTGGCGACGCCGGCGTTGTTGCACGCCACGTGGATCGCGCCGAAGCGCTCGATCGCCGCGGCCGCGAGCGCGTTCACGTCGTCGGCTCGTGAAACATCGGTGCGTTGGGCGACGACTTCGACCCCGCGCTCGCTCACTGCGGCCGCGGCGGCATCGAGCGCGTCGGTCTGCACGTCGGCCATGACGACGTTGAGTCCCCGAGCGGCGAAAGCGTGCGCGAGCGCGAGGCCGATCCCGCTACCAGCACCCGTCACAACCGCCGTTTGGCCACCTGTTAGTTCCATCTCGCCCTCCCCTGCCGAGCCGACCTCAGAGGCGCTCGGTCGTCGTCACTGCTTCCAGAACGCCACGATACGTGCGAACTCGTCGGGGTCGAGGCTGGCGCCGCCGACCAACGCGCCGTCGATGTCGGGCTCAGCCATCAACTCGCGCACGTTGACGGCCTTCACCGACCCGCCGTACTGGATACGCACTCCCGTCGCGGCGTCGTCGCCCCAACGGTTGGAAATCTCGTGGCGCACGGCCGCACACATCGCTTGCGCGTCGGCAGGCGTCGCAGTTCGGCCCGTACCGATCGCCCAAATTGGTTCATACGCGACCACCATCGACGCGACCGCCGACTCCGACACCTTGGCGAGGCTCTCCACCAGTTGCGCGCACACCACGTCGGCCGCACCGTCGGCGCCGCCTGCTTCTCGCTGCTCGAGCGTCTCGCCCACACACAAGATCGGCGTCATGTTCGCTGCCAGCACCGCACGCACCTTGCGATTGACGAAATCGCTCGACTCGCCAAAGAGCTGCCGACGCTCAGAATGCCCGACGATCACATACCGACACGACAGCTTCGCGAGCATCGACGCGCTGACTTCACCCGTGAACGCGCCCTTGTCCTCGTCGTGGCAGTTCTGCGCTCCCAACGCCAGCGGCAAGTCGTCAGAATCGATCAGGGTCTGGATCGAGCGCAGCGCGGTAAACGGCGGATGCACGCTCACGTCGACCTTTTCGAAGTCGTCTTTGCCGACTCGAAATACCAACTTCTGCACCACCTGGATCGCGTCGAGGTGGGTTAGGTGCATCTTCCAGTTGCCGCTCATGAGCGGACGGCGAGACGGATGGGTCACGACACTCCTAAACAGGTAGAGAGTTGGATCGACGTCAGGGTTGGATCGACGTCAGGACTGGATCGGATCGACGTCAGGACTGGATCGACGTCAGGCCTGCATCCTCGCGCCCGCTGCACGCAGCGCGACGAGGCCCGGCAGATCGCCAAACTCGAGCAACTCCAGGCTCGCTCCGCCGCCCGTCGACACGTGGTCGATGCGGTCGTCGAGGCCAAACTGTGCCACGGCTGCCGCGGAGTCACCGCCACCGACCACCGTGAATCCACGTGCGTCGGCAACGGCTTCGGCGACGGCGCGGGTTCCCGCGGCAAATCGCACGTCTTCGAACAACCCCATCGGGCCGTTCCACAACACAGTGCGGGCGTCGGCGATGACGTCGCCAAACTCCGCGGCAGCGCCCGGACCGATGTCGAGGCCGCGCCAACCCTCGGGAAGCGAGCGGCCGAACTGGCGTACCTCGGTGTTGTCGGGCGCCAACGCCACGACGTCTGACGGGAGCACGAGCCGGTCGCCCGCCGCGCGCAACAGCTCGCGACACTCGTCAACTCGCGTGGGATCGAGCAACGAGTCGCCAACCGTGTGGCCCAAGGCCGCGAAAAACGTAAAACACATGCCACCGCCGACCAAAAGCGTGTCGACCTTGTCGAGCAGCGAGCGAATCACGCCCAACTTGTCGGCGACCTTGGCGCCGCCGAGGATGGCGACGAACGGACGTTTTGGCGCCTCGAGCAGTCCGCCGAGCACCTCGACCTCGCGGGCCAACAATCGACCCGCCGCACTCGGCAAAAACGCCGGCGGGCCGACGATCGACGCATGCTCTCGGTGCGCGGCGCCGAACGCGTCGTCGACGTAGGCCTGGTGGCCGTCGATCAACCGGGCTACGAAAGCGGGGTCATTACTTTCCTCACCGGGATCGAAACGTAGATTCGGCAACAACGAGACGCCGGGGACGAGCTCAGCGAGGATCGCGGCAATCGGTTCGAGTGAGTACTTCGGGTCGGGCGCGCCCTTGGGTCGCCCCATATGCGAACACGCCGTAACCGACGCTCCGGCGTCGAGCAGGTACTGCAACGTCGGCAACGCCGCACGAATCCGCAAGTCGTCGGCCACGGTGCCGTCGGGGTGCATCGGCACGTTGAAATCGCAGCGCACCAATACCGACTTGCCGGCGACGTCGCCCAAGTCCTCCAGACGCGGAACGTCGAGAATCGACACGTTTACCCGTCCTCCCGACGTATCCGCTCGGCGTTACTTGGCGGCTGCGGCGCGGCCCATCGCGACCGCGAGGTCGACGAGGCGATTGGAGTAACCCCACTCGTTGTCGTACCAGCCGAACACCTTGACCATCGTGCCCATCGTCATGGTGAGCGGCGCGTCGAACACGCAACTGGCGGGTCGACCGACGATGTCGGACGACACGATCGGCGCCTCCGAGTACTCGAGCACTCCCGCGAGCGGGCCCGAACTGGCCGCCGCGCGGAAGGCCTCGTTGATCTCGTCGGCGGTGGCCTCCTTGGCCAAGATTCCGGTGAAATCGGTCACGGAGCCGTCGGCAACTGGCACACGCAAGGCCGAGCCGTCGAGACGGCCCTTCATCGATTCCAGCACCAGACCGGTCGCACGCGCCGCTCCGGTCGACGACGGCACGATGTTGACTGCGGCCGCTCGCGCACGGCGCAGGTCTTTGTGCACCAAGTCGAGCAGGTTCTGATCGTTCGTATACGCGTGCACGGTGGTCATGAGGCCCTTCTCCACGCCGAACGCGTCGTCGAGCACCTTGATCATCGGCACGAAGCAGTTGGTCGTGCAGCTGGCGTTCGACACGACCTTGTGCGTGGCCGGGTCAAACGTGTGCTCATTGACGCCGACCACGAAGGTGGCATCGGCACCATTAGCCGGCGCAGACACGATCACGAACGGCGCTCCCGCGTCGAGGTGCAACGCCGCCTTGTCGCGGTCGGTAAACACGCCCGTGGACTCAATCACCACGTCGACGCCCAAGTCGGCCCACGGGAGTTTGGCCGGGTCGCGCTCTGACAAGACCTTGAAGCTCTCGTCGCCGACTCGAATACCGCCCTCGATCACCGAGACCTCATCGGCGATCCGGCCGTGGGTCGAGTCGAACTTCAAGAGGTGCGCATTGATCTCCGAGCTGGTGAGGTCGTTGACGGCGACGAAGTCGATCGCGTCGGGCGCGATCCGGCCCGTGGCCCGAGCGCTGCGTACCGCGCGGAAGAAGTTGCGACCGATCCGGCCGAAGCCGTTGATTCCTACCCGTACTGTCATGACCCCGACGTTAGGAGAACGCGTTCCCTTTCGACCAACCGTGCTGGTCGCCGCCCGTCAGCGCCGCGTCCCGGGCGGCGCCGCGTGTACGCGTTAACGCTCGCGGCGCGCCCAACGAATGATCCCCCAGCCCAGTGCGCTGGCCACGAGCCCGCCCGCACCCCAGATCAACGTGGCTGGCATCGACCACGCCACGAGCGCGACCACCCACACAACCAGTCCCAATGCCATCACCATCGTGCCGAGGAAGATGACCTGGTCGGCTCCCGGTGGGGTGCGCCGAGTGGCGTGATCGGCGCCCGCCCGCGGCCGGCCGGCTTGCTGCGGCCGCCGCGCGCGCTCAGCCACCCGTACGTTGCGCGTAGTCCTGCAGCACCGCCGTCGCTTCGGTTTGCAGCTTCTCCATCTCCGCCGCGACATCCTTGCCGTCGATCACGTTGCCCATGGCAGTCTCAAGCAGGTCGCGCACCTTGTTGTACGGGCCCATGACAATGCCGGAGCTGCCGACGTTGGTAACGCCCGAGTCGAGCTGCTTAAACGCCACCGAGTACTCCGGCTCGGCAGCCCATTTCGCCTTGACATCTGCTGCTTCGATGGCCGACTTGCGGATCGGCACATAACCCGTACCCAGATGCCACTGCGCTTGGCTCTCGGGCGAGTCGAGGAACTTGAGGAAATCCCACGCGGCGGCAATCTGTTCGTCGCTCGACGACTTGGTGATCCACAGCTCGGCGCCGCCGACCATCACTCCGCCCTTTGTCGGGTCGTTACTCAAACCCGGCATCGGCGCCACGCCGACCTCGACGCCGGTGACCTGGCCGGCCGCGATGACCTGCTTCACCGTGCCCAACGCGGCCGACGTGCCAATCGTCATGGCGGCATCCTTTGACGCAACCGCCAAGAAGTGGTCGATCCCCTGCGGGTTGAGACCAACCGACAAGGCAAGGTCGTCTTTGGTCATGTCCTGTAGCCACTGGAAGATCTCGGCCACCTCAGGTTGATCAAAACGCGCCTCGGTCGCTCGCTCCGAACGGCCGTTGTCGTTGTTGACGGCCTCCAGCCCTTCCTTGGCCAACATCTGCTCGATGTACCAGGGCTGGAACTCGATCGAGATGCCATGTTTGGCGGCGCCGCTCGCCACAATCTTCTCGCTCGCGGTACGCACTTCTTCGAGTGTGGTCGGCGGCTTCTCCGGGTCAAGTCCGGCCTGGGTGAACATCGCCTTGTTGTAATAGAGCACCGGGTTCGACGTGTTGAACGGCATCGCCACCTGCACGCCGTCGAAGGTGAAGTAGGAAATCACCCGGTCGAGATAGTCCGACGTGTCGTAGTTGTCGGCTTTGATGCACGCCGAGATCGGCACGAACGATTGCGAATCGATCCCCACCTGGGTCTGCGTTTCCTCGAGTTGCACCACCTGCGGGAGCTTGGTTTTCGAGCGCAGTGCGGCGAGGTACTTGTCGATCGCGTCGTCGTAGGAACCTTGATACACAAGGTTCACCTTCACCTTGCTTTGGCTGGCGTTGTACGCCTCGGCAAGCTTTTTCAACTCGTCTTCGAGCTTGTTCGAGATGGCGTACCACATGGTGATCTCCACCGGCGCTGTTGCTGTGGCCAACGCGTCGACAGGGCAGTCGCTCGCGTCGGCCCCGCCACCCTTGGTGTCTGAGCTCGACTTCGAGTCCGACGACCCGCCACCGCCGCACGCCCCCGCTACCGAGGCCGCACACAGCGCGACTGCCAACCAACGTGTCTTCAACATCTGCTCAGCCTTTCAGCCTTTGACAGCACCCGCGGTCAACCCGCGAATCAACTGTTTCTGGAAAACGATCAACAAGATCGCCAACGGCAACGCGGCGAGCACCGTGGCGGCCATCGCAACCGGCAAGTTCTCCGCGTTTTGCTCCACGAGGCCCTTGAGCCCGATCTGCACTGTGCGGTACTTCTCCTCGTCGGTCACAAAAAGGGGCCACAAATATTGGTTCCACGCGCCGAGGAAACCGAACACCGCGAGCGCCCCGATGGCCGGGCGCGACAACGGCACAACAACCCGCCACAAAAAGCCCATGTGTCCGTAACCGTCGAGCGCGGCTGCGTCGCGCAGGTCGCGAGGAACTCCGAGGAAGGTCTGGCGCAACAAGAAGATCCCGACCGCAGTGGCGGTGAACGGCACCACCAAGGCGAGATAGGAGTTGTTCCAGCCGAGCGAGGAGATCGTCTGGAAGTTGGAGACAATCGTGACCTCGGAGGGCACCATCAGCGTCGCGAGGACGAGGAAAAACAACAGCGACCGGCCGCGGAAACGCAGGAAGACAAACGCATACGCGGCGAGGATCGACGTCGCGATCTGCCCGATGGTGATCAGCGCGGCGACGAGCAACGAGTTGCCGAGGTAACGCGCCATTTCACCCGACCAGGCCTTGGAGTAGTTGCCCCAATTCAGGTCGATCCGAGGCAACAGCCGGCCGTTGGTCACATCGCGCGCAGGCAGCACCGAGTTGAGCAAAACGATGTAGATCGGGAACGCAACGATGAGCCCGAGCACGCCGAGGGTCACGTAGCGACCGAGGGCCCCGAACCCGCGCGACGGGCGCCCGACCACGGTCGACTCCGCGGGGACTGCCACAGTGTCACTGGCCATAGTGCACCCTTCGTTCGAGCAGCCAGAGTTGTATTCGGGCAATCAGAATCATGATGAAAAACAAGAACACGGCCTGTACGGCAGCTCGGCCGTCGTCGAAGTTCTTCCGTGCGTCTTCGAAAATCGAATACACCAGCACGCGGGTGGAGTCGCCCGGGCCGCCTTCGGTCAAGAAGTGGATTTGCCCAAACGTTTGAAAGGCGTTGATCGTCAGCATGACGATTACGAACAGCAACACCGGGGTAAGCAGCGGAAGAGTCACCTGGCGGAACTTGGTCCACGCCGACGCGCCGTCGATTTCTGCCGCTTCGTACATCTCGTCGGGGATCGCTTGCAGGCCGGCGGAGATGATGATGAAGGTGGCGCCCAAGTACAACCACACCGTCGACGCGGCAACCGCGGGCAACGCCGTGGCCTTATCGCCCAACAAGTCGAGGCGATCGACCCAGCCGAGTGACTGGAGCAACTTCGGCACCGCGCCCACGTTGGGGTTGAACAACGCAAGCCACATCACCGACGCGACCGCGACCGACGAGGCCACTGTCGAGCTAAACAGCCCACGGAAAAACGCGATCCCCCGCAACGGCTTGTGCGCAAGAACGGCTATCAGCAGCCCGAGCGCGAGGCCCGGTGGCACTGTGAGCAAGACGAACTTGAACGTCGTGACCACGCTGCGGCGAAACGAGTCGGAGGAAAACGTGTCGCGGTATTGGTCGAGCCCGACCGACACGGTGTTGATTCCAAAAGGGTCTGTGCGTTGTGTGCCGAGCCAAAACGTCCGCACGAGCGGGTAGAACACGAACACGCCAAACACAATCAGCACCGGCGAGAGCATCAGATACGCACGCCACGTCTGCCCCTTGCCGGGCACGGCCAGCGAGTTCGAGTCGACCCCCTGCTCCTTAGCCCGACCCCGCCACCGATCACGAAGCGCCATCGCTGCCTCCTGCCGGCTCGGCGCCATCGTCAATGCGTGCGCCCGTAACAGCGTCGAACAGATGCACATGCGCAGGGTCGGCTCCGATGTGGACCTCAGCCCCGATCGAGGGAACCACACCGCCGGCGGAAGTCGACTGCCGCACGATCACCTGTTTGCCGGCGGCGTCGGGCCCCGCCCCGGTCGGGTCGCACAAGATGTGGCGCTCATGGCCCAGCTCCTCGACGTTGAGCACCCGCGCCGCCAGTCCCCCGCTGTCGATAAGCCGTAACGCTTCTGGCCGCACGCCCACGCCCGCAGCGCCATCGTGCGCACCGAGCGGCGCTGGCCACGACCCACCGCCAGCGAAACGGGCTTGGCCTGCGCTCACCACGACCGGCAAGACCGCCATCGGCGGGCTGCCGATGAACTCCGCCACGAACACGTTGGCCGGCCGCGCGTACACCTCGGCCGGGGTGCCGACTTGCTGGAGCACACCCGCCGACAGGATCGCAACCCGCTCGCCCAATGTCATTGCTTCGACCTGGTCGTGAGTCACATACACGGTCGTCACGCAGAGCCGGCGGTGAAGGTCGGCGAGCTCGGCACGGGTCTGCACACGAAGTTTCGCGTCGAGGTTCGACAGCGGCTCGTCCATGAGGAACACCTGCGGGCGCCGCACGATCGCCCGGGCCAACGCAACCCGCTGCCGCTGGCCACCGGACAATTTCGCCGGCTTACGATCGAGGTAGTCCGTCAGACCCAGCGACCGGGCAGCTTCAGCAACCTGGCGTTTGCGTTCGGCCGCGTCGACCTTGCGATTTTTTAAGGGAAACTCGATGTTTTGCGCCACCGTCATGTGTGGGTAGAGCGCATAACTCTGAAAGACCATTGCCACGTCACGGTTTTTCGGCTCGACGTCGTTCACGACGGTGTCGCCCAAAGTGATGGTCCCGCCCGTAATCGCTTCGAGCCCCGCGATCATCCGTAAGGCGGTCGACTTCCCGCAGCCCGACGGCCCGAGCAGCACGAGGAACTCGCCGTCGGTCACCTCCAGCGACAGCCGATCGACGGCCAGCACGTCGCCGTACTTCTTCGTGACCTCGTTTAGAACAACCCGACCCACGCGGCCTCCCGCACTCGACGTGCGCGAAACCTACCCGTCACAGATGAACAGCGCCCGACTACGAGGTGACGACACAACAACGTTCGAGCGACACGCGACGCGCAACACGCGGTCACCAGTCACAGGGCCTCGCGAATCGCTATGTCCTTGGAGCCTTCCGGCGATATGGATTCCTTGAGCCGTTCGATCGGCCCGCTGTCACCGAGATCCTGAACCGCCACGTACACAACAGGCCGACTTGTGTTGTCGAGCGGATCACTCGGATAAAGCGAGACGCGAAGGACGCACAGACCAAGGTCAAAAAGCGGATGGTCCGGCGACGCGAACTCTTTCAGCGCCACAGCCTTGAGCCGCCGTCGCTCGGCGACCGGAACGCTCGGATACGCCTGGGTGATGAGGCGCTCAAGATGGCGACGAGTACCCGAGGCAGCCAGGCAGGCCCCCGGAGTCTCCGGAAGCCCGGCTGGCTCCCCATACGCGTTGTCGGCACTGGTCGAAAGAGCACTCGTCGAGGTCGACGGCTGTGCCGTCGACCTCGACATCCCGACTTCTGGTCACCGCCGGCTTGCGAGCAAGCGCCGGAAGCAATCGCCGCCGCGGCCAGTACCAAGAACGCTCCGGCGCGCCGTCTCACGGTTCGAACACAAGCGAGAATCCGCTCGCGCCGTTCACCGCGAGCGTCGGCCGGTCGTTCGTGCATGCGGTATTCGGCGCCACCCGCGTAGAGCGCGACCACAGCCGCCACGTACCTGATCCTCATCGAGTTCCCTCACCCAGGGGGCAGCTCTGCTCCCCACGGGCAACGTAACTCCATTGAATGCTCGGTTAGTCGCGGGCGGCGGCGTTGCCGGGGCTACAAGGTGGCGGCGACGGCCTCGACAAGGGCCTCGCGACCGCCGAGCGATTCGCTGAGCACGTAGGCCCGCTTGAGCAACAGGTGTGCGTCGACTTCCCAGGTGTATCCCATGCCGCCGTGGATCTGCACCGCCGCCTTCGCGTTGTTGAGCGCCGCTTCGGCGGCAAGTAACTTGGCGCCAACGACCGCCCGCGTCACCTCGCTCGACGGGGGGCCCTCCGCCGCAGAGTCCCACGTGACCGCAGCCGCGTACACGGCCGCTCGAGCCAACTCGGTACGCACGAGTTGGTCGGCGGCCAAGTGTTTGACCGCCTGGAACGACCCGATCGGTCGACCGAACTGCTCGCGCTCCCCTGCGTATTTCACCGACAGTTCGCCTGCTCCCGACGCGAGGCCAAGCAGCTGCGCCGCTTCGAGCAAGTGCAAAGCGCAACGCACCGCCGCCGCGTCGGCGGCCACCCGCACCGCAGCCGTATCGGCGGCCACGCGCTCAGCCGCCGCATCGGCGGCCACGCGATCTGCGCCCGCAGCGTTGGTGGTCCACGCGACCGGAGTCAGCGGGTCGTACGGCTCGGCCACATCCACAGCCTCGATCTCGGACGCGCCCAACTGGTCAACGCGGTCATCGCCCACGAACCAGACCACCGAGCTACCGCGTAAGTGTGGAATGACCGTGACGCTGGTTCCACGCTCCGCGTAGGTCACCACTCGCTCGCCGGCAGCGGCCCTGTCGTCGCCACACACCACTGCGGCCGTGATCGTTGCGGCAAACGGGCCCGGAACAAAACGGCGGCCCAACTGCTCACACGCCAGCACCACGTGTGCCCATCCCAAACCAGCGCCGCCGCGCGACTCCGGCACCGCCAACGAGAACAGTCCCGCGGCGGCGAGTTCTGCCCACAACGCCGGATCGACGCCGCCAGCAACGTCGGCCAGGGCTCGCACGCTTGTCGAGTCGCAGCGCGCATCGAGCAAACGAGAGAAACCCTCGGTCAGGTCGACTTGCAGATCGTCGAGTTCAAAATCCATCGTGTGCTCCTCAACGTTCTTTCGGCATACCGAGAATGCGCTCGGCGACGATGTTGCGTTGGATTTGGCTCGTCCCCGCGCCGATCGTGAGCGCCAAGGCCCGCAACTGCTCATCGACGTGGTGCGACACATCGAGTCCGCCAACGTCGGCCCGCAACCAGCCCAGCGGCCCGAGCAATCGCATCGCGAGGTCACCCATACGTTGGCGCAGCTCGGAATAGTGAAGCTTCAGCACCGAACCGCCCGGTCCGGGAACGCCCGTGCGCGCCGCCTGCGAGACGTTGCGTTTCGTCAACGCCCACAAGCCATCGAGTTCCGCCGCGAGGTGTGCGATCTCGCGGCGCAAGCCGTCGTCGCCCCACTTGCCCAGCGAACGGGCGAGTTCGGCCATACGGGGCACGAGCGCCATCGCCTCGACCAACTCGCCGACGAAGGCGGTACCGCGCTCAAAGGCGAACGTAACCATCGCCACACGCCAACCGTCGTTTTCGGCACCGACGCGGTTGGCGACCGGAATTCGCACCTCGTCGAAGGTGACCTCGGAGAACTCCGAACTGCCCAGCGCCGTTCGGATCGGAGAAATCTCGATCCCCGGCGAGGTCATGTCGAGCATCAGCCACGTAATGCCCTTGTGTTTAGGGGCATCAGGATCGGTGCGGACCAACAGCTCACACCAGTCGGCTACTTGGGCGAACGAACACCAGATCTTGCGCCCCGACACGATGTATTCGTCGCCGTCGCGCACCGCCTTAGTTCGCAGACTCGCGAGGTCTGAGCCCGCGTCGGGTTCGGAGAATCCCTGACACCACACCTCGTCGCCCGCGAGGATCTTCGGCAGGTGCTCGGCGCGTTGCGCGGCGCTCGCTTCGGCGCCGATCGTCGGGCCCGCATGGAGCAGTCCGACGAAGTTCACTCCGACGTTGGGCGCGCCCGCTCGCGCGATCTCCTCAAGGAACACCAGCTGTTCGGTCGGCGACGCGCCACGGCCGCCGTACTCGACGGGCCAGTGGATCCCCGCGTATCCCGCCGCGTGGACCTTCGCTTGCCACGCGCAGTCGTACCGACGGCGGCCCTCCCAGTCCTCGGGCGCCGGCACCGGTGGTAACTGCGGGAGTTGCTCATCGAGCCACGCTCGAAGATCGGCCCGCAAGGCAGCCTCAGACGGCGAGTCGCGCAAGTCCATAGTCGGGCAATCCTAGGAGTGGACACGCCCGTTTCTGACACGACATCAGAACTGCAACAATGTAAGTCCCGGCTGGCTCGCGAGAGCTACGGTGAGTAGCATCTTCCGAACGCCTTGGAGGATTTACATGCTTCGTCGTCGCGCTCTCGCGCTCGGGCTCTCGCTCGCGTCACTCGCTCCGATGGCCGCTACCGCGGTTACACCTACCGTCGCCCACGCTGCCACCAACGTGCGGCCGGTGATCTTGGTCCACGGCTTTCTCGGCGCCGGTTGGAACTGGGAAATCTTTAAGGCCCGTCTACAGGCCGACGGCTTCAACAATGTCTTCACCATCGACTTGGCGAATTTCGCCACCGGCACGACGCCCGCGCTGGCTGGCCAGCTGAAGGCCAAGGTCGACCAAGTGCTCGCTCAAACTGGCGCGTCGCAAGTCGACATCATCGGCCACTCCAAAGGCGGTCTTGTCAGCCGCTACTACATGAAGACCCTCGGCGGGCACCCCAAGGTCGCCCACTACGTTTCGCTGGGAACGCCGCAATACGGCACGATCGCCGGCAACTTGGCCGCGATGTTCGGCTGCGCGGGTCTGCCTGCGTGTGCGGAGATGACGACCAACTCCGCATTCCTCACGGCGCTCAACGCCGGTGACGACACGCCCGGCGCCACGAAGTACACCGCGATCTACACGGTGATGGACGAACTCGTTCAGCCCTACTTCAACGCTCGCCTCGAAGACGGTGCGGTCAACATCAAACTGCAGGCCAAGTGCCCGTTGCGCATCGTCGGCCACCTCGGCCTCATCGTCGACGGCACCGTCTACGGCTTGGCCAAGAAGGCAATCCTCGACCAAGGCACCACGGCGAACTGCTTCGCCCTTTAGGGCGGCGACGGCCACGAGCCGACAGCCGGCACTGCCGGCACAGTCACTGGCGAACACAGCGGAGCCCGGGTCAAACGCCCGGGCTCTTTCGCGACGTGTGCGACGGTCCCGCGGCTACACGTGGTCGGGGCGAACGGCGGCGTCGAGCCCCAAATCGGCAAACAACACGGCGCCAGTGA
>CAZWPY010000010.1:0-12200 GCA_964635475.1 uncultured Acidimicrobiia bacterium
GGGACACTCGAACCCCCGAAACGGCCGATGAGTCAAAGAAATCAAAAGAAATTCTGGGCCGCTACCGATGGCTGCAGCGGCGGAGCCGACGGCGGGTGCGCTGGGCTGTGTTCTTCAGTCAAAATGGGGTGGAACCACACCGTTGACCCGAGTAGATATGGGTCGCGAGCGGTAAAGGGGACAAATGAAATCGACGGCATCGAGGGTCTCTCTGCTGGTCGGCTGCGTCGTGATCGGCGCGGGCGGCGTGGCTGCGTACGCGAACTCGCCCACGGGCAATGGACTACCACTCGAGGCAAACGTGCAACGAGCTCCCGAGTGGATGATCCCCGGACCCGACGGCAAGATCGACCGATCCGACGCGCCGAGCCGGATCGCGGTCGGCGACATCGACGGGACGGCGCTACTTGATGAGAAGGGCCAGCCAATCACCGTGCCCAATCCGGAGTTGACTGACATTACGCCCGCAGCCGTCGGGAGTCCGGAGCTGAAAGCCGCGCTCGCGCGGCAGCAGAAGTTGGTCGAGCTTGGCCTTGTGACCGAGCGGCTTGAGGATGGCGCCCTTGTTGTGGAGTTCGATCCCGAACGGCTCTCGAAAGCGCAACGCGCCTTGATGGCGCAAGGGAAGCTCGACCAAGTGATTGCTGAACTCGACGCGCAGCGGCTGCGGGAGGCAAACGGCGCCTGACGTGTGGCGGCGCTCTGGTGTGGAGAGACTCGCCGGGTTGCGGTTACGGATTGGCCTGCGCGGCGCGGAGGTCGGCGACGATGTCGGCGAACCAGGAGGGATCTGGCTGGCGGCTGTTGACCAAACCGACGTGAGTCGACAAGCCGTCGAGGCGCGCGACGATGCGACCGGCGATCTCGTCGCGTGGGCCGCACACAGCGATGGTCTCGACCAGTTCATCGGGCACGAGGTTGATCATGTCGAGCCAGCGGCCTTGCTTCGACAGCGTGTTGAGCGGCTGGTGTAAGTCGTCCCAGCCGTGGGCCTGCAGTGTTGGGCGGTACGCAGGGGTCGACGCGTAGAAGGCAAGTTGACCTTTGGCCGAGGTCATTGCCTGTGACCGTGACTGCTCGTCGTGCCACGGAACAACCATGGTCACCCAGATGAGGTCGATGTCGCTCAGCGGTCGTGCCGCCCGCGCTGCTCCTTGCGCGAGAGCCGGCACGACGACGTCGGCAACGGTGCGGGCGGTGTTGAAGGGATGCACGATCAACGTGTCGGCAACTTCACCAGCGGCCTGCACCATGTGAGTACCAAAGCCGCCAATGGCGATGGGTGGCGTTCCGAACGGGTTGGGTCCTGGGTCGAACGCCGGCGTCATCAACGTGTGCTGGTAGAACTCGCCGCGAAAGTCGAGCCGCGCGCCCGTCTCCCATGTAGACCAGATCGCGCGGATGGCTCGAACCATCTCGGCCATACGAGCCGCCGGGCGACTCCACGACTCGCTAAAACGGCGTTCGATGTGGGGCCGGATCTGCGACCCGATGCCGAGCACAAAACGGCCCTCGGTGATGAGCTGGAGGTCGTGACCAATGTTTGCCAGCACCATGGGGTTGCGGGCAAAGCCGATGGCGACGGCGCTGCCGAGCGTGAGGCGAGTGGTGTGCGTGGCGCCCAACGCAAGCGGCAAGAACGGATCGTGGCTCGATTCGAACGTAAACGCACCGTCGTAGCCAGCCGCCTCGACGTCGGCAAAAGTGTTGCCCGCGAGCGGGCCGGGCACGACGGGCAGTGTGATCGAGATGCGCACGTGTTTAACGATGCCTCAGTGCGAGGCGGCCTCGGCGAACACTTCGTCGGCGATGATCTCCTCGAGCCGCGCCGAATCCCACCACGAGATTTGCAGCTGCTTCGCGCGGCGGAAGTAGAGCTGAACGTCGTACTCGACGGTGAAGCCGACACCGCCCCAGATCTGTTGTGCCATCGCGGTCACGTTGCGGAAGGTGTCGCAGGCAAACAGTTTGGCCATCGCGGCGAGTTTGCGGAACGGCTTGCTCGCGTCGCGAGCCCACGCTGCTTCGTGGACGAGAACTTCGCCGCCGTCGATCGCGGTGAGCGCGTTGGCCATGTCGTGCGCGAGCGCTTGGAACGCGCCCAGCGGTTTGTCGAACTGCTGGCGCACTTTCGCGTATTCGACAGTGATGTCGAGCGTGTAGCGGGCGCCGCCGATCGCTTGGGCCGCGAGCAGGATCGCCCCGTCGGTGAGGGCAGCATCGAGCGTCGCCCAGCCACCCGAACACAGTTGCGCGGCCTCGTCGATCTCGACCTTCTCGAAGGTCACGTCGTACTGCGCGTCCGAACCAATGGTCATCTTCTGCGTCATGGTTATGCCCGCGCTCGACGCGGGGACGACGAAGAGCTCGACCTCGCCCGAGTCGGCGCGGGCGACGACGATGAAGGCGTCACAGTCGGCGGCAAAGGCGACGTGGCGTTTTGCGCCGTTGACCACGAGCTTGCCGTTGCGGCGTGTAGCCGTTGCCGTGATGCCGCCCTCGCGGTAGCCGCCGCTCGCCTCGAGCCACGCGAGGCCGACGATCGACGAGCCCGATGCGATTGCGGGCAACCAGGTCTCACGTTGGTCGACCGAACCCGCCCGCGACAGGATCCCCGCGGCCAACACCGCGCTGACGAAGTGTGGCGAGGGGACCAGCAACCGGCCGAACTCCTCGTAGAGCACGACGGCGTCAGTGAGGGTCATCCCGAGCCCGCCGTACTCGGCGGGGACGAGCACGCCGAGCAGATCGAGTTCACCGAGCTGGCGCCACAGGTCGGGCGAAAAGCCGTGCGGGTCGTCTTCGAGTTCACGCAAACGCGCCAAGGAACCGTGTTGCTCACACACGCCGCGCACCATGTCGCGCAGCATGTTCTGCTCGTCGGAGAAAGTGAGATCTAAAGGCATCGGTGATCCAGTCGAAGTAGTCGAAGCGGTTGAAGTAGTCGAAGTGGTTGAGGCTGAGAAATAGACGAGGCGTCGTTGGGTGAGACGTGGTTCGGTGGGGCGATCGCTACGTGATCGTTTGAGCCGGTCGCCACACGTCGCCGCGCCGCGCCCAGGGGTTGTCGCCCTCCTCGGTGGGCAGCGCCACCCGCGCGGAACAGGTCGTGGCCAGAGCTGGCTCGGCCGCGGGCGACGCTGCCGTCGGGGCCAGTTCGTCGGTGTGTAACGCGAGGTCGACGTCGACCCAACCGCAGCCCGCGTCGTCGCGGTAGACGGCCGTGACCGCGCCGGAGAAGGTCATGGTCTGTTCGGGAAACACCGAGGTTCGCATCCGAAACGTCATGGTGCCGAGCCGGCCGTGCGGCCCTGTCCAGTCGGTGAGGTATCGCTCGAACCAGGCAGCTTGGTTGGGTGTGTTGAGGAAGATGTCGCGTACACCATTGCGCTGCGTCGCGAACTTGTAGTCGTGGTGCATGGGCCGCCAGTCGCGGCTGGCAAGGGCGCCGAGGACGACCAAGGTTGGCGTGACCTCGACGGTCAGCGTCGGCAACCTGTCGCCGACGGCTACATCACCATGAAGTAAACGCGGGGCGGGGTTCATTGCGACTCTTTCGCGCGTGACGGCTGCGCAGCGCCGGCCGGGGCGGCAGCGCCTTCTGAGCGGCGGTAGCCAAATCCGGTATACGACTCGACGCCGACCAACTGTTCGTTGTCGTTGACGTACTCCACGTCGATCACCCAGAAGCGGCCGGTGCCGAGTTTGGTGGTTTTCGGCGCCGAAACCGAACGCAGGACTTGCCAGTGCGTGATCACGTCGCCGGGGCGCACCGGGTCATAGAACGTCAAGCTGTTGTCTGTCATCACCGCCTCGGGCAGGCCGTAGTGGGCCTTGAGGTCGAAGTGCACTTGCAGCGCCAAGCCCTCGCCGGTTGAGTTGGGCGACCACCAGTGCGGCCGGATCCACAACGACAACGTGGTTGGGCTCGCGATCGGGCCGCCGGTGAGTGCATGTGCGATGTCGTCGTCCCAAAAGAGCGGGTTCGCGTTGTGCGTTGCGGCCACCGTGTTCCACACGTAACCCCGCTCGACCGGAAAATCAGCACGCACGACGTAGCGGCGCGCGCCGATCCAGGCCGCAACAGTGGAGTCGAGTTCCTCAGTGGGCGTGTGGCTCATTGGCCTGCTCCTGACTCGATCAGCGCGGCGATTTGACTCGAATCCCACCCGGCTTCGACGAGTAGCTCACTTAACGCCGAATCGTTCGGATCCGGTAGTTGGTAACCACCCTCGGGCGCGCTCGCCGTGCCGGCCCATACCGCGGCCAACTGACCGAACGACTCGCCCGACGTTGTGGTCGCAGAGCACACCGCCGCGCGGGCGAGGTACTGCTCGTCGGCTAGCGCCTCCTCGATCGACAACACCGGTGCGACGCAGCAATCGGCAGGTCCGAGTTCGGCGACCCACTCGTCGCGAGGGCGACTCGCGAAGGCCTCGGCGAACGCAGCGCGCATGTCGTCGATCGCGTCGTCGTCGTATTGCCGCCCGAGGAACTGCTCAAGGCCCAGGCCGCGGCACAGAGCCGCGAAAAAGTTGGGCTCGATCGCGCCGACCGTCACAAAGCCACCGTCGGCACACCTGTACACGTCGTACCACGCGTACTTGCCGGTGAGGATGTAGTGACCCGGCCCCGGCGAGTTTTTCGTGGCCAAGTACTCGTCGGCATACAGCGACATCATCGCGAGCGCACCGTCGGCGATGGAGACGTCGAGCGTGACGGGCTCGGCGGGACTTGCCGGTGGGGCCACTCGCTGCGTGGTGACCTGCTGCGTGGCGACTCGCTGCGTGGTGTCGGGCCGACGAGCGGCCAGAGCGGCGAGGATCGCCATCGCCGCGTGCATGCCACCAGCGGCGATATCGGCGACGGTGGCACCTGGGATTGCCGGTGTGCCGTCGGCTCGACGAGAGCTGCAGTGCAAGAACCCCGAGACGCCGAGATAGTTGATGTCGTGACCCGCCCACGACTTGCGAGGACCGGTGGCGCCAAATCCCGACGTCGAGCAATAGATGAGCGACGGATTGACCGCGTGGCAGGCGTCTGCACCAAGTCCAAGGCGATCCATCACGCCCGGACGAAAGCTCTCGACGAGCACGTCGGCGTCGCGCACGAGGGCGAGGAACGCCTCGACGCCCTCGGCGCTCTTCAGGTCGAGCGCGACCCGGCGCTGTAGTCGGCCGCCGCTATAGGCATAGGCGGGCGGTGAAATCTGCACGGCGCCGGCTCGGGCGAGAGGAGCGACTTTGACGACCTCGGCGCCATAGTCCGACAGGATTCGTGTGGCGCGAACGGCCGGCCCGACCGACGCGAGGTCGAGTACACGAATGCCCACGAGTGGGCCGCTCGGCGCCGTCGGGGCGCGCGCGGGCGTGACGGGGTCGGTCATGGCCTAGAAGTTCTTAGGTAGGCCGAGACCGCGGCGGGCAATGATGTTGCGTTGGATCTCCGACGCGCCGCCGCCGATCGTGTCGATCACCGTGTAGCGGTACGTCGATTCGGCGCGCCCGGCCATCGGTGCGTCGTCGGTTTTTACTCGAAGTTGCGTCCCGGGTCCGCCGAGGTTCATCGACGCGTCGGCGAGGCGTTTGGAGAACTCTGTGCCAAACAGCTTGTATTCCGACGCCTCCACCGTGGGCGGTTGGAAGTGCGCGTTGCCGGCCCGATGGGCCGCCTCAACCTTCACGGCCTCGGCCACGAACCGCAGACCCAGCACGCGCGTCACCTCGGCGTCGGTATGTAGCCGCGCGATGGTCGAACGCACCCGCTGATCCGCTGCGAGGGGTTCGCCGTCACGTGTGGCGCTCGCGACGTAGTCGGTCAAAACGTCGAGCCGCTGTTTCATCGGCGAGAACGTGAACATCGTGAAACGTTCGAGGTCGAGCGCCTGTGAGATGTACTGGAACCCGCGGTTCAACTCGCCCACGGCGTGGTCGGCCGGGACGAAGACGTCGTCGAAAAACACCGCGTTCGTGCGCTCGTCCCCCATCGTCCAGATGCCATCGATGGTGAGACCCGGATGGTCGAGCGGCACCAAAAACAGCGTGATGCCGTTGTGTTTGGGGGCGTCGGGGTCGGTGCGGGCGCCGACCCAGTACCACTCGGCGAAGTGCGCGGAGGTGGTCCAGGTCTTTTGTCCGTTGAGGTACCAGCCCTCGACGCCGTCCTTTTCGCCCTTGGTCGCCTTCAACTTCATCGACGCAGCATCGGATCCCGCATCGGGCTCGGAATAGCCGACGGCGAATTCGACGTCGTTTTCGAGAATCATCGGCAAGAACTTGTCCTTCAGCAACGTCGAGCCGTGTGCGATCAACGTTTTGCCGATGATGCCGACGCCTTTGCCGATCTGCGGACCACCGCGGCGAGCGAGCGCCTCGTTGAGCAGGTACTCGTAGATGCCCTCGCCCTCGGACCCGCCGTACTCCTTCGGCCAGGTGATGCCGAGCCAGCCCTTACGGCCGAGCTCCTTCATAAACGCCCGCCGTTTGGGAGTGTCGACGATCTGCGCCATGTTCTCGCGAGTGACGTCGAAGATGTCGGGGTCGTCGTGCTCGTCGAGGAACGCCTCCACCTCGTCGCGAAACGACAGTTGCTCGGGGGTGAACTCGAAATCCACAGGGCTCCTTCGACTCGTTCGCTCTCGTCTCCGACACCGTTCGCTCGTACCTGCGGCGTGTGCCGGGGCGTGCGGGTGTTTCTGACGAGGTGTCAGATTCTACTGCGCCGCGAAAAGCGTGACGTCGTGCGGGAGCGACGAGGGGGCGCCGATCACAGCCCGGCCTTCTCGACGCGGGGTCAACTGGCGCGGTGTATCCGCGTACGGCGGCGATCGGGCCGAGTCACAGCGTTGGTCCTGCGGTGTCGGGCTCGCGGAGTTATGCGACCGCGCCGGCCAGAGTGCCCAGCGCGCGGCCGAGCTCGGTCGAGTCCGCGGCTGCACGCGCCCGCCAGGCGACGTGCTGGTCGGGTCGCACCAGCAACGCGCCGTCGGAACCGACCTCGCACACTTCGCGCCAAGCTTCTAGCGGTGGCGTGTCGACACCGATTCGGACCAGCTCGACTCCTGCGTCATCAAGTTCGCTGGCCCAGTGGTCGTGGTTGCCGAAGGTGATCAACACCGGTCGATCGATAGGCACGAGATCGAGTGTCGATGTGCCACCGACCCGGTCGATCCACGTGTGGGGGAGTCGTGCGCCGGGCCTCGCGCACGGCCGGTACTGGCTCGGCGACTCGGGCGCGGCGGCGGCACCATCGGGGAGCAGTGCGCCCTCGTCGTAGACGTAACCGATCTGTAGGCCGAGCAGATCGAAGTGTTCACGTTGCAACTCGACCGCGGCCGCGATCCGCTGCGCCATAGCCGGGTCGGCGAGGGATTTGTGCAGCCGTTCGGTTGTTGGTTCGACATCGATGCCGAGCGCGGCGGCGAGCTCGAGCAGTTTGATGGCGTTGGCCAATGACTGCTGGGCGTTGTTGTGAGCGACCGGCAATCGTTCGGCGCCGTAGCTCTCGAGCAGGTCGGCGCCGGCGCGTCCGTGAATCACCGCGGCGACGCGCCACATCAGGTTGTGGATGTCGGCGACTCCCGAGTTCAACCCAAGCCCGCCAGTCGGAGGGAATCGGTGCGCCGCGTCGCCGGCGAGGTAGGTATGGCCGCCACCCATCGACTGCGCGGTCTGCGCGCTCATCCACCACGTGCTGGCGCCGACGATTTCGGCGTTGAGTTCGCAGCCCGCGGCGTCATCGATCACCGCGCGGCAACGCTGCGTGTCATAGTCGTCGAGCGATTCACTGGACGGATCGAAGGAGTGCATAAAGACCCACTCAGACTCGACGTCGTGTGCGATAAACGCTCCGGGCGCGGCCGGGTCGAGCACAAAGTGCAGAACGCCGGGTCGCTCGGCCGTTGCGGCCCGCAAGTTCGCGTGGAAATGGATCATCAGGTAACACTGAATGAGCGGAGGTCCGTTCATCTCGATCCCGAGTTGTTTACGAACCCGACTGCCAGCGCCATCGCAGCCGATGAGGAATCGACTGCGCACTGTGAGGGTGCTGTCGCTCGTGAGGTCGGTTACCTCCGATACGACGGTGGTGGTCCCGTCGACGGTTACCTCGTGCGACTCTTGCCACTGGTGTCGGTAGCGCAGTTCCGCTCCCGGGGAGGCGCGTAATTCGTCAGCGAGGATCGGTTCGAAACGATGTTGGGAGAGGTTACGTAGTGGGGTCGGCGTGTGGTCGAGGCACGCGTCGCCTTGGCGCTCGAAGGGCAGGCGGCCGATCAGCTCACCGGTTAACCGTGTAACGAAGTTCACGTGACCCGCATCGGCCGGGTCCTTGCCCGCCGCGAAAATTCGCTCCATGTTGAGGCCGGCCTGACGGCAGATTTCGTAGGTCCGCGCGTTTACGACGTGCGCAGCCGGCGCCGTTTGCGGCCCGTCTCGCCGCTCCAGCACCGCCACGCTGAGTCCGTGACGTGAGGCGAGGATGCCGCCGAGCATCCCGACGGGCCCCGCGCCAACAATCAACACGTCAACTTCAAGGTCGTTGCCGACGGCAGGGTCAAGGTCGTTGCCGACGGCAGGGTCAACCTGTCGACTCGGGGCAGATACGTCGTCGATCGCCATCTCAGAACACTCCTTCGTAACTGCCGCCGTCGAGCTGGATGCTCTGGCCCGATATGTATCCCGCTTGGGCGGAACAGAGAAACGCGAATGTGTCGCCGAATTCTTCGGGACGCCCGAGGCGCCCGGCCTTGATCGACGCAACCTGCTCGGCGCGTGCCTCTTCGTAGGACAGGCCCTTAAACGCCATCGCGAGTTCGGCCATTTGTTGTTGTCGGCCCGTGTCGAAACGCTCAGGCAAAAGCTGGTTGATCGTGACGTTGTGGGCAACGACGTCCTTGGATAGGCCTTTCAGGATGCCCGTGAGCCCGAGGCGGGTCCCGTGCGACAGGCTCATCAGCGGGTTCGGGGTCTTCACCATCGCGGAGCTGACGGCTACCACGCGTCCAAAACGGCGCTCGACCATTCCCGGCACGACTCTTTGCAGGAAACGCACCGGACCGAGCACGGCTTGTTGAAAGGCCGCGCTGAGCGAGTCGTCGTCGATCAGCGAGAACGGCAACGGCGAGGGTCCCTCCCCGTTGAGCAACACGATGTCGGGCTCCGCACACGCGGCGAGCAAAGCGTCGTGCACCGCTGTCGTTGTCGAGTCGCCGACGACGCCGGTTACGTCCACGGCGTGGTTCGCGCGGAGCTCGGCGACCGCACTGTCGACAGCAGCGGCCGTGCGCCCGTTGACGACGACGTGCACCCCCTCGGCCGCGAGGCTCTCGGCACACGCCCGACCCAATCCGCGACTTGACGCCAGAAGGATCGCCCGCCGCCCAGCGATGCCGAGATCCACGACTACGCCCCCGCGCTGTCGAGGCGGGCCTTGAGCTCCGCCTGCCACTGCCCGATCGGCTGGAACTCCGGCTCGGTCGCGATCCGGGCCTCGGTGGCCGACTCGATCGTGGCGTCATCGGTGCTCAAGTCGAGTTGGTCGGCGAATGGTTGGGCAACGTGGAACGGACTGTCGACGAAACACTCGAGCCCATTGCCCTCTGGATCGTTGAAATACAACGACCACGCGTTGCCGTGATTAATCGGAATCACGCCAGCTATGCCGGCGTCGGCGAGCCGGCTGCCGATGGCGCGCAGATCGTCGAGGGTGCCCGTGCGAAACGCCATGTGGTCGGTCATCACGAACTGGTGCTCGGGCCGGGGGAGCCCAGAGATAAAGACGATTTGGTGATGTTCGGATGGATCTTGGGAGACGAAAGCCATCTCTGTTCCGTCGCCGACTGCGCCCCGGTTGGTGACGACAAAGCCGAGGACTCCACAGTAGAAGTCGAGCATTGCGTCGAGGTCGTTAACGGCGATCGTCGCGTGGCTCAGCGACAGCCGCCCGGCAGGTGATGTGGCCATTGTTTTCCTTTGCCTTGTTGTCGTGTGCTTGTTGTCGTGTGCTTGTTGTCGTGTGCTCTCGTGTGGGCGGCGTGGCGGCGGATCAGCAAGCGTGGTGATCGCTGACCCGCACGCAGCGGTTTGTGAGAGTGCCGATTCCATCGATGCGGGTCGTGACGACGTCGCCGTCGGCGAGGAACTTGCCCTGCGCGGCGCCGATGCCGTCGGGCGTACCGGTGAAGATCAGGTCTCCCGTCGACAACGTCGTGACACGAGATATGTACGACACGAGCGTGGCGACGTCGAAGATCATCTGGTCGGTGGTGCCGTTCTGTCGTACCTCGCCGTTGACCTCAGTCACGAGGCGGAGGCGCTCGTGATCGACTGAGTCGGGTGAGACCATCACAGGGCCGATCGGGCCAAACGTGTCGAATGACTTGCCGAGATCAAAGTGCGGCGGCTGCGCGGCGAATTGAACGGCACGGTCGGAGATGTCTTGGCCGACCATCAGACCGCACACGTGGTCCCAGGCGTCGGCGGCTGCAATGTCCTTGCCCCCGCGTCCGATCACGACCACCAACTCGCCCTCGTAGTCCACAAGATCGCTGCGCATCTCGACGTCGGCGTTCGCGCCAGTCAGGCAGGATGGAAACTTCGTGAAAACGAGGGGGTTCGTCGGCACGGCCATCGCGCCCTCGTCGGCGTGGGCTTGATAGTTGAGCCCAATCGCATAGACGTTGCGTGGGCGCGGCACGGGTGGGTGCAGCGTTGCGTGAGACAGCTGCCCGCCGGGCTGGTGTCGGTCGAGCGCCGCGTCTAGCTCTATCAAACGGTCGATGTGCGCCAGCGCTTCCATGGGGTCGGGGCTGAACTCGCCCGACGACACGGTCGCTAGGTCGTACCAGTGGTCGTCGCGGACCAACGCGGCGCGGCCGTCGATGTTCGCGAGTCGGTACGTCACTGTGGAGCCCCGGTTGCGCTCGACACGCCGTTAGCAATGCCCTGACGGTGTTTCATGAAATGACAGTTTTATCAGAACTGACGTCTGTGTCAAATATGACGTCTGTGTCAAATATGACGCCCGGACGACCTACACTCATGCCATGGATACGACTCGGCCGGGCAAACGGGAGCGCACTCGACGACGTTTGCTCGACGCTGGCCTTCTTGTGGTTGCCGAACGCGGCGACGCACTCACCGCCACCGACGTGGTGGTCGCGGCCGACGTGTCGAACGGCACCTTCTACAACCACTTCGACGACCGCGACGACTTCATGCGGGCGCTCGCGTATGAGTCCTTGGCGGCGTTGACCGAGCGCAGCGCCGACCGCACTCGTGGGGCAGACCCCGCGTGGCGCTTTGCCGTGGCGTCGATGCGTGTTCTCGACGCGGGGGCGCGTGACCCGGTGTGGGCCCGGGCTGTGCTGCGCCTCCACGAAAGCCCGACTCCGATACACGAGGCGGTTCAGGGGCACCTGCGGGCCGATTTGGCCGCGGGCCACCGTGTTGGTCGGTTTAGCCACGGCGACGACCCCGTCACAGTGGATCTGGTTTCTGGCACCCTCATGGCGGCGCTGCGCCGCGTGGCGGGCCCGGCTTTCGACGCCGATGGCGCGCCTAGCGTTGCCGTGGCCGGTGCTGCCGTGGCCGGTGCAGGCCCCGACTTCCTCGTTGCTGTCGTCACGCGGCTCCTGCAAGCCCTTGGGGTCGAGGAGTCCGAGGCGCACGCGCTGGCCTTTGCCGCGTACGAGGACCAAGGCTCGTCCGTTTCCGATTCCGTGCCTGGATAGTCAGTTCGTCGATTGGTCCGCTCGCCTCGGGGGGATGTGGCTCGCGCGTAGAGTGGCCACGTGTCGCCTCGCAGACGCGTCGTCGCGTACTTGGCGCTGGTTGCGACCTGCGGCGGTGCGGGTTGCTCAGGCAGTAAACGGCCACACCGATGGCTTGAACCCGCTGCTGAGGACATTTCGAACACGCACGATGGCGATGTTGTCGCATCGAGTGGGGCCGAAGCCGTGAAGGAGGCGGGCCTCACGCGAACCCGGATTCTGTTGCGGACCGACTCGGGGAAGGCCGTGGTTGGTGCCACGGTTCTCGCCCCGGATGGCGACGATGACAAGATCGACCCTGACAAGATCGACCCTGACAAGGTCGACCTTGAGAAGGTCGACCTTGAGAAGGTCGACCCTGAGAAGATCGACAATGGCGATGGCGAGGCCGACAAACCCGTCGTCAGCCAGGTGGTCGTGTGGGCGACGG
>CAZWPY010000010.1:12300-14279 GCA_964635475.1 uncultured Acidimicrobiia bacterium
GGCGATGGCGAGGCCGACAAACCCGTCGTCAGCCAGGTGGTCGTGTGGGCGACGGCGGCGGGATCGGGCAGCGATCGCTGCGCGCCGTCGTTGCGCGATTCGCTCGACCCCGCGTTGATTGCTTTCGCGAAAGGCGGATCACCGGTGGTGGCCGTCGACGAACCGGGCGCAGGAGTTGCCGGTCGCGCGCAGTACTTCGTCGCCGGCTCGGGCGGTCGGGGAGTGCTCGCGGCAGTGACGTTTGCCGAGCAGCGCTGGCCTGATGCCGAGGTCTGGCTCGCCGGCATCGCCGATGGCGCCCATCGTGCGCTTGGCGCGGCGGCGCAAGTGGATGAAGGCGAACACAAGATTGCCGGAGTTGTCATTGGGTCGCCCTGGATCAGCGGCGTGACGGGCGTGATCGACGGCCTGAATCAGGCGGCCGCGGGGCGTCGCAAAGCAGTACAAGCTCTGCCCGACGCCGTGGAGGCGTTGTTCGTCCGTATGGTCGGTGGCATCGAGACAGCCGAAGGGGCAAAGAAATCGGCGCTCACCGTCGATGCACAGAAGTGGCTCGACGGCCTCGAAGCGAGCCACGACTGCACTGCCGCGTCGCTGCCGGGCCGATCGTTGGTCGCCCGCGTGGTCCCGCCGGAGACGGCGGCCGCGCTCGACGCTGATCTTGCGTTGCTCGACCGACCGAGGCTGCCCGTCTGGGTTGTCTGGTCGCGGTCGGACTCGTACTTCAACGCGCCCGACGCGGCGACAACATTCGCGTCGTGGTGCCTCGGCGCCGCGGGAGGTGGCTGGCGCGAGCTATCCGGCTCTCGTGGCGCCGTTGTCGCGGGCGTTTTCCAAAGTCTCGGCCTGCTCCTCGACTTTGCTGACACTGAGTCGTTTCTGCCGATGTGCACGCCGGTCGACTAACTCGGTTCGGGCTCCGACTCAGGCGCCGTCGCCTGCGACGCCGGGAGCCGGGCGATCACCGATCCGAGCACGACCGCGAGGATCGACGCGAGCAGCACGCCGCCCGTGGCCTGCTCCAGATCGGTGCCGCTGAGCGCCAGCGGCGCGACGAACAGCGCGACAGTGAACCCGACCCCGGCCAAGGCGCCGACGATGAGGATTGTGCGGCTCGTGAGATCCTCGACCACTCGGCCGCCGGCACGCCGCGCGGTAGCGGCGCCCAGGCAAATCCCCACGGGCTTGCCGACTACCAAACCAACGACGATGCCCCACGTGAGCGAACTTCCGGCCATCGAGCTCAGAGTGTCGGCGTTCAGGGTTATCCCGGCGTGCGACACGGCGAAGAGCGGCAAGGCGACGAACGCGCTCCACGGGTGCACCCGGTGAATCAGTCGGTCGAGCAGCGGCCGCCCGCGGGGGTCGAGGGCCGGACACAAGAGTCCGAACGCGACCGCGGAGATGGTCGGGTGAACGCCCGCACGCAACGTGAAGTACCAGCCGAACGCGCCGACGAGGAGGTAGGGCCACATCCACGCAACCCGCGCACGACGCAGCGCCACCGCGCCGAGCACCGTGGCCACCGCCGCGAGCAGCCACGTGAGCGAGACGTGTTTGCCGAAGAACAACGCGATCACGGCGATCGCGAGGATGTCGTCGACAATGGCCAGGGTCAGCAAGAACAATCTGGCCGAACGCTCGACGCGGTTGCCGAGCAACATCAACGCGGCTTGCGCGAACGCGATATCGGTCGCCATCGGAATCGCCCATCCGCGAGAGTTGTCGCCCGTGCCCGCGATGAGGAAAAACAACACGATCGGAACCACCACGCCGCCGCACGCGGCCGCAATCGGTACGGCCGCGACGCGCGGATCGCTGAGCTCGCCCTCTGTCAACTCCCGCTTGATCTCGAGGCCGACCACAAAGAAGAACGCAGCCATGACGGCGTCGGCGACCCATGTGGCCAGTTCGAAGTCGAGGCGCCAGTTCGCTGGCCCAAGTCGAACTGCGCGGCTCCACACGTCGCTGTAGGACTG
>CAZWPY010000010.1:14379-21024 GCA_964635475.1 uncultured Acidimicrobiia bacterium
TCGGCTTTGAGCGCGGCGAGCGTTTCGCGGTCGAGGCCGAGTTCTGTTCGAAGGATCTCGTCGGTGTCCTCGCCTAACGAAGGTAAACGTTGGCTCGGACTCTCAGTCCACGTGTCGAGCTTGAAGGCGACGCCGGGCGCGACCGCGACCGCCTCGTCGTGGCTCTCCCCATCCCCGTGGGAAACCGCCTCCGACTCAGGGCCCCTGGTGGTCATGGTGACGAGCGAGCCCCGAGCGGCGACGCCGGGATCGCCGAGCAGCTCAGCGGAGGTCAGGCTCGGGCCGCACGCCAAACCGCGGGCGGACAATGCGTCGGCCACCTCGACACGCGTCATGGCGCTAGCCCACGCTTCCACCGCGGGCCGGATGGTCGACTCCAGCTGTTCGACCCATTTCGCACGAGTCGAAAAACGTTCATCGTCGGCCCACTCTGGGTGTCCGATCGCATCGACCAATTCGCGGAAGTGGTGTTCACGCACCACTTGGACCACGAAGTACCCGTCTGCCGCCCGAAACGACTCGATAAGCCCCGTACCGAGTGCCGCTTCGTCGGGGACGCCGAGTGAGGCGAAGTTGGCCACCACGTCGGTCATCGCGATCGCCGCGTCGAACATCGCGACGTCGACGTGTTGACCGACGCCGCTGCGATCTCTCTCGCGCAGCGCGCTGAGGATTCCTACTGCGGCGAACAGCCCCGCGGAAATGTCGCCGAGCGCTCCGACGGGGTTGGCACGCGGGGGAGCGTCTGGTCGCCGTTTCCACTCGTAGATTCCCGACATGGCTTCCACGACCGCGGCGTATGCGGGGCGCTCCCGGTAGGGACCGGCTGTGTGTCCGAATCCTGAAATCGACGCGTAGATCAGGCGCGGGTGACCCGCGAGCAGCTGGCGCGGCCCGAGCCCGAGGCGCGTGAGGGTCTGCGGCGGGAAGTTCTCGGCGAACACGTCGACCCGGTCGAGTAGTCGCTCCAGCAGTTCGCGTCCGGCGGGGTGTTTGGCATTGAGCGCGAGGCTCCTTTTCAGTCCATTGGACCGCGTGAACGTCGCGCCCAGCGGCCGCCCGAAACGGTCGATGCCGTTTGGCTGTGAGGCCCTTCCCGACTCGCCGCTGCCCGGTGGTTCGATCTTGATCACGTCCGCGCCCAGCCGTGCGAGCAACTGGGTCGCGAAGGGCATCGCCGCCATGTGTTCCATGGCCACGACGCGGATACCCGCGAGCGGGCCAGCGGGCGCGTTCGCTTCGGTTGCGTTAGAGGTGGTCACCGGCGCCGTTGCGGGTCGAACGGCGCGCGGCCCATCTGTTCACGAACGGTCACAACTGGCGGGTTCACCAACGAGCGCCGCAGCCAGTTGGCGCCATCGACCACAAGCGTGTGGCCCGAAATGAACCGGGCGTACGGCGAGGCGAGAAACGTCGCCGCCCAGCCGAGCTCTTGGCGCTGCCCGACGCGCAGCGCCGGTTGCCGTCGGTCCTGCTCGTCGGAGCGTGCGAGGTTGGCGGAGATGTCGGTGGTCATGTCTTCGTGGGGCATCAGCCCGGGGACAAGGCAATTGACTTGAATGCCCGCTGGCCCCCATTCCACAGCCAACGACTCGGTGAGGCTCTTGACGCCCGCTTTGGCCGCCGCGCTGTGCGCGAAACCTGGACCGCCGGTCCACGCGTAACTCGCGCCGATATTGATGATTGAGCCGGGCGTGCCCGCGGCAAGGTGGCGACGGCCGAACTCCCGGCAGCAGTAGAACGTGCCGTTGAGGGTGATGTCGATCACGGTCCGCCACGCGTTTGGTGACAGGTCCTCCGCAGGCGAGGGGAAATTTGCGGCCGCGTTGTTCACCAGAACCCCCGGCGCCGCGCCGGTGTGCGCTTCGACGACGTCGAACAGCTCGGCGACGGATTGCGGGTCGCGGATGTCGCACGGGTGAGTGTGAACCGCCGCGGCGACGCCGCTCAGCGCGTCGGTGGCTGCGGCGAGATGTTCACTCGATCGGCTCGCGACAACCAGCGTGGCGCCGAGGCGGGCGAACGCGAGGGCAATCGCCTTACCGAGCCCGGTCCCGCCGCCGGTGACCACGACGGTCACGCCCGCGAACGTGTCGGGCGCGAGCGCGACCGCAGCGCTGTCGGGTGGGGCGGGGAGTCCCGCCGCGGGAGCGGGTGTCTCGTTCACGTCGGCCACGTCAGCTCCCCGTGTACCGGGGGTCGCGCGACTCGTTGCGGGCGGCGCGGAATTCGGCGAAGTCGTCGGAACGATTGAGAAACGTTTGGTAGATCATCTCGTCGCCCATCGACGCCCGCAGTTGCGGCCGCGCGAGGTTGGCGACCAAGAGCCGCGCCAGCTTCACGCTCACCGCTGGTCGGCTCGCGATCTGCTCGGCAATTTCGTACACAGCGCCGTCGAGCTCGGCGTCGGGGACCACTCGGCTGACAACACCGTGACGTAGCGCTTCGGCCGCGTCCATCGTCCGCCCGCTGAGCACGAGGTCGGTCACGACGCCGGGGCCGGCCATTTGGTACAACACGGCGATTCCGCCGGTGTCGGGGATCACGCCGTGGGTTAGCTCGGGCAAACGAAATCGAGTGGACTCGGCGGCGATGCGGATGTCGCACAACAGGGCCCGTTGAAAAGAGCCGCCCATCGTCGCGCCTTTACACGCGACGATCACCGGCGCGTCGAGTTCCCACAGCTGCTGGATGCCGCGATGGCCACGGCGCATGAGCTCATGGTGTGACAACTCGGTCCGCAGCGTTCCGATCGATCCGACGTCGCGGCCCGAGGAGAACGATGGCCCCTCGCCGCGCCAGACCACGGCGCGCACCTGTGGTTGCGTGCGCAGCTCGGCGAGGATCTCGAAGAGCCGCGCGTCCATCGCGTCGTCGAAAGCGTTGTGTTTGGCGGGTCTGTTGTTGGTGATCGTCGCGATGGCGCCCTCGATCGTGAGCACGACGTGTGGCTCGGTCGCCAACGAGGCGGGTCGTTCGTCCATCGGGCCAGCCTTGCACGAGGCTTGGGGTGCGCCGGTCCTCGCCAATCCGGTCTGCCCGCAGATACCCGACTGAGTGGCTGACGAGAGATCGCCCGGGTGCTCACGTCGGTGTGATTGGATTCTGCGGTGACCGACTCCAACTCTCGACCGTTCCGATTTGCCGCCGATCTAAAGGGGCCACTTGAGGGCGCGACCTGGGCCGACTCAGCACGCGAGCTTGAAGACCTCGGCTATTCGACGTTGTTTGTTCCCGATCACTTCGATGAAGGCCTCGGACCGATCGCGGCGATGGCAATGGCTGCGGCCGCGACATCGACTCTCAACGTCGGCGCGTTGGTGTTGGACTGCGACTATCGCCACCCCGCCGTTTTGGCCCGCGAGTTAGCGACGATCGACATGTTGTCGGGCGGCCGTCTTGAGGTCGGCCTCGGCGCGGGATGGAAGGCCTCCGACTACGAGAAGTCCGGAATCGTTATGGACGCGCCGTCGGTGCGTGTGTCGCGGATGATCGAACACGCGACGGTGCTGAAGGGCCTTTTCGCCGAGGGCGAGTTCTCCTATGCGGGCGACCACTACACGATCACAGACCTCGACGGCACGCCCGCTCCCGCGCGACCGGGCGGACCACCGTTCCTGATCGGTGGCGGGGCTCCGCGGCTGTTGCGTTTTGCTGGGTCGATAGCCGACATCGTCGGGGTCAATCCGTCGGTTCATTCGGGAGCGATCGACGCCGACGCCGCGCAAGACGCACTACCCGAACGCATCGATCGCAAGATCGACTGGGTGAAGCAAGGCGCGGGCGCCCGTTTCGCCGACATCGAGCTCAACGCGTGGATAGCGGTGGGTCACGTGACCGACGATGCGCAGGGATTCGCGGCCGCTGTGGCTCCGGTCTACGGCGCCGATCCCGACGTGGTGCTCGACTCGCCGATGACCTTGGTCGGGACGCTGGAGGAAATCGAGCAGCGTTTGCGTGATCGACGTGCCCGGTGGGGCTACAGCTACACGGTTGTTCCGGCGGAGATGGCGCGGGCGATGGCGCCCGTCGTGGCCGCTTTGGCCGGAACCTGACACGTCGCGAGTCCCGCGTCGATGCCAACCGACCGGCCTGCGCGTGAGCACGCGCCGAATCTCGTGCCCGCGGTGATGCGCCGCCGAGAGCTGGTCGTGGCGGTGTCGATTGTCGTCTTGCCGATTGTGCTGGCTGCCGTTCACGTGCTGCAGACGCGGTATTTCCCGGCGTCGGATGTGGCGATCATCCAGCTCGACTTGGCTCACGCGCAGCGGGGGATTCCCTTGACCGGGGTGTATTCGCGTTTCGGGTTCCGCCATCCGGGTCCGGCGCTCTACGCGTGGCTGGCGCCGTTTTGGCACACGTTTGCCGGCGAGGGCCTAGTCGTTGGGGCGGCGGCGTGGAACGCGCTCAACGCGGCCGCGATTGTGTTGTTGTTCGCCCGTCGCGGCGGGCGCTGGTTGCTGCTGTGCGGGACCGTGGTGTTGTGGTCGCTTGAGCTGGGCGTGTTGTCCGACTTGGTGTCGCCGTGGAACCCGTGGATGGTTCTGTTGCCCACCTGCTTGTTGTTGCTCGTGACGTGGGAAACATTGGCCGGATCGGCCTACTTCTGCGCCGCCGTTGTGGGCGTGGCGTCGGTAGTGGTGCAATTCCACATCGGCCTTGCTCCCTTGGGTGCTGTGGCGTGTGTGGCCGCGACCGTGCGTGCCGCGCTCGCGCCGCGCAAGGCCGGCGAGCGTGGCGGATCGCGCTGGCGCCCGCTGATGTACGCGGGGGTGGTCGCCGCGCTTCTCTGGGCGGCACCGCTGCTCGAGCAACTGGCCGGCAATCCCGGCAACTTCACAAAGATCGCCGACGCCATGAGTCACCCGAGCGAGCCGATCGCCGGACCAGCCGTCGGGCTCGACGCCACACGCCAAGCACTGGCGTGGCCGCCGCCGTGGTTCGACACGCCAGAGTCGAACTTCGCCGGTCAACCAGTAGCGCCGTCGGTGTGGCGGATCGTGCCCTTCGGAGTCGGGCTGGTGGTCGCGCTGTGGTGCGCCGCGCGCGACCGTGTCGGGCGGATCCCGTTGGCGGTGGGAGTGGGGGCGGTGATCGTGGGTTGGGCCGCGTGTAGCCGCATCACGGGCCCGGCGTTGTTTTATGTGATCCGCTGGACATGGATCCCCGCGGCGCTGTTGTGGGTAGTGATGTGTTGGCTCGTCGGCCGGCGGTTGGCGTCGGCGCCCGCAATCCAACGGCGATGGCCCGGGATGTCTCGCGTTGGGGCCGGCACTGCGGCCGCGGTGCTAGCGGCCGCCGCCGTGTCGCTGGTTGTCGCGCGTGACGTGGCACCCCCCGATGCCGTGGGCTCCACGCTCGTGGATCGTGTGATCGATCCAGTAGCGGCGGCCGCTCGCCGCGACAGCCCTATCGGTACGCGGTTGGTCGGCGAGACGCTGCAGGGCGCAGGGATCGGCATTGTCGCGGAGCTCGATCGGCGCGGTTTTGCCGTGTACGTGCCCGACGAATACGAAACCTCGGTCGGGGTCGACCGTGTCCGCGCAGGGCGAGAGGTCGGTCAGGAGCTGACCGTCTCGGTCAGCTACCGAGACGTTTTCCTCGACACATCGGACCCGCTCGTTGCCGCGTGGGATCCCCTTACGCCGACACTGCGCGCGGAGGTGAGTCGTTTGGAGCAGCTTCACCGTGACGTGTTGACCGGCACCGTGCCCCGTACCGCCATGTCCGCCGTTGAGGTGGCGCGGCGCGAGGAGTTGATCGGCCGCGGCCCGGCGATCGCGGTGTATCTGGGCCCGCGTTACCAGCCTTGAAATCGTGGCTCGCGACGGTCGCGAAACGCCGCGAGACCCTCGGCGCAGTCGTCGGTGGCAGTGATCAATTCCTGGAAGTGCGCTTCGTCGTCGAAGTTTTGAGTCCGTGAGGTCTCCAACGAGCGGTTGACCAGTCGTTTTGTCAACGACAACGCACGAGTAGGTCGGGCAGCGAGTCTGTCCGCAAGCTGGCTGGCCGTGTCGTCGAGTTCGTGGTGGTCGACGACACGATTCACGAGCCCCCACGCCGCCGCAGTTTCGGCGTCGAGATCCTCGCCAAGGAACATCAACTCCTTCGCACGGTGGAGTCCGATCAGGCGAGGCAACAGGTACGCGCCACCGGCGTCGGGCATGATCCCGCGGCGGACGAACACTTGGATCAACTTGGCGTTGCGTGACATCACCGTGAGATCGCAGGCCAACGCGAGCTGCGCACCGCCGCCGGCTGCGGTTCCGTTGATCGCCGCGACCACCGGCTTCTCGCAGTCGAGGATGCTGGAGATCAGCCGCTGCCAGCCGGTAGCCACTAGTCGGGCAGTGTCGCCCTGTGCTCGGTCGGGCGCGCCGGGTGGCTTGACTGGCCCCGCCATCGGACCGCCCAGCGCGGCGCCGGTGCAGAAGTGGCGATCGCCGGCTCCACGCAAGACGACAGCGCGCACGGAATAGTCGGCCGACAACTCGGCAAACGTGGCCGCGAGCTGATCGCGCAAAGCGGGTGTCAACGCGTTGCCCATCGCGGTGGCGTCGATGGTGACGTGCGCGACCGAGGACTCGTGGCGCGTCTGAATTGCCGGCTCGTTGCTCGGCTCGGGCGTGTTGGTCATGGTCGGCG
>CAZWPY010000010.1:21124-42712 GCA_964635475.1 uncultured Acidimicrobiia bacterium
TCCCCACATGGGGTGGGGTTGGCGAGCTGGTTGTCGTCTACCAACGCCAACAAGGACGCGAAGTGGTCCTGTGCGCGGCCGAGAGCGTCGAGAGGTTCCATACGGTCGCCATGCTAGGAGGGCGCTGGCAGGCCGCCGGGCTACCGCGCGGGCCGTGTAACGCCCAGCAGATCGATTAGACCACCTCGGTCACGACGATGAGGTGGGTGAGCGGCAAGTGGACGATCCACAGAACCTGAACAACGTGCTTCTCGTGCCCGGCGCGGATGCCGACGAGGCCCACACGTCGAGCGCGGGCGGCGAGACCGTCGACTACGACTTGATCGTCGTCGGTGCGGGCAGCGGCAACGCACTGTTCCGGCCGGCGATGGCCAACTGGAAGATCGCGGTTGTCGAGCGGTGGGCCTTCGGCGGGACTTGTCTCAACAGGGGTTGTATTCCCACCAAGATGTTCGTCCACGCCGCCGATCTGGCCGACGCGCCTCGGACGTCCGCGCGTGTGGGTGTGGAGCTCTCGCGCCGCGCCGTTCACTGGTCGGGTATCCGTGACCGGGTGTTTGGCCGCATCGACCCGATCGCGGCCTCGGGTCGGGAGTATCGCGACTCCTTGCCGGGTGTCGACGTGTTTACCAACAGCGCGGAGTTTGTCGACGTCAAGACTTTGGCGGTCGGCACGACCTTGATCCGTGGCCGACAGATCGTGCTGGCCAACGGCGCTCGACCGGCCCCGTTCACGATCGAGGGCCTCAAGCCGCAACGTTTGGTCACATCAGACACGGTCATGCGATTACCGGAGCTGCCCGAGCGAGTGGCGATTGTCGGCGGCGGGTTCATCGCGGCCGAGATGGCTCACGTTCTCGGCGGCCTCGGCTCGCAGGTGACGCTCGTGCATCGGGGGCCGTACCTGTTGGCGGCCGAGGACGAGGAGGTCTCGCGGGCCTTCACGGCCAGCGCGAGGCAGCGCTTCGACGTCGTGCTCAACGCAACGGTCCTCGGCGCCGCCGAGACGGGACGTGGCGCGGCGCTGCGGATCGCTACCGACGACGGCGAGATTGTCCGTGAGGTCGACGTGGTTCTGGCAGCGGTCGGGCGAGTCCCAAACGGGGATCAACTCAACGCGGTGGCGACGGGTTTGCAGCTCGACAAACGCGGCGCCGTGGTGGTCGACGCCTTCGGCCGAACCAACGTCGAGGGTGTGTGGGCGCTCGGCGACGTCAACGGCCGCCACCAGCTCAAACACATGGCCAACGGTGAGGCGCGAGTGTTGGCTCACAACCTCCTGCATCCCGACGACCCGATGCCGTTCGACTCGCGGCCCGCACCGCACGCGGTGTTTGCTAGTCCACAAGTGGGCGCCGTCGGCCTGACGGAACGGGCCGCTCGCGCTGAGGGAATCGAGGTCGCTGTGATCACACATCCCTACAGCGACGCGGCCTACGGGTGGGCCCTTGAGGACGACGAGGGCTTCGTGAAGCTGATCGGCGATCCGCGTACTCGCCAGATTCTCGGCGCACACGTGTACGGGCACCTGGCAGCGACGTTGGTTCAGCAACTTGTCGGCTTTATGCACCTTGGCCTGACCGCCGACCAAGCCGCGACAGGACAGATCTGGATTCACCCCGGGCCACCTGAAATCGTCGAACAGGCACTGCTCAAGTTGATCGACGCGTTCGACGGCACCTGAGCCGCGCCGAGCGCTCCAGGTCGGCGGCAACACGTGCGACCTACACTCACGCCGTGTCGGTCGACCCGCAGCTGGTGGTTATCCCCGGTTACCTCGCCGCGATCGTCGTGGAACGGCGGATCGTTGCTCGCCAGCAGGGGCAGGGTCTGCGGCGAGCGGGATTCGAGCGCCGTGATTCATGGGCCAGCTTAAAGATGGGCCTGGTCAGCGTGGCGACGGTCGGCTTGCTCAACGTCGTGCTCTTCGAGTTGGCGCAACAACTGTGGCGCTTGCGGCTGATCGATCTCGGGACCGGGGTTGTCGCGTGGGTCGTCGCGATGATCGGCTGGGATTTCGCGTACTACTGGGAACACCGCATTAGCCACGAACGGCGCATCTTTTGGGCCGCACACGTGAATCACCATTCGAGCGAGCGCTACAACTTCACTACCGCGCTGCGCCAGCCGTGGCTGCCGCTGTCGGCCCTGTTGTGTTTGCCACCCGTGGTGTTGTTGGGCGTGCGGCCGCACCTGCTGATGCTTGCGGGTGGATTCAACTTGATTTACCAGTTCTTCCTCCACACCGAGGCGATCGGCCGCCTGCCGCGGTGGTTTGAGGCCGTGTTCAATACGCCGTCGCACCATCGGGTGCACCACGGGTCGAACCGCGAGTACCTCGACCGCAACTACGGCGGGATCTTGATTGTCTGGGACAAGGTGTTCGGCACCTTCGAGCCCGAACGTGCGCCGGTCGCCTACGGCCTGACGAAAAACATCCACACGTTTGTCCTCTGGGAAATTGCCTGGCACGAGTACCGGGCGGTCCTTCGTGACGCGTGGCGCGCGAAGGGCTGGCGAACGAAGCTCGCGCACCTGTTTTCTGCCCCAGGCTGGACTCCAGAGCCGCGCACCTGACCTGAGCCGGCCCAGACCGCGGGTACCGGGAGCCGGCCCCGACAGCTGCCGTCGCTCCGAGGGAGGCGTCGCTCCTTAGGTCGGGTTGGCCGCGATGAAGTCGAGCACGACGCGGGCCAGTTCGGGCCCGCGGTCCTCTTGGAGGAAGTGGCCGCCACCGACGATGGTGGTGTGCGGCTGGTTTGCACAGCCGGGAATCAGTTCACGCAGGAACCGGTCGGCGCCGCGGGTTATCGGATCGCTATCGGAGAACGCGCAGAGAAACGGCTTGTCGAACCTCACGAGCGTCTCCCACGCTTTGCGGTTTGCGGGCGCGGCCGGGTCATCGGGCACCGCAGGCACGAGTGCAGGGAACTGGCGTGCGCCTTCCTTAAAGGTCTCGTCGGGGTAAGGGGCGTCGTACGCGGCCTTGACGTCGTCGGGCAAGTCGGTCGTGCAGCCGCCGTTGATGATTGCCCCGGTGGGAAACGTTTCGACCGTCTGCGAAAAGTTGCGCCACGCGAGGAAGGCTTCGCCGGGGTCCCTGTCGCCTGTGGGGAGGAAGGTGTTGGCCGCCACCACCCGCGAAAACCGTTGCGGATGTTCAGCCACGAGGCGCAGACCGATCAGCCCGCCCCAGTCTTGGCACACCAGCGTGATGTCGGTGAGGTCGAGGTGGTCAAACAGCAGCGCGCGCATCCATTCGACGTGACGCGCGTAGGTGTAGTCGTCGCGCTGCGAGGGTTTGTCTGACTTGCCGAACCCGATGAGGTCCGGCGCGACGCAACGTAAGCCGCCGGCAACCAGCGGCGGGATCATGTGGCGATACAGGTAGCTCCACGATGGCTCGCCGTGCATCAGCAACGTGGGCGGCGCGTCGGCGGGCCCCTCGTCGAGGTAGTGCGCGCGCAACATCGCGCCGTCGCCGTCGGGTATCTCTGCGTAGTGGGCCGCAAATGGGTACCCGGGCAGGTCGACAAAGGCGGAATCGGGTGTACGCAATGCGTGCATGGCCGAAACGTAGCCGAGCGCACGGGTGGCTGGGCAGCGGCGCAAGGCCGGGGTGGCGGGTGCGGCTGCGGGTGCGGGAGAGCGAACTCGCGACCCGAGCCCGGGCACGGAAGTCCCTAACGCGGTGTCGCGTACAGGCGCGCCAGCGTTTACACACAACACACGCGACCTCTACGGGTGTCGCGCAAGGAGAACAGACATGTCTATTGCCCGGGTAACTGAAGTCATTGCCTCATCGCCGAAATCCTTCGAAGACGCTATTGAGGACGCCATCGGACGTGCCGATAAGACGTTGCGCAACGTGTCGGCCGCGTGGGTGAAGGATCAAAGCGTGGTCGTCGACGGCGGCAAAGTCACGGCCTATCGCGTCACCCTCAAGGTCACGTTCGTCCTCGAGGACTAAGGCTTCATGAAGGGCCGCAGACGTCGCGGCGGGTGGTTACTACAGCCAGCCGCGACGTTTGAAGGTCCGGTACAGGGCGAAAGATCCCAGCGCCATCGCCCCCAGTGCGGTCGGGTAGCCCCACGAAACCGACAGCTCAGGCATGTGCTCGAAGTTCATTCCGTAAATCGCGCCGACCGCCGTTGGTACCGCGGCGATCGCGGCCCACGCCGAGATCTTGCGCATGTCCTCGTTTTGTTGCATCCCGACGTGGGTTGCGTGTGCGGCCAGCGCGCTGTCGAGCAAGGAGTCGACGCCACGGAGGTGTGTCGCCACTCGCAAGACGTGGTCGTGGATGTCGCGAAATCGTGCGGGCAGACCCGCGCTGAAGCTGCCTGAGTCGAGTTCGAGCGACGCGAAGAGATCGCTGAGGGGCACCGTGAGCGGTTCGACTGCCTGGCGAAAAGCCAAGACCTCGCGTTTGAGGCGGAAGATCCGTTCGGTGTGCAACTGCCGCGAGCCGTCGAAAACGGTGCCTTGAATTTCGTCGATGTCGACGTCGAGTTTTGGCAAGACCGCGAGGTATCCGTCGACGATCTCGTCCACGACTCGATACAACGCCTCCACCGGGTGACGGCGTTCGTGCAGCGGCGCCTCGTCGAGAACGGCACGAGCGGTGAGCAACTCGGCATCGGCACCGTGCGACACGGTGAGCAAATAGCCGTCGCCGACAAAGGCCATGACCTCACCGAGGCGGATGACCTCCTGCGGATCGACGTAGGTGGCGGTTTTTAGGGAGACAAAGACGGTGTCGCCGTGGCGTTCGATTTTCGGCCGCTGGTGCGCGTGGATCGCGTCTTCGACAGCGAGGTCCGGCAGCCCGAGCGCCTCGGCCCACATCGTCATGTGCTGCGCCGAGGGCTCCTCGAGCTCGATCCACGCAAATGCGTCCGGGTCATCGAGTGACGCAACGACGTCGGCCAGAGTTTGATCGGGTTCGGCGAGGCCGCGGCGGTAGACGGCGTGGGACTGGCTCACCGACCTATGGTGTCATCTCTATGAAGTTCAGCTTGACGCACTCGTTCGCCTATCCCATCGACGTGGTGTGGGCGATGTTCCACAATCCCGATTCCCACGTGGCCAAATTCGCGCGGATGGGCCACACCGATATCGAGGTCGTGGAGAGCAAGGTCACCGCGACCTCGCTCGACTTGACGCTTCAACGTAAGGTCGAGATGGACGTCCCGTCGATCGCGAAGAAGTTCCTGTCGCCCGTCAACACCGTGACCTCGACAGACCACTGGGCCGATCGGGGCGACGGCACCTATGGCGGTCGGTTCACCGTCGACATCAAAGGTGTTCCTGCCGAGTCGGCCGGAACAACGGATCTTCGCCCCACCGGGGATCAGTCCTGCGACTACACAGTCAGCCTTGAGCTGAAGGTGAAGGTTCCGCTCGTGGGCGAGAAGATTGCGGGCGCATTGAAGGGGCAACTGCAGGCGCAGGTCGAGCAGGAGTTCGACGCGACCGAGGCGTGGCTCACCGACACTGCTGGCAAAAAGAAAAAGAAGTAGCCCGGCAAGAAGAAAGAAATAGCTCGGTCAAGAAGAAAAGACGTAGCTCGGCGCCGCCGAACCCGGGGTGATCACGACGCCGGCAGTGCGGGCGCTGGCAGTGCGGGCGCTGGCCCGATCCCTGGCTCGAACCACAGCGCCAAACGGCCGTCGGGCCCGAGCAGCGTTGGCGCCGACGCGTCGTTGGTGTAGTAGCCCGACGAGGGCCCAAAGTCGACGGGCGTGTCGGGCGTAAGCGCTGCGAGACTCACCAGGCACGCGCGGCCGACGCTGCTTTCGAGTAAGCCGCCACACCAGTGCGGCACACTACGAGCGCGACATGCCTCGACCACGGCCAGGGCGGCGGCTATCCCGCCAAGTGGACCTGGTTTGATGCAGATCGCCGTGGCCGCGTAGTGATCGAGCAACGCAGCCACCGCATCGGGGTGCGATGCGGCCTCGTCGGCCACGACCAAGGTCGCTGAGTCGCCTAAGTGTTGTGCCAACTCCCGGGCGCCGGCCCAGTTCGACGGCGCGAACGGCTGCTCGATCGCCGTCACTCCGGCGCGAGCAAGGGCGCGCAACAGGCCCATCGTTGCCGGGTCGGGCGCGAGGCGGCCATTGGCGTCGATGGCAAGGATCACAGCGGGCGCCTGCTCACGAATGACATCGATGGTTGCGAGCACCTCGTCGCCACGGTCGACATCACCCACGCTCAACTTGAGCTTGAGCCGGCCGAGGCCCACTTCTTGTGCCGCGGCGAGCCGGTCGAGCAGCCCAGGATCAGTCCACGACGCGGTGAGTCCCCATCGCGGGCCCCGCGCCACGCCGAGCGCAGCGGCCAGCGACGTTGCCCGGGCCCGAAGTTGCGCGTCGAGCATCGCGTCGGCCACGGCCGCGACCACGGGATGATTGCCCGCGATCTCAGAGCTGAGCTGGCGGTACACGTCGAGCCACGTGGCCGACACCCCAACAAGGCGCGGGCCGACCAGGTCTTGTATCAGCGTGATCGCGGCGGCCGTCCAGTCGGGCTGATATCGAGGCTCGTCGAGGGTGGCCAACTCGGACCAGCCATCAGCCGCCTCGGTGACGACGTGTACGTACGCAACGTGGCGCTCGTGCATCACTCCCCAGGAAGCCTGGTGCGGCTCGCGGAGCGTGAGTTGCTGGGTTGCGACGTCGACCCGCTCGATTCGTGTGGGCTCGAACCGCAGCGCCGCGCCGAGCGGGGGAGCCGTCACTGCGGGGGCGGCGGGCGCAACGAGGGCGCCGCGGCTGGGTTGCCTGCGGCGGCGGCCTCGGCACGCACGCCGGCGAGATCGAGGTCGTAGAGGTAGTTGACCATGACGCCGCGGCTTTCGTGCCAGCCGTAGTCGGCGCGATTAGCTCCGACGTTGATGCGCCACAACAGCGCGCCGTTGCCGAGGTGGAAACGAGCCACGGGGTCGACGAGCCGTCGCCCGCCCGGCGAGGTCGCGAGCAGGTAACGAGTCGCCGCCTGTGTGAGCGCGTGGTCGAGCTCGCTAGGTGAGCGCCCGTCGACCGCGCGCAATCGACTCAGTTGCTCGTCGAGCGCCGGTTCGTTTTCGGTGAGCCAGCGGGCGAGGTTCGGCGCGGGGCTGAGCGTGACCCAACGCGAGAGCGTGGGGTAAAGCGCGGCGAGCGCCGCCGCCGTCCGAGCGATCAAGTGAGGACCAAAGGGGGTCCCGCGCAAGAGCGGCCGGGTGCTGTTGATCGAGTAGAAGGTGGCGGTGTCGGGCGCAACAGGACTTTCCTGCGTGCCGGCGAGGATGTCGTGGATCGAACCGGGAACCCCGCGGCCGAGCGCAACCTCGACAAATGCGAGCGATTCATCGGGCTCTGTGGGGGTCGTGAACACGAAGATCTCCCGGCCGGGGCCGAGGCGCGACGCAACATCGTGAAGGTTCGCCGGAGGGTGCACGACATCGCCGGCGCGGACCTGCTCCAAGACGTGTTCAGAATCGGTGGCCGCGAGGCGGCGTAGAACGAGTTGCGCGGGATGCAGCGCCGTCGCGAGTACCGCGTCGAGCGCGTGACCCAGCCCCGCCCACGTGTCGCTCGCCGACCCGGCGGCGCCACGAGCGGAACGAAACTGTTCACGAGCTAACGACAACCTCAGCGCGCCACCGTGCAGCAGCCGGCGCACGATCGTCGCCGGCTCGATCGCGGCAGCCGCGTCGAGCGATTGGACCGCCTCGACGAGCTGCTCCCAGTAGGTGGCGCCTCTGTCGCCCGCGAGCAGCCCCGCGAGCTCGGCACCAACCTGCGCCCGGCCGATCTCGCCGCCGGATCCGGCGAGCAGCCGCTCAACGAGACCGGCCGTCGGATCGTCGCCGGCGGATTTTTCGACAGCGGCTGTCACCCCACGGACACGGGGGCGAGCTGTTCGGCGGGGGCTGGCTGCGGACCGCGCACGAGTCGGCCCGGCGTTTCGCCAGTGAACTCACCGTTGTCGGCAACGAGTACTCCGCGGCACAACGTCGCTCGATAACCACGCACACGTTGGACGTACCGTTTTGCGCCCGTGGGTAGATCCCAGGCCATCTCGGGGTGTTCGACGCCGAGTTCGGCGAAGTCGATCACGTTGATGTCGGCGCGATAGCCCGCAGCGATCACGCCACGGTCGAGTAGCCCATAGTGCGCCGCGGTCTGTTGGGTCTGGCGATGGACGATGTGTTCGAGCGCGATATTTGCTCCCCGTGAGCGGTCGCGGCTCCAAAAGCTCGCCATAAACGTGGGCATCGAGCCGTCGCAAATCGACGCGCAGTGCGCGCCGCCGTCGGCGAGGCCCATACGAGTGCGCGGATGTTGGTGGAGCTGCCACAGCGGGTCGAGCGTCTGGTCGGAGTAGTTGAACAAGGGGAAGTAGAGGATTCCTTTGCCGCCCTCGGTGCAGAGGTGGTCGTAGGCCACTTCGGCGGGGTCGCGGCCTTCGCGCTCGGCTATCGCGGCGACGGTTCCGGTCGGGTCGGGTTCGTAACTGGTGTCGCCGGTGAAGGGCCACATCTTGTGCCACGACGTCGTGATGAACGTGATGAAGGGGGAGAGTTCGACTGGCTGCTCGGCCAAGAGCTGGGCACGAAACTCGGGCGTGGCCACCAGCGCGCGCCGTGCGGCCGGGTCGGCCATCGCGGCTTGGCCCCAGCTCGGACGGGTGGCGAAGGGGTGCGCAGTGCCGTCCCACGACATCAAGATGCCGATCGGCCGCCCCGCCACCTGACCGGTTATGTCGAGCCCGTCGGCGTGCGCCTGATCGAGCAGGTCGAGCACCTCACGCCACAACTGCGGCGCCTCGTCGGTCTGGCTGAAGTTGAACGTGACGTTGCCGCCCGTGATCGCCGCGACCTCACGCATCCACCCGAACTGCGAGGGCACGTCGGGGTGATGGATAGCGCCTTGAAATACGCCGAATCCGACGTCTTTCATCGCGTGCGCGATCGAGTACAGCTCGGTGGCAGCGGCATCGGTGCCGGGAACCAGCTCGCCGTGGATCGACTTGTGCAGCGGCGTGCGTGAGGTGGAAAAGCCGAGCGCACCGGCCCGTAACCCTTCGGCGACCGCACTGGTCATTGCATCGATGTCGGCGTCCGTCGCAACGCCACCAACCGAACGATCGCCCATGACGTACGCACGCAGAGCGCCGTGGGGGACCTGGGTAGCGAAGTCGCACACGGCTTCGCGGCGAGACAACGCGTCGAGATATTCGGGAAACGACTCCCACTCCCACTGGATGCCCTCGTGCATCGCTGCTCCGGGGATGTCCTCGACGCCCTCCATAAGTTCGATGAGCCAGTCGTGCTGGTCGGGCGCGACGGGGGCAAAACCGACGCCGCAGTTGCCCATCACCACGGTCGTCACGCCATTCCAACCCGACGGAGTGAGGTACGGGTCCCACGTAATTTGCGCGTCGTAGTGCGTGTGCATGTCGACCCATCCGGGTGTCACCAGCAGGCCCGCGGCGTCGATCTCTCGAGTCGCGGGACCGAGATCGGTTCCAACCGCGACGATCTTGTCGCCGACTATTCCAACATCGGCCCGGCGGGCGGGCCCGCCCGTGCCATCGATGACGGTGCCATTTCGAATCACTATGTCGAACACATCGGCAACGGTATCGTCCGCAGCCGCCTGAGAGCAGGCCGACGCTCAGGCGGTGGCAGGCAGGTGGCGAAGGAGCCAGTCGGTGACGTACGACAGCACGTCGGCGGATTCGGGCTCGTTGTGCAGCTCGTGAAACGCGCCAGGGAACAGCCGGATCTCGGCGTCGGCGCTGCGCACGCCGCGGATCACCGCGAGCGACCCAGCCGGAGCAGTCAAACGATCGGCCGTGCCGTGCAAGACGAGGATCGGGCAGTCGATCCGCGCGAGGTCTTTGACGGCGCGCTTCATCGCGATGTTCATCTCGCGGCCGGTTCCGGCGGTGATTTTGCCGCGGTACACGAGTGGGTCGGCGTCGTAGGCCTCGTTGACCTGCTCGACGCGCGAAATTGCGCCCTGTTCGAGAGCGATCGTCTTGAGCCCGGGCGCCAGCTTGCCGAGCACGTTGGCGACGGCGACCAAGGGGCCGGGGATCGACTCGGCCGCGACGACCGCCGCGCTGGTGAGGACTATCCCGGCGACGTCGAGTTCGCCGCGTTCGGCGGCGCGCAAAACGGCCAGCCCGCCCATGGAGTGCCCGTAGAGAAACGTCGGCATGTTGGGGTAGCGCTGCTGCGCGTGACGCGCGAGGCCGACGAAGTCGGTGACCAACGAGTCGAAATTGTCGATCACCCCGAAAGGGACACCGGTGGACGAACCGTGTCCCCGCGCGTCGTGTGTGACGACCGCGAAGCCGCTGTTGGTGAGCACGTCGGCGACCGCTGCGAAGCGGCCGTGGTGTTCTGCGTAGCCGTGCGCGAGCACCACTGCGCCGCGGGTCGCCACTTCCTCGTCGGGCTCCCAGTACGTGGTGGCCAACACCACACCGCCGAGGCCGTCTCGTGAATCCAGTGTTGTTTTTATGGTCGTGCCCTCATCTTGTGAACTCCTGGCGGTGGTGGTGACATGCCGGCGACTCAGCGCCGGGGACTCAGCGCGCAGCGTTGGGACCGAACGCGCCTGCGGCGAGCAGATCCTGGTACTGCTGCTGGGAGTAGCCCAGCTGACGGACGACCTCTTCATTGTGCTGGCCAACGGTGGGCGCCTTCGACGGCGGAGCGGGCGTTGGTTCGCCGACGATTTTCACGGGCAAGGGCAGCTGGTCACAGCCAACTGCCGAGGCCGGCAGCCACTCCAGGCGATCGTGGAACTGCGGGTCGTTACCGATCGAGGCCGAGGTGTTCACTGGAGCGAGAGTGGTGTTGTGCTCGTCTCCAAATTCGAGCCACTGCGCTGTGGTGCGGGTGCGAAAGATGTCGCGCAGTTCTCGTTGCAGCTCGCGATTGCCGGTTGCGTGGTCGGCGTACGTCGCCCCCGGCCAACGCTCGAAGAGATCCATACGATCGACGCCCGCGCAGAAGTTGCGCCAAAAAGCTTGTTCGGAGGCCATAAACAACACGTAACCGTCGGCTGACTCGTAGATCTGGTAACGAACGCCGTCCCACATCCCGGCCAGCCCGGGTGGGCGCCGGACGTAGTTGTCGGAGGGGTTTCCGGTCACCTCGGTGTCGGGGCGTTCGTAGGCGCGAAACGACTCAATCCGGTACCAGTCGGTGTAGGCGGCTGCGTCGGACTGGGCCACTTCGAGGTGCGTTCCCTGGCCGCTGGCACGTGCGTGCAGCACGGCGGCCAACAGGCCTACGGCCGCGAGCATCGGGCCGGTATTGATCCCGATGTTGGGCATGTCGGGGGGAATGTGGGTAAACCCGTCGTCGTCGGTTACGGGTTTGATGAGACCGGCCCATGTGTCGTACGCGATGCCGTGGCTCGGCATGTCCTTGTAGGGGCCGGTCATCCCATAACCGCTGATGGTCACCAAAACGATCCTCGGGTTGATCTGCGCGAGATCGGAAAATCCGAGTCCCAGTTTGTCGAGCGAGCCGGGCCGCATCGCCTCGATGACCGCGTCGGCCTTGGTGACGAGCTGGCGGTAGAGCTCGCGGCCCTCGGGTCGTTTCAGATCGAGAGTGATCGACTTCTTGCCGCGGTGGGTGTGCAGGTGTAGCAGCGAGACGCCCTCAACGATCGGCCAGGTCATCTGCCGGATGTAATCGCCGGCGGGCGATTCCACTTTGATCACGTCTGCCCCGAGGTCGGCGAGGAACGTGCCGACGAATCCGGGTCCGAGCAGCGAATTCTCGATAACTGTCAAGCCTTCGAGCAGCTTTGTCGTCACCAGGTCCTCCGTCGTCGGGTGTTGCGCGGGCGCGGCACGGGTGAAGTCGAGACCGGCTCGGCCAACACGAGGACGAAACGCTAGACGCGCCGATGAGAACGTGTTTCAGTTGCATGCGAGCAGCACGGGCCGAAGGAGAAAGCGTGAGCGAGATGCCAAAGGAGAACGCGTGAGCGAGATGCTCGACAGATCGGCGAGATGGATCAGCGGAGCCGAAGCACCGTCGATTAGTGGGCTGGCGACCCAAAGCGGCGTCGACGAGGTCGGCGACCGCGTGGCGCTGGTCGAGGCCTTCAGCAACGTCGTCGCTTTCGATACCGACGACGGCTTGGTGCTGTTCGACGTCAGCCACGAGCTGTTCGCGCCCGGCGCGTTAGTCAACTTGCGGACGTGGTCGAGTGCCCCGACGCACACCGCGGTGTACACCCACGGGCACGTCGATCACACCACGGGCGCCGCCGTGTTTGAGGCCGAGGCCGAAAACGCCGGTGGGCAAACGATCCGTTTTGTCGGCCACGACTTGGTCGCGCCACGGTTCGACAGGTATCAGCTCACCAATGGCTACAACGGCGTGATCAATCAACGGCAGTTTCGTTTGCCGATGCCGATGTTCCCGTCGGACTTTCGTTACCCCGACCAGTCCTACTCCGATCGTTTGCGGCTCGACGTTGGCGGCCGCACCTTTGAACTTGCGCACGCACGTGGAGAAACCGACGACCACACCTGGGCGTGGGTGCCCGACGTGCGTGCGGTGTGTGTCGGCGACTTGTTCATTTGGCAGTTTCCCAACGCGGGAAATCCGCAGAAAGTGCAGCGCTTTGCGTGGGAGTGGGCCGTCGCGCTGCGCGCCATGGCCGCGCTTGAGCCCGAGTTGTTGCTGCCCGCGCACGGCCCGGCGATTGGCGGGCGCGACGACGTGGTTGCGGTCTTGCTCAACACCGCTTCGGCGCTGGAGTCGCTACACGAGCAAGTGCTGACGTTGATGAACGCGGGCGCGCGGCTCGACGAGGTGATCCACACAGTGCGACTCCCCGAGGAACTCGCGTCGTTGCCGTACCTGGCGCCCACCTACGACGAACCCGAGTTCGTCGTTCGTAATCTGTGGCGGCTCTACGGCGGCTGGTACGACGGCAATCCGGCTCACCTCAAGCCCGCGCCCGACGCGCAGGTGAGCGCGGAGGTGGTCGCGCTCAGCGGCGGCGCGGCAGCGGTGATTGCCCGCGCACGTGAACTGGCCGAGGCCGGCGACCTGCGACTTGCCACGCATTTGGTCGAGTTCGCCGCCGCCGCTGAGCCCGACAATCCCGCCGCGTGGGGCGCACGGGCCGAGATTTATTCGGCTCGTCGTGACGCGGAACGGTCGTTTATGGCAAGCGGGATCTTTCGCTCGGCCGCGTTGGACTCACAGGCCCGGGTGGCCGAGCTTGCGTCCCCGGCAGACCAGATCTGACTCAGCCCGGGCAGGCCTGATTCAGGCGCCGCTGCTGGCGGGTGCGGCGGGAGTGCGCAACGCCCGCCACAGCTCTCGGTACGACGGCCACGTCAACGCGTCGGGAACGTAGCCCGCGGCCACGAGCTCGCCGTGGTAGCGGGGCAAATTGCGCCACGGCACGCCCATGTCGACGTGGTGGGCCAAGTGATAGCCGGTGTTGTACGGCGCGATCCAGAAGCTCGCGAGCCGGCTTTGGGCAACGACGTGAGTGGTGGCGCGCCGGTCCCTGTCGGCGCGCATCCCGCCGTGTTCGGCGATGGCGCGCAACCGGTTGAGGAAACGCCACGACGTCAGCCACGCACCGATCCACACGATGAACAGCCACGGGTACCCGATCGCGAGGCAGAGCCCGAAGATCGCGGCTTGTGTCAGCAGGATCGGAGCGGCGATGCGGGCGCTGGCGGGGCGGCGCATGGCCAACAGCAGCGGTTTGAGATTGGCCCAGCCCGAGGGACCGGTGAGGTCGCGGCGCAACTTACGGCGGAACGACTGCGGGGAAACGGGGTAGTCGGCATAGAGCCCGAGGTCGGGTTCGTTGGGGCCGAATTCCTCGCGGTGGTGGGCGAAATGCGCTCGGCGGTAGATGGAGAACGGGATCATCGCGATGTTGCCCAGTAACCAACGGCCGACGAAGTCGTTGAGCGGGCGAACCGAGAACAAAAGCCGGTGGGCAGCTTCGTGGGTGAGAATTGCCAGCCGGGCAAAGGCCGAGCCGAGCAGGATCGTGGCCCCCACATACGCGAGAGGGTGGCCGAGCCACGCTGCCGCTGCGAGGATCAACACCGGGTACGCGAGCGCCCCGACCACGGTCGCGGCGTTGGGCACGTTCGCGATTTGTCGGATCGCCGGCCGCAATTCGGGAACCATCACGCCCGTGCTCCCGAGGCGCTCGCTCGGCAGGACCTGTGGCAAAAGCTCAGCTGCGGGCGCCATTGCACCAAAACGCATCGCCCGCCCACCGGCGGGCACAACTCCGTCGCCGGAGGTTTGTTCGTGTTGTGGGGTGCGGGCTTGTGGGTGCTCGGTGGGAGTGTCAGCCGGAATGGTCATCTCGGCCTCCAGTGGTTACGGGAGCAGATCGTGTCGGCTGAAAGGCCGCCGCGAGCTGGCGGGACTGTGCCAACAGTCTCCCATCCGGTGACCACACGCGGGCGTCTTCGTCGAGATAACCATCGGCGAGCAGCACCGTCCGCGACTCGATGAACACTGCCTCACAGTCGATTGCGCGACGGAAGTGGACGGTGAGATCGATCGTGGGCACCGGCCCAGGGTCGGCCATGACGTTGAACAACGCCGGCCACCACCCATCGAGGGCCGCGGCCGCCGCGGCTGCGTCGACGCGCTCGCCGCTGCTCGGGCGCATCCAGCCGCCCGCGATCGCTTGTGTGGCGGGAGCGCTTGGCGTGTGCCCGGCGGGCGATTCGCGCCCCAGTGTCGGGACGATCGACCAGTACCGACGGAATGGGACCACATCTGTATCGAATGCTGCCGGTGGCCAGTGGGTCGGCATTGCCGCGAGCGACCGGCGCGAGTCGTCGAACTCCGCACTCGGGCGGTCGGGCCCAAGGGCGAGCAGCGAGGTCACGCACAACTTGTCGTGTGCCCACAGCTCGACTGCCGCCGTCGTGATCGTGCGCCCTGAACGGATCTCGCGGGTGGTCAACCTCGCGATCACGGGTCCGACCGGCGGCCGCATGAAGTGCGCGGTCAACGAACGCACTGGCAAACCGAAACGCTGTTGTGCTGTGCGGACTAATGCGGCGGTCACGAGCCCACCGTTGGGGCCGAGAATCACGTTCCACGAACTGTCGATGTCGACTTCGAAACCGTCACGTTCAACTCGACGTGGAGTGGTCGCAGCGAGCAACGAATAGCTCATCGAGGCCTCACGAATACCTCGGCACCGACGGCGCCTCGGCGAGGTCGACCTCGACACTCGAGAGGATTTCGGCCGCCGTCGCTGCGGTGTAGCGCCCGCAAAAGGCAAAGATTCCTCCGCCGTCGGCGGTGACCATGTTGCCCGACACCCACGTCGCCGCCGGTGTGCACAACATCGCCACCACCTCAGCGATATCGCGAGGTGTGGCCGCTCGCCGCAACGGATGGCTGCGCTCCTCGCTTCTCACCGCCGCGGGGTACAGCGGGCCCAACATCTTTTGTAGTGACTCGCCGGAGATCCAGCCGGGCGTGACGCCGACTACAGAAATGTTGTGCTCGCCCAATTCGCACGCCAAGTAACGCACGAAGGTCTCCATCGCTGCCTTCGCGCCAGCGAGGATCCCGTGTGCGGGAATCCACGTTTGGGTATCGGCACCCGAGACCGCCACGATTCGCCCACCGCCAGCACGCTCCATGAGCGGCGCCGCGAGCTGGACCGCTCGCAGAAAGCCGGTGACCGAAATGGCGAAGGTGCGTTCGACGTGACGGACCTCGGTCTCGAGTAGCGGCCGGAAACTGGTCGCTGCCGCGTTGGCCACGAGGATGTCAAGCGCGCCGGGCCCTGCGTCGACGTCGGCAAAAACTGCCTCGATCGAGCCGGGATCTCCGACGGCGATCTCAGGGTTGCCAAGGTCGAGTTGTGTCACCCACGCCCGCCGGCCGGCCGCTCGCACCTCGTCAGCGATTGCCTGGGCCGCGTCGGCCTGTCGCCGGTACGTGAGCACGACGTCGCAGCCCAGTTCCGCGAGCCGCACTGCGGTTGCCGCACCCAAACCCCTGCTCGCGCCGGTGACGAGCGCCACCTTGTCGCGAAGGTCGAAAAGGGCGCCGGGTCCCGGTGTTGTGTCCATCGTGAAATGCCTCTCGAGCCGCACTGCCGAGCGCTCGGGCCACGGGAGCGGTCGTTACGCAGTTCCCAGCAGTATCGCGGCTCCGAGTGCACCGGCGAGTCCGACCATACGCGACGTGCCGAGCCGTTCCTTCAACACGACTCGGGCCCACAACACCGTCGCGACCGGGTACAGCGACGCCAACACCGCCACTTGGCTGAGCTGCCCTCGCCGACTCGCGAAGAGGAAGAGTCCGTTGGCGCCGGCGTCGAAGAGTCCCGACGCGATCGAGAGCTGTCGTTGGTCGCGGGGCAAACGCAACGAGGTCCGACTCCGGTAGGCCCATGCGAGTTGGACCGCGCCCGACGAGGCCTTGACGCCCAACAGCGGCCACAGGCCCGCGTCGCTTGAGGTGTGGTCGATCAAGACGAAAAAGGCGCCAAACCCAACACCAGCCGCCAACGCCCACGGGATGCAGCGCCGCGCGTCGCCCACATCGCCAGCCGCAGGATCGGGGTCGAGGCTCACCGCGACCACCGAGACGAGAGCACAGACGACACCGATCAGCGCGACAGCGCCGAGCGCGTCGCCGGTCGCTACGCCGAAGCTGAATGGCACAAGTGCGTTGGTCACCGAAGAGACCGGCGCGGCGATCGACATCGGTCCAATCGCCAGCGCCTTGTAGAACGCGCTCAACGCTATGGAACCAACCAGGCCGGCGGCCAGTCCCCATGCGATGTCTGACGGGTGTGGCGAGGCGTTGCGATCGATGGCGACAGCCAGCGCCAGCACAGCCAACGACAGCGGTAGCCCCCACACGATGACGACGCCAGGTTTGGCGCCGCGCCGCGACGCGTATCCGCCGAGAAAATCGCCCGAACCCCAACTCGCGGCGGACAGCAGGGCGAGAAGGCTGGCCATGGCGCAGTGAAGCTACTGGGTGGCCGGGGTGCGCGGAGGAAAGGTACGCGGAGAGATCGCCGCGGGTTGCGGCGGCCGTGTCAGTCGCACTCGAGATTGTCGGGGAGCTGACGACTCAGCAGCGCCGCGTCGACGGCCGATTGAACGCAGGGCGAAAACGAGTACGCGGTGTGGGTGTTGGCCTGGCGAGTTATGAGCGGCGCACCCAGCGTTCTCGCAAGTTCGAGCGCCCACGCGTAGGGCGTGGCCGGATCGCCAGTGCTGCCGATGACGATGGCGTTGATGGGACGTCGTGCACGTGTGACAGGCAACGGGTCGAGCGCGGTCCACTCCAGGCAGCTCGCCTCCTGCCACGCGACGAAACGACCAAAGAGCGCAGCGTCGGCCGCGAGTTGGTCGGCGAGCGACGCGATCGCGTCGGCATTGGGTGATGTGGCGCGGTCGGTGCAAGAGATCACGCGCAACATGTCGGCCTCGTTGTCGGCGCCGCCGCCGACGACGGCGGGCTGTTGCTGTTCGAAGAGGCGAGCGAGCGTGGTTCCCGAGCCCTTAGCCGCGGCCGCAAGCCCACGAGAGAGCGCGTCCCATTGCCGTTCGGAGTACATCGCTGCGAGCGTGGCCGACAGCAATACGTTGGCCGACAACGGCGTCGTGGCGGTGCCGGGTAAGGGCGCCTTGTCGACGAGGGCCTCGGCCGCGAGATAGGTGGCTCGGGGATCGGGCCCTGCTGCGCACGCCGTCGAGCTGCACCAGCGGACAAACGCGTCGAACGCGGCTTCGAATCCTTGCGCTTGTGCCGCGCGCCGGACGTAGGGATCGGCGTTCGGCGTCACCGGCGCGTCGAACACATACAAAACGTCGGGTCGCGGAAAGTAGTGATGGTGTACGAGCGCCAGCTCTGACCCATACGACAACGCCAAAACGACGAGCCGGTCGCTGGCCACCGAGGCCGAGATCCGTTCGAGGTCCCAGGCGCCTTCGACCGTGCCCAAGTGCGCCGCCCGCGCACCGGCGCGACCTGCGCACCAGCGAGCGGAGGCCGATGCGGCGGCCACTGTTTTCGCAACGTCAGCGGCGCTTTCCGGAGACGGGTCCGTCGGAGCGGGCGGCTCGGTGGGCGCATCGGTGTGGCAATCGAGCGGGTCGGAGAGGCCGACGCCGCGCGGGTCATACGAAATGAGGTCGAAACGATCGAGCAACGTCGCGCTCGCGCCGGGCCGACCCGTCGAAGGCCCCGCGACGAACTGGCTGAGGAAACTCACCCCGCTCGCACCGGGGCCGCCGGGCGTGACGATGACGGTCCCGGCTCGCTGGTCAGCAACGCGGGCACGGTGGCGCACGAGCGCCAGCGCCACCATCGCGCCTTTGGGGGAGTGGCGATCGAGCGGCACATCGAGCGTGGCGCAGTCGAGTCCCGCGAGATCGGCAGCGGCGCACGGCACCCATGTGAGCGCCGCGGCGCGTTCGAGGCTGGTCGTGGTTGTGCTTGCCGTTCGGGTGGTTGTGGGTCGGGTGGTCGTGCTGCTGCGCGCCGTGGAATCCGCCTGCGAGCCATCGGTGTGCTGTGCCGCGGCGCACGCGTAGGTCACCGCCATCGCAGCGAGGAGACCGGTACTCACGACCGTGCGGACGTGGACCCGGGGAAACACCGTCGGGAAGGGTAGGGGTCCTACGCTGGCAAACGTGCGCACCTTCACTAGTGGCTTGTCGATCGGCGGAACGACGGTGGTGCGCAACCGCCTCTATCGGGCGCCGGTCTTGGAGGGTGCTGGCGATGGCCCACAAGCCGCGAGCCGCTACGCACGGCACTTCGTGGCCAATGCCCGCAGCGGCGTCGGCCTCATCGTCCAAGGCTCCGCCTGTTTGGCCCGCGAAGGACGTACGTCTCCGGGCATGACCTGCGTGCATGAGCGAGAACGCGTGATGGCGCTGGCTCCGATGGTCGATGCCGTCCACGAGCAAGGTGCCGCCATTTGGTTGCAAGTGGGCCACGGCGGCGTCTTTGCGATGGAGGCGTGGCACGAGCCGTACGCGAGCCGGCGAGTCGATCCGATTTGGGCTGTCTCTTCGCCGCGGGGCTCGTCGCGTGTGGCCTTACGCGGGGTGCCGACCAAGGTCTTAAGCACAAACGACGTCGAAGAGCTCATCACGCAATACGGCCGCGTCGCTTCGTGGGCGCGTGAGGCTGGCTACGACGGAATCCAACTCGCGTCGGCCAATGCCAAGTTGCTCGACCAGTTCCTCTCGCCGTTCTACAACCGACGTGAGGACGAATTCGGCGGATCCGCTCGCGGTCGAGCCGAGATCCTGCGGCGAATCCGCGAGTCGGTTGCGCGTGAGGCCGGTGCCGACTTCACCTGCACGGTCAAGGTGCCGATCGCGGAATCCGGCCCGCCGTGGGCGAAGCGCACGTCGTGGGACGACGGTGTGCAGCTGGCTCGTTGGTGCGAGGAGTGGGGTTTCGACGCTGTCACGCCCGTGCACGTGTCGATCTTCCCCGACGCGACCCTCACCAAGGGAGGCGTGCCCTGGTCGTTGTGGCGTAACCCATCGATGAAGAGTCGGTTTGAAAAGGCGCTGCCGAGCAGGTGGCGACGCGGGGTGATCGGCGCGGGCTACGTCGCCGGCGGCGCCACGGCGCGATTTGCCCCTGTGTGGAATCGATCACGAGTGGAAGCGACCAAAGCGGCCGTAAAGATCCCCGTCTTTGCCGTAGGGGGGATTCGAACTGTTGCCGAGGCCGATGGCCTTTTGGATTCGGGCGCGGCCGACATGGTCGGCATTGGCCGTCCGTTTTATGCCGAGCCCGACTTGGCTGTGCGCTTCGTCGACGGCGACGACACGCCGCGACGCTGTCGCAATTCCAACCGTTGTGTGCCCGCGCAGATGTTGGGCATGAAGGGCGTGTGTTACCACCCCGACGTCGTGCGCAGCTCGGCACGTGAGGGCTGACGTGGCCGCAACGGCGGTGCGGTGAAAGCTGGCACGATGGCGCTCGAAGCACTCGGCGCGTCCGAGGCAACGAGCAGGGTGGTTGCGTGGCGGTAGAAAAGATCTGCGGGATCGAGACCGAGTATGGGGTCGTGCGCCGCGGAACGAAGGACTCGAACCCGGTCGCGAGTTCCAGCGTGTTGGTCAACGCGTACGCGGGGCTCGGCAACCAACGTGTCGGATGGGACTTCGAAGACGAACATCCCGGTCGTGATGCGCGCTCGGGACTCGACATGGTTGGCACGCCCGACCTGGAGAGTCACTTGGTCAACACAGTGTTGACCAACGGCGCACGCTTCTACGTCGACCACGCGCACCCGGAGTACTCAAGCCCCGAGTGCCGCACGCCGATGGAGGCGACGCGTTACGACCTGGCGGGCGAATACGTCTTGCGCGCGGCGATGGACCTGAGCGCCGCGCTGCTGCCCGAGGGGCAGTCGATCGTCGTCTACAAAAACAACTCTGACGGCAAAGGCAATTCCTACGGCTGCCACGAGAACTACCTCGTCGCCCGTTCGGTTCCTTTCGACGCTGTCGTGCGCGCCGTAATGGCGCACTTCGTCACGCGGCAAGTCATCGTCGGTGCGGGCAAGGTCACCGCAGAGGCGCCCACTAGCTGGTACCCAGGCGGGCGCCGGCCGGCCTTCCAGCTGTCGCAACGAGCCGACTTCATGGAAGAAACCGTTGGTCTGGAAACCACCATCAAGCGGCCGATCGTGAACACTCGCGACGAGCCGCACGCGGACCCGGGTCGCTTTCGCCGGCTGCACGTGATTGTGGGTGACGCGAATCGCTCGGAAGTGGCCACATTTCTCAAGCTGGCCACCACCGCGCTGCTGCTGGCAATGGTCGAAGACGACCACCCAATTCCTCTCGGCGTGCCCGACGACCCGGTGAGTGCCATTCGCACAGTGTCGTGCGATCCCACGTTGCGGGCCACGGTTGGATTTCCGTCGGGTCAGTACAGCGGGCTCGACGTGCAGGAGGCCCTGTGTGATGCGGCGACCAGCTACGTCGAGTCGGGTGGGGGGGTTCAGGAACTGGGCGACGACGACGCGGTTCGTGCCGTGAGCTTGTGGCGCGAGGTGATCGACGTGTTGCGAGCCGACCCCGAGCACGCTGCCGACTGTGTCGACTGGGTCGCCAAGTATCGGCTGGTCGACGCGTACCGAGAACGCCACGATTGCGACTGGAGCGATCCGCGGCTGGCCGCGCTCGACTTGCAGTACCACGACCTGCGGCCGCAACGTTCGACCTACGAGCGGCTCGGGTTGCGGCGGTTGATCGATCCGGTTCGGGCGCAGGAATGTGCGGTAGCGGCGCCCGACGACACCCGCGCGTGGTTTCGGGGCGAGTGTCTGCGCCGTTGGCCCCGCGCGGTGGTCGCGGCGAACTGGGACTCGGTGGTGCTCGACGTCGGCAGCGGCCCGTTGCGTCGAATCCCGATGATGGATCCGACGCGGGGCACTCGAGCCATCGTCGGGGCGGTGGTCGCGGCGTGTGCGTCACCCGCGGAGTTGCTAGAACGTCTCGCGGACTAGGAACGCGGACTAGGAACGCGGACTAGGAACGCGGACTAGGAA
>CAZWPY010000010.1:42812-43976 GCA_964635475.1 uncultured Acidimicrobiia bacterium
CGCGGACTAGGAACGCGGACTAGGAACGCGGACTAGGAACGCGGACTAGGAATCACGATGAGAGTCGGAGGAACGGTATGGCCGAACGTGAACAGAAGCAGCGCCCCCGCACCGAACGCGAAGCTGCCCCTGCGCACGACGCCGCCCCTGCACACCAAGGGGAGCGACTGAAGGCCGAACTCGACGAGTTGCTCGATGAGATCGACGAGGTCTTGGAGGAAAACGCCGAGGATTTCATCCGCAACTACGTGCAAAAGGGTGGCGAGTAGTCCCAGCTCGAACGCTGGACTCGACATCGTCGAGGTCGTTGGGTCCAAACTGTGCGGCGATGGCGACCGGCGCGAGCGAGCGGGGTTTGAGCGCGCGCACGGGCGCGGGTCCTATCGGCCACGTGAACGCTCGCCGGAGGCCGGTTGTCCGGGGCCTGTGCGGCGCACTGGCCGTTGCTGTCGGTGCGTTGACGTTCTCGGCGTGCAGCAAGGGCCGATCGGGCTCCGACTCCCCGGCGTCGAGTTCACTGAGCTCGCCGAAGGGGCCCGTCGACCCAGGCGAGTGGGCCAGTTCTGCATGCGCGGCCTTGGGAGCGTGGCTCGCTGAGCTGCAGGCGCAAGGCCAACAGTTGGCAGGGCTCGCCACTGCCGACGACCCCACGGCGGTGCACGACCAGCTGGTCACGTTCCTCGGCGGGGCAGTGCAGGCGTCGGCGTCCGCGCGCGACTACCTCGTGGCACTCGGCGCTCCGCAGGCCGCCGACGGGTCCGCTGCCTCAGCGGCAGCGATAACCGCGCAGGTCGCGCAAGTGCACGACCTGCTTGCCGCGGCGCTGACCCGAGTGGACGCGACCGAGGCCACCGACGCCGACTCACTCGCACGTTCGGCGCGCGACATCGCGACAGTCCTGGAGCAAGGCGTCGCAGCAACAGACGTCAGCGGGCCACTCGCCACGCCGACCGAACTCGACTCGGCCTTCGAATCGGTCCCAACCTGCCAGTCCCTCCGGGAGACGACCTAGACGACCGCCCGGCGACGTTGGCACCGGCCACCCTGGTATGACTACTGAGCGGCGTGCACGTGCGCCCTTCGGCCGGGGCTCTCCTCGGTCCCAACAAGCTCGACTCACGGCGGCGGTTTGGTCATCACCCCGTGTCGTTGGCTGAGCAACGT